>JBDTDI010000039.1:0-7479 GCA_039923155.1 Mycobacteriaceae bacterium | reverse complement strand
GGTCGAGTGCGGCGTAGAGGATGTCGGAGAGGAACCCGGAGAACAGGATGGCCACGCCGGTGAACATGGTGACCGTGGCGGTGATGTTGGTGTCCTGGGTCTGGATGCCCCGGATCAACCAGTCACCCATGCCTTGCCAGCCAAAGATCTTCTCGGTGAACGTCGCGCCCACCACCAGGGTGCCGAAGCCGAACGCGAACAGGGTCGCCATCGGGATCAGCGCGGTGCGCAGGCCGTGCTTGAACAGGGCCTTGCGTCGGGTCAGGCCCTTGGACTGGGCGGTGCGCAGGAAGTCGCTGCCCAGCACGTCGAGCATCGCGTTGCGCTGGTAGCGGCTGTAGTAGGCGATCTGGCCCAGGGCCAGCGACAGGGTCGGCAGCACCAGGTGCTGCAACCGGTCCACGATCTGCTCCCAGAGGTTGCCGGTGAAGCCGAACGACGCCTCGCCGGTGTAGAGGAAGATCTGCTTGCCAGTGGTCTCGTTGATGGCCACCGCGCCGTACTTGAGCAGGATCGCGATCGCGAACACCGGTGCGCTGAGCACCACGAACGAGAAGAGGGTGGCGAAGTAGTCGCTCAGCTTGTACTGCCGGATCGCCGCGGCCACACCGACGATCACCCCGATCAGCGTGCCCAGCGCCGCGCCGATCAGCAGCAGGCGCAGGCTGACCCCGATCCGGCGACCCAGCTCTGAGGTGATGGGCTGGTCGGTGACCGTGCGACCGAAGTCCCCGTGCAGCACCACGTCACCCAGCCAGGCGACGTAGCGCACCGGGGCCGGCTCGTTCAGGCGCAGCTCGGCCGCCTTCGCGTCGATGGTGGCCTGCGGCGGGCGCGGGTTGCGCATCTCCAGCGACGCCAGCGGGTTGAACGCCAGGGCGGAGAGCTGGAAGGCCAGGAACGTGGCCACCAGGAGCAGCACGATGTAGTTGGCCAGCCGCTTGAGCAGGAAACCGGTCACGCGTGCACACCCCTCGTTGTCTGGACGGTCCACCTCATGGGTGGACGTGGTGCTCGGGCGCTGCCCGCGACCGGCTCGTGGCCGACACGATGCTCCACCCATGTTCCCGGAATGTGAACTGGGTCGCACCCGGGGTCACGAGAATGACACATCGTTGGGTGCGCGAACGACCGGGCACGCGGTACGGCGAACGTTTGGGCACGTGGTGCGGTGGGCGAGCGGCGAGACCGCTGGTTCGACGCCCGCCGTGGCCGGGTGGCACCGTGAGCCCATGGCTGCCGCCGCGCACGTGAACGCCACCGCAGCGGCGCTGCTCGGCCTGCTGCAGGACGGCGCGGCCACCGGCGGGGAGCTGGTGGCCGCGGCGGCGGTGCGCTACCAGGGGTTCTTCGGCCTGACCCGCAGCCAGGTCTACCGCGAGCTGCCGCTGCTGGTGGACCGCGGTCTGCTGCGCCTCGGGCGGCGTGGGGCCCGTTCCAGCCAGGCCTACCAAGTTTCGGCCGCCGGCCGCCGAGCGTTCCTCGCGTGGCTGGCCGAGGGCGGTGGGGACGCGCCGGTCGAGTCGGTGCGCAGCCCGCTGCTGCTGCGCCTGGTGCACGCCGACACCCTCCTCGAGCCCGACCGCAGCGTCCTGCTCGCGCACGCGGCCGCAGCCGTGGACGACCAGCTCGCGGTGGCGCGGGCCGCCGTGGCCGGCGCCGAGGACGTGGGGGCCCGGGCGGCGGCAGAGTTCGTGGTGGCGCACCTGCAGGCGCTGGCCCGGGCGGTGGACACGGTGGCCGGTCGACCGAGCCAGTAACGTGGCCGGTCGTGCACCCCGACGTCATCGCTGATCTCGCCGAGCTCGACACCACCCTGCGCACGGTGGAGGCGGTCCTGGACGTGGACGAGCTGGTGCGGCGGGTCGACGAGCTCTCCCAGCAGGCGGCCTCGCCGGACCTGTGGGACGACCAGGAGCACGCCCAGCAGGTGACCAGCCAGCTCTCGCACACCAGCGCCGAGCTCAAGCGGGTGCAGGGTCTGCGTCAGCGCCTGGACGACATGCCCCTGCTCTACGAGCTGGCCGAGGGCGAGCAGGGCCAGTCACAGGTCGAGGCCACCGCCGACGCCGACGCCGAGCGGGCGCAGCTGCGCACCGACGTCGCGGCCATGGAGGTCCGCACCCTGCTGAACGGGGAGTACGACGAGCGCGACGCGCTGGTGAACATCCGCTCCGAGGCCGGCGGGGTGGACGCGGCTGACTTCGCCGAGATGCTGATGCGGATGTACCTGCGCTGGGCCGAGCGGCACGGCTACGCCATCGAGATCTACGACACCTCCTACGCCGAGGAGGCCGGGCTCAAGAGCGCCACCTTCGCGGTCAAGGCGCCGTACGCCTACGGCACCCTGTCGGTGGAGATGGGGACCCACCGCCTGGTGCGGATCAGCCCCTTCGACAACCAGGGTCGTCGGCAGACCTCGTTCGCCGGGGTGGAGGTGCTGCCGGTGGTGGAGACCACCGACCACATCGACATCGCTGAGAACGACTTGCGGGTCGACGTCTACCGGTCCTCCGGTCCGGGTGGGCAGAGCGTCAACACCACCGACTCCGCGGTCCGTCTGACCCACATCCCCACCGGGATCGTGGTCACCTGTCAGAACGAGAAGAGCCAGCTGCAGAACAAGGTGGCGGCGATGAAGGTGCTGCAGGCCAAGCTGTTGGAGGTCAAGCGGCGGGAGGAGCGCGCCGAGATGGATGCCCTCAAGGGCGACGGTGGCAGCTCGTGGGGCAACCAGATGCGCTCCTACGTGCTGCACCCGTACCAAATGGTGAAGGACCTGCGGACCGAGTACGAGGTGGGGGACCCGTCCAAGGTGCTCGACGGTGACCTCGACGGTTTCCTGGAGGCCGGTATCCGCTGGCGGCGTCGCGACGGCGCCGAGTAGGGCCGTGACCGTGGTCGTCCGGCAAGTGCGGTCAGGTCGGGTCGGCGCCGACGGTGGCTACAGTAGGAACCCGTGATCAGCCTCGAGAACGTCTCCAAGTCCTACCGGACGTCCACCCGGCCTGCGCTGGACAAGGTGAGCGTCTCGGTGGACAAGGGGGAGTTCGTCTTCCTGATCGGCGCGTCCGGCTCCGGGAAGTCCACCTTCCTGAACCTGCTGCTGCGCGAGGAGCTGCCCTCCTCCGGTGACATCCACGTAGCCAGCTTCCACGTCAACAAGCTGGCCGGTCGACGCGTTCCGAAGCTGCGCCAGCGGGTGGGCTGCGTGTTCCAGGACTTCCGTCTGCTGCAGCAGAAGACCGTGGGCGCGAACATCGCCTTCGCCCTCGAGGTCATCGGCAAGCCGCGGAGCACCATCAAGAAGGTCGTGCCCGAGGTGTTGGACCTGGTGGGCCTGTCCGGCAAGGCCGACCGCCTGCCCACCGAGCTGTCCGGCGGCGAGCAGCAGCGGGTGGCCATCGCCCGCGCGTTCGTCAACCGGCCCCTGCTGCTGCTGGCCGACGAGCCCACCGGCAACCTCGACCCCGACACCAGCCAGGACATCATGCTGCTGCTCGAGCGGATCAACCGCACCGGCACCACGGTGCTGATGGCCACCCACGACAACCACATCGTCGACTCCATGCGCCGCCGCGTGGTGGAGCTGAGCCTGGGCAAGGTCGTGCGCGACGAGGCCCGGGGCGTCTACGGGGTGGGCCGCTAGCCGACCTGCTCCACCCAGCCACTCGTGACTCAGCCCACCCGTGACTCCGCCCACCCAGCCACCCGGAGGATCCCCACCCGATGCGTGCCAGCTTCGTGCTCAGCGAGGTCCTGACCGGCCTGCGCCGCAACATCACCATGACCATCGCGATGATCATCACCACGGCGATCTCACTCGGCCTGCTCGGCGGCGGGTTGCTGGTGGTGCAGATGACCAACAAGACCGAGCAGATCTACTTCGACCGCGTCGAGGTGGCCGTGTACCTGACCAACGACGTCTCCACCAACGACGCCTCGTGCACCGAGGCGTTGTGCTCGACGCTGCAGAAGGAGCTCAAGGCCACTCCCGGGGTCGAGTCGGTCAGCTACGAGAGCCGGAACCAGGCCTTCCAGCGGTTCAAGGAGGTCTTCGCCAACCAGCCCGAGCTGGTGCAGCTCGCCCGTCCGGAGGCCCTGCCCGCCTCGTTCCGGGTGAAGCTCACCGACCCCAAGCGGTTCGCGATCATCAACCAGGAGTTCGGCACGAAGCCCGGCGTCGACAAGGTCGTCGACCAGGCCGACCTGGTCCAGCGCCTGTTCTCGGTGCTCGGCGGCGTCCGCAACGCGGCCTTCGCGATCGCGATCCTGCAGGCCTTCGCGGCGCTGCTGCTCATCTCGAACATGATCCAGGTCGCGGCCTACACCCGGCGCACGGAGGTGGGGATCATGAGGCTGGTCGGCGCCACCCGGTGGTACACCCAGCTGCCCTTCCTGTTGGAGGCGGTGGTTGCCGGAGTCATCGGCTCGGCCCTGGCCATCGGGGGCCTGGTGATCGCCAAGGTGGCCTTCCTCGACGACGTGCTCCGGGACCTCTACTCCTCCAACATCATCGGCCAGGTCACGACCAGCGACGTGCTGCTGGTCTCCCCCGTGCTGGCCGTGGTGGGCATCGGGCTGGCGGCGATCACCGCCTTCGTGACCCTGCGGCTGTACGTCCGGCAGTGACGGACGTCCCGTACTCTTCTCCGGTGCGGGACGCCGGGTGAGAGACAAGGGCAGGAAGGCCATCGCCACCAACCGGAAGGCGCGCCACAACTACACGATCATCGACGTGTACGAGGCGGGCATGGTCTTGGTGGGCACCGAGGTCAAGAGCCTGCGCGACGGCAAGGTGTCCATCGTCGACGCCTTCGCCACCGTGGACGACGGTGAGGTCTGGCTGCGCGGGTTGCACATCCCCGAGTACACCCAGGGCAGCTGGACCAACCACGCACCGCGACGCACCCGCAAGCTCCTGCTCCACGCGAGCGAGATCGACCGGCTGATCGGCAAGACCAGGGAGGGCAGCCTCACCCTCGTCCCGCTGTCGCTGTACTTCCACAACGGTTACGTCAAGGTCGAGCTGGGCCTGGGTCGTGGCAAGCAGTCCCACGACAAGCGCCAGGACCTGGCCCGCCGGGACACCGAGCGCGAGGTCACCCGGGAGCTGGGACGCCGGGTCAAGGGCATGCGGGGTTGAGCGCGTCCCGCAACCCTGCGAGCAGCGCGGCCGATCTTCCGGCCGACGACGCCGGGGTTGCCGCGTGGGTGCGCGGGCTGGGGCTGGCCGGGCTGGTGGACATCCACACCCACTTCCTGCCCGAGCGGGTCATGGCCAAGGTGTGGGACTACTTCGACAACGCCGGGGCCCACTACGGCACCGAGTGGCCGGTCCACTACAAGCGGCCCGAGGCCCAGCGGCTGCAGGTGCTCCGCGAGCTGGGCGTGACCACGTTCGCCCCGCTGGTCTACCCGCACAAGCCGGGCATGGCCGCCTGGCTCACCGAGTGGGCGATGGACTTCGGGGCCCGGACGCCTGGGGCGGTGCCCACCGCGACGCTGTTCGCTGAGCCCGGAGTGGTTGGGTACGTCGGTGATGCCGTGGCCGCCGGGGCCCGGGTGGTCAAGGTGCACGTGCAGGTCGGGGGCTTCGACCCGCGCGACCCGGTGCTCTCCGACGCCTGGGGGCTGCTGGCCGAGGCGGGAACCCCGGTGGTGGTGCACTGCGGCAACGGGCCGATCCAAGGGGCCCACACCGGCCTGGACGTGTTCGCCGAGGTGCTCGAGGCCCATCCCCGGCTGACGGCGGTGCTGGCGCACGCGGGCATGCCGGAGTTCGACGCCGCGCTGGAGCTGGCGGCGCGCTTTCCTCGGGTGCACCTGGACACCACGATGGTGGGCACGCCGTTCGCCGAGAGGATGTGTCCGCTGCCCGGCGACTGGGCGCCGCGGCTCGTCGACGTGGCCGACCGGGTGGTGCTGGGCACCGACTTCCCCAACATCCCCTACGACTACGCCACCCAGCTGCGGGCCATCGCGGGCTGGGCCGCGGCGGACGACCGCCTCGGTGAGAGCTTCCTGCGCGCGGTGCTGCACGACACGCCCGCGCGGCTGCTCGGGCTCTGATGGGGGCGATCCTGCTGGCCCTGCTCGCGGCCGCGGGCTACGGCGTCAGCGACTTCGTGGGTGGGGTCGCCGCTCGGCGGGTGGCCGCGCTGCGCGTCGTGCTGGTCAGCTACCCGGTCTCGGTGCTGCTGCTGGCCGTGATCGCCCTGCCCGTCGGGGGCCAGCCGAGCCTGTCGTCGATGCTGTGGGGCCTGGCAGCCGGGGCGACGGCCGCCCTGGCGGTGTGGTGGTTCTACCTGGCCCTGGCCAGCGGGCCGATGAGCGTCATCTCCCCGATCACGTCGGTGCTGGCCGCGGGGGTGCCGTTGGCGGCCGGCATCGCGATGGGGGAGCGCCCCGGCCGGCTCGCGGTGGTGGGTGCGGTGCTGGCCGTGCTCGCCGTGCTGCTGGTCAGTCGGGAGAAGGCCGGCGGGGGGAGCTTCACCCGCCGCATCGGGCTGCTCACGGTCGGCTCGGGCGGCGCGTTCGCGGTCTACTTCATCCTGCTCGACCAGGTGCCGTCTGGCACGGGGCTGTGGCCGCTGGTGATCTCCCGGGTGGGGGCCTCGCTCGTGGTGGTCGTGGCCGCGGTGGCGAGCGGACAGGTGCACGCGCCCAGCGGGGTCCCACTGCGGCTGGCGCTGGTGGCCGGGGTGCTCGACGTCATCGCCAACGTCGCCTTCCTCTACGCCGTGCAAGGGGGGTTGTTGTCGCTGGTCAGCGTGATCGCCTCGCTGTACCCCGCCGCGACCGTGGCGCTGGCGATGGTCGTGCTGGGCGAGCGCGTCCAGCGGGTGCAGAAGGCGGGCATGGTCCTGGCCGCGGCCGCCGTGACGCTGATCGCGGTGGCCGGCTGAGGCCGCTCCGCGTCGCCGCTGGCGAGGTTGCACCGGATTCGCCGTCGGGCGCGGGTTCCCACGTCGGGGTGCGAATCGGGTGCAGCCTCGCCAACCGGGATGACCCCGTCGGGCCGGCGCGCTACAGTTGTGGTCCCGGGAGCGAGTGCCGGGAGCGCACGGGGGTGATCGGTTTCGACTCCGTACGTTGATCCAGGGGAAGCGTGCTGGTGCAGGCAGGAGACCACCACAAGCGTCACTGCAAACATATAAGCGCCGACTCCAGTCAGCGCGAGTTCGCCCTCGCCGCTTGAGCGAGTAGCGACTCTGTCAGACCGGGTGTGCCCTCGCCCCGGACCCTGGCATCGACTAGAGGGCTCTTACCCAGCGGGTCGGCCGCGGACTCGCTGGGGACACCAAACAGCGGCTGGGACCGTCATCCTGACTTGTCGGCGTGATCAGGAGGTCCAAGCAGAGATGTAGCCGACTGCGCACGGAGAAGCCCTGGTGAGCCGGCGGAGGACCCGGGTTCGATTCCCGGCACCTCCACCCCCTGCGAGAAGCTCGAGCCCGGTACCTGGAGGTACCGGGC
>JBDTDI010000038.1:0-16946 GCA_039923155.1 Mycobacteriaceae bacterium | reverse complement strand
AGGAGGTGCTAGCCCCCCTGCTTGTCCTTGCTCAGCCAGACGTTCGTCGGGTCGAAGTTCTGGATCGCGGGGACGTAGATCGCGTTGTGCACCTGGCTCGCGTGGTAGTTCGGCTGCTTCGGCTGCGTGATCGGGAAGAACGCCGCGTCCTTCATGACCTGCTGGTCCGCCGCGGCCCAGTCCTTGCCCGCCTCGCTCACCGTCGTCGCGTTGGTGGCCTTGGTGATCAAGGTGTTGGTGGCGTCAGAGCTGTAGAAGCCGAAGTTGCTGCCGATCGGCGGGAACGACGGCTGACCGCTGAACAGCGGGCCGAAGAACGAGAGCGCGGCGTTGCCGTACCAGTCCGCGCCCCAACCGGCCACCGCGATGTCCCACACGCCGCGCTGGGCGACGGTCGGCACCTCGAGGTACTTGGTGTAGAAGTCCGCGTTCGGCGAGGCCACACCCTCCACCTTCAGCCCGAGCTTGGTGAGCTGCTGCTGCGTGGTCGCAAACACCTTGGTCGAACCCTGCGAGGCGTTGCGGTAGAGGATCTTCACCGTCGCCCCGGCCATGCCCGAGGCCTGCAGCATCGCCTTGGCCTTGGCCAGGTCGTAGGGGTACAGGTCGAAGTTCTTCTCACCACCCACGATGTTGGCGGGCAGCACGTGGCTCAGCGGGGTGTTCTGGGCCGGACCGCCGAGCACCTGGACGAGCGACTTGCGGTCGATCCCGTACTCCAGGGCCTGGCGGAACTTCAGGTTCTTCATCGCCGAGCCCGAGTTGGTCGAGACGGTGTTGAACACCAGGTAGGGGTTGGAGGACGCCGTCACACCGAGGTTCAGGTTCGGGTCCTTCTTGGCCACCAGCCCGGGGATCTGCGTCGCCGGCGGGAAGTTGTCGAACTCCATGTCCGCCGACGGGCTGCCGGTCTCCAGCTGCTGCTGGGTGCTCTCCTGGCTGACCGTCTCGTCAACCTTGATCTCGTCGACGTAGGCCTTGCGGATCGGGTCCGAGGACGCCTTCCACGCCGGGTTGCGCTTGTAGTCGATCGCCTTCGTGGCGCTGTAGCTGGCCACGTAGTACGGCCCGTCGGAGAGCATGGTCTTGAGGTTGTCGGCGAACTTCGGCCCGGGCAGCGCGTCCAGGTACTCCACCGGGGCCGGGGAGAACGCCGGCAGCGTCAGCAGGTCCTGGAAGTACGACGCCGCGTGGCTGAGGGTGAAGACGATCGTCTTGTCGTCGGTGGCCTTCAGCCCGGAGATCTCGTGGCCGTCGATGTAGGCCTTGATCGCCGGGACGGTCGGCGCGACCTTGGCGAACGCGGCGCAGAAGCTGGCGTAGCCCTCGATGAGGTCGTTGTAGTCGGGGATGCCACCGAAGGGCTGCACCGGGTTGCAGGTGCGCTTGATGCCGCGCACCTCGTCCGCGGCGGTCACCGCCCGCGCCGGGGTCGAGTTCCACATCGCCCCGTCACGCAACGTGACGGTCACGGTCTTGCCGTCGGCGGAGGTCTTCACCGGGCCGTCAGCGAGGTCCGGAACCGAGGTCGTGGACGTCTTCGGGTCGGCCGGGTAGGTGTAGAGCTGGCGGCTCCAGGGACGCAGGCCCATGTAGCCGACGCTGTAGTAGGAGACGTTGGGGTCCATGTAGTCCACGTCGCCGGCGCCGAGCATGTTCAGCACGCCACCCTTGACGGCGTTCGCCGTGTCGGTGCTCTGCGTGGTGCCCCCGGCGGTGGTGGAACCGCTGGAGCCGCACGCTGCTGCGCCGAGGGCCATCACCACCAGGGGGACCACCATGCGCTTACGAAAAATGTCCACTTCATCCCTTTCTAGCCACGGTGGACCAGGCGGTCGAACGCCGGTCCAGATACGCGACAGTATCGCGATTTTTGTGCGTTACTCGTGAAGGAGCGGTCGTTACCGATACGCGACGAGAAAATTAGTCTTGATTGATGACGACATTACTTTTCCATGGGGGTGCGACGGCGCAAACCGGACGCACCACCGCCCCGCACGAGTGGTTGACCGGTGCGGGGCGGGTGGGTGCGACGCTCTGTGCGAGCCGGGTCGGTCGAGCCGATCTCAGCCCTGCTCGTCCTTGCTCAGCCATACGTTCGTCGGGTCGAAGTTCTCGAACTCCGGCAGGAAGTTCGCGTTGTGAACCTGGGTGGCGTGGTACACCGCGTACTGGGGGTTGGTGATGGGGTAGAACGCAGCGTCCTTCATGACCTGCTCGTCCGCGGCGTGCCAGTCCGTCGCGGCCTCGGACTTGGTCGCCGCGTCGGTCGCCCTGGTGATCACGCGTGAGCCGTCAGGCGGTCGTAGAAGCCGAGGCTGCGCTGTCGGCGGGTGGACGTCGACGTTCTGCTCGCTGCCCACGATGGTGGTGGGTCTGGGATTGGTGGCGGTTGACGCCGTGCTCGAGCGCCTGAGCGAACTCGGCGTTCTTCAGCCCCTCCGCGCCGTGCGATCGAGCTGGCCTGCACCCGGTCCGGGCGCTGGTACCGACTCGTCGTTGAATCGTTTCCCGTCGGGGACGGGCGTTCACGGACCTGTATCTCTCTTTACGCGTCCGACGTACAGCCGTGGTGGTTCATTCCCCCGTCGCGGGGCAGCGACAACAATGGTCAAAAGGCGCGGACCCGTCGTCACGCACCCGTTTCACCAGGAAGTCAGCGTCCCGTTTCGACGCAACGGCACCCGGGCAACTCCCTCCTTGGTGGTCTCCGAACCGTCCGGAACAAAACCGTGCTCGGCGTACAGATCCACCATGTTGGCGTAGGCGTCCACCAGGCACGGCCTCGAACCCACCTCCGCCAGCGCCGCCTGCAGCACCCGCTTGGTGTGCCCCTGGCCCCGGAACTCGGGCGTGGTGCACAACCGGCTCAGGCGCAGCTCCGGCCCGTTCGCGGTGCGCGACTCGTTCAGCCGAACGGTGCAGATCACCTGGCCCTCGTGCTCCATCCAGATGTGGCGCGCGCCCTCGGCCAGGTCCAGGCCGTCAAGCTCGTGGTACGCGCTGGATCGCTCGACGACGAAGACCTCCACCCGCAACCGCAGCAGCGAGTAGAGCGTTGCGGTGTCGAGGTCGGCGGCCCAGGCGCGCCGGATGATCGGGTTCGCTGGTGAGTTCACACCGCTGTGACTACCACAGCCCCGCCCTTGGATGGTGCTGGTTCTGGCCGCACTACTGTGCCCGCATGAGCGACGGGCACGGCGGCTTGGGCAACCAGCGGGACGGCGGGTGGAGCCCGGACGTGCTGGGGGCGGACTACGCGCAGTGCACCTTCGAGATGGGACCCGACGCCGACAGCCACGACGGTGAGCCGGTGGTGGCCACCCTGGTTCGGCACGAGCGCTCCCGTGGCGCGGAGCGCGGTGCGGTCCTCTACGTGCACGGCTACACCGACTACTTCTTCCAGACCCACGTGGCGGAGCACTTCGCCGGGCAGGGCTTTGCCTTTCACGCCCTGGACCTGCGCCGCTGCGGCCGCTCGCTGCGCCCGGGCCAGACCCCCCACTACGCCTCCGACCTCGCGGTGTACGACGAGGAGCTGGACCGGGCGCTGGCTCTCCTGCGCCGGGACCACGACCACGTCGTGGTGGTGGCGCACTCGACCGGTGGGCTGATCACGCCGCTGTGGCTGGACCGCCGCCGCGTCGCGGGCCACGAGAAGGTGGCCGGGCTCGTGCTCAACAGCCCCTGGTTCGACCTGCAGGGCCCGGCCTACTACCGCCACGTGGGGACCGTCGGGATCGACGTCGTGGGCCGGCTGCAGGGGATGCGGCTGCTCACCAAGGACGTGGCCGACGCCTACGGGGCCAGCCTGCACGTCTCCCGAGAGGGTGAGTGGGACTACGACCTGGACTGGAAGCCGCTCGAGGGGTTCCCGGTCCGGCTGGGGTGGATGCGGGCGGTCCGGCGGAGCCAGGCGGCCCTGCACCGTGGACTGGACGTCGGCGCGCCGTCGCTGGTGCTGCGCTCGGCCCGCACCCAGTTCGCCGAGCACTACAGCGCGGCGGTGGACACGGCCGACGCGGTCCTCGACGTGGGCCAGATCGCCCGTTGGGCGGGGTGCCTGGGCGGACGCACGTCCGTGGTCCCGATCGAGGACGCGCGCCACGACGTGTACCTCTCGCAGCCCGCGCCCCTCGCGGTCGCCTTCGCCGAGACCACGAGCTGGCTGGACGCGACCCTGCCCAGGTAGCGCCCGCCCCGCCCCGCCGCACCGAACCTGGGGCGGGTAGCAGCGGCGGTGGACCTGCTCGGCAGTGCGACCGCCACCCGCCGCCCAGGCTCCTGCGCGCCGTGTCCGGTGTCACCCCCTGCGGGTAGGTTCTCCAGAGCACCCAGGGGTCCCCGCACCGTCACCAGCCAGGAGCGCCATGCGTCAGCTCAGCTCGCTCGATGCCCAGTTCCTGAACATCGAGACCGCCACCACGCTCGTGCACGTGGGTTCGTTGACCGTGGTCGACCCCACCGACTCCCCCCGGGGCGACCTCACCATCGACGACGTGCGCGAGCTCTTCGCGGGCCGGCTGCACCTGGTGGGTCCACTTCGGTGGAAGCTGCAGGAGGTCCCCCTGGGCCTGGACCTGCCCTACTGGGTGGAGGCCCACGACTTCGACCTCGAGTACCACATCCGCGAGCTCGCGCTGGTCGCCCCCGGCAACGACGAACAGCTGGGTGAGCAGGTCGCCCGACTCGCCGCCCGCCCCCTGGACCGCACCCGACCGCTCTGGGAGTGCTATCTCATCCACGGCCTCTCCGGCGGTCGCAAGGCGCTCTACACCAAGGTCCACCACTCGGCGGTCGACGGGGTGTCCGGGGCGGAGGTGCTGGCGGTGATCATGGACCCGACCCCGGTGCCCCGCGTGCTCGAGCCCCCCGACGACGCGGGAGAAGCGCGGGAGTCGGCGCTGGACACCCCGACGATGCTCGCCAGGGGCGTGTGGCGACTGGCTTCACGTCCCGCCCGGTTCCTGCTCAACGCACCGAAGATCCTGCCGCACGCCCTGGACATCCCCGGGGCGCAGACCATCCCCGGAGCGCAGACCCTGGCTCGGCTGGCAGGCTCGATCACCCGGATGGCCGGCATCGACGCCCTCGAACGCCCCGGCCCCGCCCCCGTCCCACCGCGCACCCCGTTCAACGGCCCCATCACCCCCCACCGCCACTTCGCCTTCACCAGCATCGATCTGGAGAAGGTCAAGGAGGTGAAGAACGCGTTCGCGCTCACCGTGAACGACGTGGTGATGGCCGTCTGCACGTCCGCGCTGCGAAAGTGGCTGCTGGCGCACGACGCGCTGCCACCGACGCCGCTCGTGGCGGCGATCCCGGTGTCGGTGCGCACCCCGGAGCAGATGGGCACCGCCGGCAACCAGGTCAACTTCATGCTCACCGCCATCCCCACCCAGGAGGCCGACCCGGTCAGACGGCTCACCATGCTGCACAACACCCTGTTGGAGGCGAAGGAACGTTTCGAGACCGTTCCCGCACAGCTGCTGCACGAGTACAGCTCGATGCTGCCCCAGGCGCTGCACGGGGTGGCGGCCCGCACCCTGCTCCGGGCCGTCTCGGTGGGTGGGCCCCCGTTCAACCTGTTCATCTCCAACGTCCCCGGACCGCAGCTGCCGCTGTACACCGCCGGTTCCCGGGTGACCGGCGTCTACCCGGTCTCGGTGGTCAGCGACGCCGGCGGTGGCATCAACATCACCGTCATGTCCTACGACGGCCACCTCGACTTCGGGGTCATCGTGTGCCGCGAGATGGTCCCCGACGTGTGGACGGTGACCGAGGCCCTGCAGGAGTCGATGGACGAGCTGGTGCAGCAGGCGCGCAGCCGCAAGCCCCGCGCCCGCAGCACGCGCGCGGCAAGCGCTCGTCCACGCTCCCGGTAACGTCGACGCCCATGAAGCACTTCGACCTGGTCGTCATCGGCAGCGGCTCGGGCAACACGATCCTCGACTCCCGCTTCGACGACCTCGACGTCGCGATCTGCGAGGACGGCACCTTCGGCGGCACGTGCATCAACGTGGGCTGCATCCCCACCAAGATGTACGTCTACGCCGCCGAGACGGCCCGACGCGTGGAGCAGGCGCACCGCTACGGCGTGGACGCCCACGTCGACAAGGTCCGTTGGTCCGACATCGTCGACCGGGTGTTCGGCCGGATCGACCCCATCGCGGTGAACGGCAAGAAGTACCGGAGCCAGGGAACCCCGAACACCACCCTGTTCACCGGTCGTGCCCGCTTCACCGGCCCCGGGGTCCTGGACACCGGCACCGGTGAGTCGATCACCTACGACAAGGTCGTCGTGGCCGCAGGCTCCCGCCCGGTCGTTCCCGACGTGGTCGCCCGCTCGGGGGTCCCGTTCCACACCAACGACGACGTGATGCGCCTGCCCACACGCCCCGAACGCCTGATCATCCTCGGCGGCGGCTACATCGCCGCGGAGTTCGCCCACGTGTTCTCCGCCCTGGGCTCGCAGGTCACCGTGCTCGCACGAAGCGGCCACCTGCTGCGCCACCTCGACGACGACCTGCGCACCCGGTTCACCGCGTCGGCCCAGCAGCGCTGGGACGTGCGGCTCAACACCGAGGTGACCGCCGTTCGTCGGCGCGAGGACGGCAGCGCGGGTGGGGTGGAGATCACCCTCGCCGACGGGAGCACGGTGGTCGGCGACGCGTTGCTCGTCGCCACCGGCCGAGCCCCGAACACCGACGAGCTGGCCGTCGGCAGCGCGGGCATGGGCCTCGAGCCCGACGGTCGCCTGATGGTCGACCCGGAGCAACGGGTGCTGACCAGTGACGGCGAGGTGGTCGAAGGAGCCTTCGCCCTCGGTGACGTCAGCTCGCCCTACCAGCTCAAGCACGTCGCCAACCACGAGGCCCGCACCGTGCAGCACAACCTGCTGCACCCCGACGTGCTGCGCTCCAGCGACCACCGCTTCGTCCCCGCCGCGGTGTTCACCGACCCACAGATCGCCTCGGTGGGGCTTACCGAGGCAGAGGCCCGGGAGCAGGGCTACGACGTGACCGTGAAGGTGCAGGAGTACGCCGACGTTGCCTACGGCTGGGCCATGGAGGACACCGAGGGGTTCTGCAAGGTCATCGCCGAGAAGGTCAGCGGACGGTTGCTGGGCGCCCACATCATGGGTGCCGAGGCGTCGATGATCATCCAACCGCTCATCCAGGCCATGAGCTTCTCGCTCAGCGCTCCCGACATGGCCGAGAAGCAGTACTGGATCCACCCCGCGCTGCCCGAGGTCGTGGAGAACGCGCTGCTCGGTCTGGACGTGTAGGGGCACTGCCAGCCTGCGGGGCTCACCAGGAGCTCGAGCGCAGCGCCACCTCGCTGGCCAGTGCCGCCGGAGCCTCGTCGGGAATCCAGTGGCTGACCCCGCGCAGCTCGACGTAGCGGTACTCGCCCCGCACGTGCCGGGCGGTCCCGATCGCCTGGGTCCGGCCCAGCGCGTGATCACCGGTGCTCCACAGGAAGGTCGTCGGTACCTCGACGTCGACCACCTCCTGGTGGTCGGCGGCCGTCATGGCTCGGTACCAGCTCAGCGCGGCGCTCAGCCCTGGCCGCCGCAACAGCTCGGGCGCCACGTCGCCGTGGGTGACCATCTCCCGTAGCTGCGCCCCGTCGTCGGCGAGCAGACGATCCTCGGTCCCGGAGTCGAAGAACTCCCGCATGTACCCCGATCGCGCGCGCTGGTCGGGGTCGGTTCGCAACGCCGCGGAGAACGCCACGGGGTGCCCCACGCTCGCCGCGACCAGGCTGGCGACCCGATCCGGGTGCCGCGCCGCGAGCTGCCAGGCCACCGCGGCGCCCCAGTCGTGTCCCACCACGTGCGCGTAGCCGATGCCGAGCGCGTCCAGCAGGCCGATCGCGTCGGCCACCAGCTCACGCACGCCGTAGGCCTCGATCCCCGCCGGGCGCGCACCCGGTGAGTACCCACGCTGGTCGGGCGCGATGGTGCGCAGGCCGGCGGAGTGCAGCCGGGGAACCACCGCGTCGAAGCACGCCGAGCTCTGCGGGAACCCGTGCAGCAACAGCACTGCGGCACCATCGTCGGGCCCCTGCACCTGCACGTCGAACGTGAGCTCACCGACGGTGACGGACTGCGCGGGCATGGCGCGACGGTACGCCCCACGCACCAGCGGCGGGCCCCGCGACCCGCGCGTAACCTGCAGGCGAAGTGCGGACGACGACGCAGAACTGGACGACAGGAGCCTGACCCGCTGTGAGCAGACTTCCCTCCGCACGAGCGTCGGTGGCGGCCCTGGTGATCGGGCTGAGCGCGCTCACCGCCTGCAGCGCCCGTCCGTCCGCGGGCGAGTCGAGTGCGCCGCCGTCGACCACCCCGGGACCGCAGGCGATCACCGCCGAGTCGGTGGTGGCGGCGTTCGCGAAGCAGGGCCTCGACACCAGCGGGGCCAGCGACACCACCAGGGCGGACTGCGGCGCGGACGTGGGCTGCACCCAGGCGGTGACCACCAAGGACGTGGTGGTGCGCTCGTTCCCGACGTCGGGACGCGCCGAGATCTACGCGAACCCGCTGAACCTGTTCCAGCGGTTCACCCTCACCTTGACCTTCACCCCGTCGGTCAGTCCCAGCCAGCGACAGGCGTACCAGGCGGTCGCCGCCCGGGCTGCGGACTGAGCAGGCCCCCTCGCCGGCTTCCGAGGAAACCGGGGAGGGGGCCCGCGTTGTTCAGCCAGACGGTCAGCCGGCGGGCTTCACGTCCGGGATGCCGCTCGCGGGCGGGGTGAAGATCTTGCCGTCGTACGGGGTGATGTCGGTCTTGTCGTTACCGGTCTGCAGCACCTTGGTCACCGGCTTCGCCGAACCGTCCGCCGCAAGCTTGACGACCTCGAGGCCGCCGATCCCGCTGTGGTTGTCCGCCGAGAACCGGAACGGCACGAAGTTGGGTCCTTCGAACTTGGCCCCCTGGTCCTGCACCGCCTTCACGATGCTCTCCCGGGTGGGGTTCTTGCCTGCAGCCTGCAGGGACTGCACGAAGCTGTACGCCTCAGCCATGCCGTAGATCTCGAAGTTGGTCAGCGGACCACCGGTGCCGTTGGCCTTCCACACCTTGTTCCACAGCTGGGTCCACGGGTTGTCGGTGTCGGTGTTCTGCGGCATGTACTGCGTGGTGATGACGTCGGTCAGCGGGGAGTCCCCGGACACCTTGCCCTTGGAGAACTTCTTCAGCAGCGAGCCCACCAGACCGGGGTCGGAACCGATGTTGGAGTAGATCCACTGCGGCTTGTAGTTCAGGGCTCCAGCCGTCAGCTGGCTCAGCGCCGTGTAGGAGGGGACGTTGAACCCGATGACCAGGTCGGCCCCCGAAGCCTGCAGCTGGGCGATCTGCGGGCCCACGTCGGTGTTGCCCGAGACGTACTTCGCGACCGAGACGATCTGGTCGCCGAGGTACTCGCGAGCTCCCTTCTCGCCGGCGACGCCGAGGTCGTCGTCCTGCAGGAAGAGCCCGACCTTGGCCTTGGGGAAGTTCTGCTTGACGTACTGGCCGAGGATCTTGGCCTCGATCTCGTAGTCAGGCTGCCACCCGAAGGTCTCGGGGTTCTTCTTGGGCTGGTTCCACAGCAGCGAGCCTGAGGACACGAACAGGTCAGGCACGCCCTGGCTGTTGAGGAAGTCGAGCACCGCCGAGTGGGTGGGCGTGCCGAGCCCGCCGACGATGGCGAACACCTTGTCCTGCAGCACCAGCTGGTTGACCACCTGGCTCGTGGTCGCCGGGTTGTAGGTGTCGTCGAGCACCTTGTAGTCGATCTTGCGCTTGTTGACGCCACCGGCGGCGTTCACGTAGTCGTAGTACGCCTTGGACCCCTTGGGGATCTCGCTGTAGCCCGGCGACGCGACCCCGGTCAGCGGCATGTGGGTGCCGATGCTCACGCTGGTCGCGGTGACGCCGACGTCGGACGCGGTGTTGGCGTCGCCACTGGCGGCTGCGCCGCCGCTGGACTTGCTGTCGCTGCTGCCCACGCCGCAGGCGCTGAGCAGCATCGTCGCGGCAACGGCGACGGCGAGCCCCCTGCGCCGGTGTCGTCCAAGCTTCATGGTGCCTCCTCTGCAGCCCCGGGCGTCGTCGCACGGGGGGTCTGGGGGTCCGGGACATCCGGACCGGGTGCGGGGCGCGGCGCGCCGTCCGCGGAAGTGGGGTTCGCCGCTGCGCGGCGGTCGCGCAGGCGCGTGCGCACGGTTCCGACGAGCCCCGCGGGAGCCAGCAGCATCACCAGCACGAGCACGACGCCGTAGACCAGCGGGGCGATCTGGGCGGCCTTGGTCTGGTCGAGGCCGAGCGTGGACCCGAGGTTGGTGGTCAGCTGGGGCAGGAAGACGATGACGGCCGAGCCGATCACGGCGCCCAGCATGCTGCCGAGGCCGCCGAGCACGATGGCCGCGAGCAGACCGAGCGAGAGCACGATGGTGAACGCACTCGGCGCGGCCAGGCGCACGGAGATCGCGTACATGGCGCCGGCCAGACCCGCGCAGGCCGCGCTGACCACGAACGCCTGGATCCTCGTGCGCGAGAGGTTGATGCCGGCCAGCTCGGCGGCGACCTCGTCGTCGCGCACCGCCCGCCAGGTTCGTCCCACCCGGCTGCGCACCAGGTTGGCCAGGAGGAAGACGGTGATCGCCAGTGCCACCCACGCCATGTAGGCCTGGTACGCGCTCGGGCTCACCGACTTGCCGGTGATCAGGAAGATGACGTGGCTGACGGCGTCGGGTGCCCGCGGAGCGCGCACCCCCAGGCCCTGCTCACCGCCGAGGAAGTCGCGGAAGTACAGGGCGGTGCCGGGCAGGGCCACGGCCAGCGCCAGGGTCGCGCCGGCGAGGTAGGGCCCGTGCAACCGCGCCGCGGCGACGCCCACGATCGCGCCGACCACCGAGGTGGTGAGCACAGCGGCCACGCAGATGACCGGGAAGGGCAGCGGGTCGTCGGTTCCGAGCAGCAGCGCGGTGGTGTAGGCGCCGACCGCCATCAGCGCCCCGTGGCCCAGCGAGATCTGCCCGTTCAGCCCGGTGAGCAGAGTGAGGCCCATCGCGGCGATGCCGTAGGACCCCAGCAGCACCAGCTGGGAGGCCCGGAAGTCTCCGACGACCTGCAGGACCACGGCGATGCCCACGATGATCGCGATCGCCAGCAGCAGGTTGCGGGGCAGCGTCGCCGACGGCATGAACCGGGTCAGGCCCCGCCACGGGCGCCGCGCCGGTCGGGCCGGCGGGGCGGGGGGCAGCGCGGTGATGGGGCTGGTCATCAGACCCTCCTGGCGACGCTGGAGGAGAACAGGCCCGCGGGCCTGATCAGCAGCACGACGATCAGCAGCGCCAGCGCGGACAGGGTGACCAGCGTGGGGTCGACGTACCCGCTGACCACCGAGAGCACGATCCCCAGCAGCAGTCCCCCGACGACCGCACCGACGGGGCTGTCCAGCCCGCCGAGCACGGCGGCGACGAACCCGAACACGATGATGCCCTGCATGTAGGCGGGGAAGACGAGACCGCCACCGGCCACCAACAACCCGGACACGGACCCGACGACGGCGGCCAGGCCCCACCCCAGGGTGAGCAGCCGTCCCACCTTCACCCCCAGCAGCCGCGCGACCTCCTGGTTGAACGCCGCTGCCCGCATGGTCAGGCCGAGGTCGGTGAACCGGAACAGCGCGAGCAGGGCGAGGAGCACGACGGCGACGCTCACCACCACGAACACGCTGTTGGGGGTGAACGCCAGGTTGATTCCGCCCACCTGGAACCCGCGCAGGCCCACCGGCGACGGGAAGGACTGGAACTGCGAACCGAAGACCAGCGCGGCCAGCGCCTCGAACGCGACGAACAGGCCCAGGGTGACGATGACGGCGTTGAGCTCCGGTCCACCCTCGACCCGGCGCACCACCACCCGCTCGGTCACGCCGCCGAGCACGAACCCGGAGGCCAGCGCGGCGAGGAAACCGAGCCAGTACGGCAGGCCGGCGTCGATCACCGCCAGCGCGATGAAGGTGGTGAGCATCGCCATCGAGCCCTGGGCGAAGTTGATGATCCGGGTGGACCGGAAGATCAGCACGAGGGCGAGGGCGAACGCCGCGTAGATCAGGCCCTGGCTGACCCCGTTGAGCACGACGTTCACGAGCTGCTGCACTTCGGTGGTCCTCTCTTGGCGGGGCGGGGCGGGGGTGGGGCTGGACGGGTTCGGAGGCTGGCTCAGAACCCTAGGTAGGCGTGACGCAGGTCCTCGTCGGCGGCCAGCGCGGCTGCGGACTCCGTCGCCACCACCCGACCCAGGTTCAGGACCACCCCCACGTCGGCGATGGACAGTGCGCTGCGCGCGTTCTGCTCGACCAGCAGCACCGACAAGCCGGTGGTGTCCACCAGGCGGCGGACGAGACCGAAGATCTGGGCGACGATCCGGGGGGCGAGGCCGAGCGAGGGCTCGTCGAGCAGCAGCACCGACGGTCGAGCGAGCAACGCCCGGCCCACGACGAGCATCTGCCGCTCTCCTCCGGAGAGCACGTGCGACTGGCGGGCGCGCCGCTCACCAAGGGCGGGAAACATGGTGTAGACGTCGCCGAGGGTGTGCACCCCGGACTCGGCCGCGCCCTTGCGTCTCCCGGCCATCGCACCCAGGCGCAGGTTCTCCTCCACGGTGAGCTCGGCGATGACCCCGCGTCCCTCCGGGACGTGGGCCAGACCCCGGGCCACCATCTCCTCGACGGGGGCGTTGGTGATGTCACGACCGTCCAGGGTGACCGTCCCCGAGCGCGGTCGCACCAGGCCCGACACCGTGCGCAGCAGCGAGGTCTTGCCGGCGCCGTTCGCACCGAGCACCGCGGTGATGCGGCCGGACTCCACGCTCATGCTCACCCCGTTGAGTGCGGTGACCGGCCCGTAGCCGGTGACGAGGTTGTCGATGACCAGCACGTCAGGCCTCCATCGTGATCGAGGCTGCGGCCGACCCGTCGGCCCGCTCCTCGACGCTGTCTCGTTCGACCTCGTCACCCAGGTACGCCGCCACGACGGCGGGATCGTTGCGCACCGCGTCGGGGGTGCCGTCGGCGATGACCTCACCGAAGTCGAGCACCGTGATCTGGTCGCACACCGACATCACCAGGTCCATGTGGTGCTCCACCAGCATCACCGACATCACGCCGGTCAGTCGACGAATGGTCTCCCCCAGCTCGGCCATCTCCCCCTCGGACAACCCGGACGCCGGCTCGTCGAGCAGGAGCAGCTCGGGACGGGAGACCAGGGCCCGGGCCAGGGCCACCCGCTTCTGCACCGGGTAGGGAAGCGTCCCCGGCAGGCGGTGCGCCACGTCGGCGGCACCGAGCTCGTCGAGGGTCTCCATGGCCCTGCTCCGCAGCTCCCGCTCAGCCCGGTCCGACGCGGGCAGCCCGAGCAGGGCCGACAGGAAGCCCCCGCCCTTGCCGGCACCCGGTGCCCCACCGGCGCCGATCATGACGTTCTCGACCACGCTCAGACCACCGAACAGGCCCACCCCCTGCAGGGTCCGGGCGATGCCGAGCTTCGCGAGGTCGGCCGGGGCAAGGGTCCCCAGGTCCTCACCTCGCCAGCGCAGCCCACCCTCCTGCGGTCGTACGAAGCCGCAGCAGACGTTGAACAACGTGGTCTTGCCCGCGCCGTTGGGGCCGATGACCCCGCGCACCTCCCCCGGGCCCACGCTCAGGCTCACCGATCGGAGCGCGACCAGGCCGCCGAAGCGGACCGTCACGTTGGTGGCTTCGAAGCCGCCGCTGGCCGGACGGGCTTCGTCGGATGGGTGACTCACGTGCGGCTGACCTCGTCTCACCTCGGGCGCTGACCGGGTGCCCAGGCAGGTGACCCGGACCACAGGAAGGTAGCCCGAGGCGGCGACGGAAAGCGACCGACGCGGGGGCCGGTGACCCGATCGTTACCCGTTTGTGTGGCCGCGCCGCACGACGGGCCGGTGGGTTCGGGTTCACGCCACGGTGAGGATCTCCGCACCGGTCGCGGTGACGAGCAGGGTGTGCTCGAACTGAGCCGTCCAGCTGCGGTCCGCGGTGGTCACCGTCCACCCGTCGTCCCAGCTGTCGTGCTCGATCCCACCGAGGGTGATCATCGGCTCGATCGTGAAGGTCATGCCCTCCTCGATGACGGTCTCGACGTGCGGAGCGTCGTAGTGCAGCACGACCAGGCCGCTGTGGAAGGTGCGTCCGATGCCGTGCCCGGTGAAGTCGCGGACCACGCCGTAGCCGAAGCGGCTGGCGTAGGCCTCGATGACCCGCCCGACCACGTTCAGGCGCCGACCGGGCTTGACGGCCTTGATCGCCCGCATGGTGGCCTCGTGGGTCCGCTCCACCAGCAGGCGGGCCTCGGTGTCGACGTCGCCGGCCAGGAACGTGGCGTTGGTGTCGCCGTGCACCCCACCGATGTAGCCGGTCACGTCGATGTTGACGATGTCGCCGTCGTCGATGACGGTCGAGTCGGGGATGCCGTGGCAGATGACCTCGTTCAGGGAGACGCAGCAGCTCTTCGGGAAGCCCCGGTAACCCAGCGTCGAGGGGTACGCCCCGTGGTCGCAGAGGTAGGTGTGGACGACCGCGTCGATCTCGTCGGTGGTGACACCGGGGGCGACGGCGGCACCGCCCGCGGCCAGCGCCCCGGCGGCGATCCTGCCCGCCACGCGCATGGCCTCGATCACCTCGGGCGGCTGGACCCAGGGGTCGGTGCTCGCGGCCGGAGCAGACCGGCCCACGTACTCGGGACGGGTGATGGAGCGGGGAACCGCACGGGTGGGGCTGAGGACTCCGGGGGCGAGGGGGGCACGAACAGGCATGCAGACAAGGCTAGCCGCCAGGTTCATCGACGGATGCTCGGCCGCAGGTGGTGCTCAGTAGCCGGGCGGCACGTCGGCCAGGAACGCCCGGGTCACGTTCACGGAGTTGGTGGAGCTGCCGCCGCCCACGATCAGGGTGGCGAAGGCAAGATCCCCGCGGTAGCCGACGAACCAGGCGTGGCTGGCGGAGCCGGTGCCGAACTGCGCCTCACCGGTCTTGCCGAGCACGGTTCCCGAGTCCTTCACTGCTCGGGCGGTGCCCTCGGTGACGACGTCGCGCATCATCGTCCGCAGACCCGGCAGGACCGCCGGCGGGAGGCTGGTGGGCGGGTCGGTGACCGTGGTCTTGCTCCCCTCGATCAGGATGGGTACCGGTGTGGCTCCGGCGGCTACCCCGGCCGCCACCAGGGCCATGCCGAACGGGCTCACCACCACGTCGCCCTGCCCGAAGCCGTCGACCGCCCGGTCGACGACGTTCTTGGCCGGGGGGACCTTGCCGGTGACCGTGGTGATGCCGTCGACCGCGTAGTCCGAGCCCAGCCCGAGCTGCTGCCCGGCACGGGTGAGGCCGTCGGCCGGCAGCCTGGTGGCCAGCTGGGCGAACGTGGTGTTGCAGGACTGGGCGAACGCAGTGCTCAACGGCACCGTGCCCAGGGAGAACTCGTCGTAGTTGGGGATGCGCCGGGTGCCGACGACCGTGGTGCCCGGGCACGGGACAGGGGTGTCGATCGTGGCGATCCCCGCCTGCAGGACGGCGGAGGCGGTGACGATCTTGAAGGTGGACCCGGGCGGGTACAGCCCGTCCAGGGCGATGGGCCCGTCCGCGTCGGCCTCGGCGTTCTGGGCCACTGCGAGCACGTCACCGGTCGAGGGCTGCAGGGCCACCACCACCGAGGCCTTGCCGTTGACCGCGTTCACCGCGTCCTGAGCGGCCGACTGCACCCGGCTGTCCAGGGTGAGGGTCACCGCCGGCGCGGGCTTGGCGGCTCCGCTGGCCAGCACCGTGACGTCGACCCCGTCGGCCGTGGTGGTGACCAGCTTCCACCCCGCCTTGCCGTCGAGCTGGGCCTGGACCCGCTGGCGCACCTGGTTCAGCAGGGTCGGGGCGAAGCCGCGGTTCGGTGACAGCAACGCGGCCCGCAGGGGGAACGTGACCCCGGGCAGGTCGTATATCGCGGGCTTCACCCGGCGGTAGTCGGGGTCGCGCAGCAGGGCGACCAGGTAGGGCTTGCCCGCGTTCTTGGTCACGGCCGCGGTGATCGACGCCGCCGTGATCGTGGGGTCCAGCGGGCCCAGCGCCGCCGCGAGGGCCTGGGAAACCGCGGGCAGGTCGGTCACCTTCGCGGGGTCGACGGTGACCGCGACCAGGGCGGCCGGGACCAGCACGGGGGTGCCGTTGCGGTCGAGCACCGACGCGGTCGGCGGATCCGACGCGCGCAGCGCCAGGGACTGGTTCGCCCCCAGCTCGGGGGTCAGGTCGGCAGGGCTCCACCGCACCTGCCACCCCGGGGTGGTGCGGGCCATCGGCAGCTGCGCGGTGTAGCTCCAGGTGCGCTCCTTCGGCAGCGTCCAGGTGACGTCGAGGATGGCCCGGGCCGTGTCCCCCGACGTCTGCACCTGGCGGACCTTGGCCACGATGCGGACCGGCGCGAGGGACTTGAGCGCGCTGGCGACCACCGCCGCAGCGTCCTTCGGGGCGTCGGTGGTGGCGGCGAGCGCGGCCGGGTCACGCTTGCCCAGGGCGGCAGCGAACGCAGCCGCGGTGGCGTCCGGCAGCGGCGGGGGGGACGAGCACGCCACCAGACCGACAACCAGGAGCGCGGTCAGGGCCAGGGCAGGCAGGCGGCGGGGCGGGGGCATCGCCTGCGAGCATAGAAGTCAGGACAGCAGGACGGTCGCGAAGGTCCCCACCTGCTCGAACCCCACGCGCGTGTAGGCCCGACGGGCAGCCTCGTTGTAGTCGTTGACGTACAGGCTGGGGATGCGCCCGCTGCGCGCCACGGCCTGCGCGACGGCGGCCGTGCCGGTAGCGCCGAGACCGCGGCCACGCGCCTCGGGGTGCACCCAGACCCCCTGGATCTGTCCGGCCTGGCGGGACAGGGAACCGACCTCCGCCTT
>JBDTDI010000037.1:0-4909 GCA_039923155.1 Mycobacteriaceae bacterium | reverse complement strand
CGGAGATGTCCTCCGGATCCGTGGACGGTGCGCACAGCAGGAACACCGTCCGCGCGGGGGGTTCTTCGACGGCCTTCAGCAGGGCGTTGCCGGCCCGCTCGGTCAACCGGTCGGCGTCCTCGACGAGCACCACCTGCCAGCGGCCGGTGGTGGGGCTGCGGGAGGCGATCTGGACGATGGCGCGCATCTCCCTGACGGCGATGCTCAAGCCTTCGGGGACCACCCGCCGCACGTCGCCGTGGGTGCCCGCGAGCACGGTGTGACACGCGGCGCACTGCCCGCACCCGGGCGGGCCGTCGTTGGTGCACTGCAGCGCGGCGGCCAGGCACAGCGCCGCCACGGACCGGCCCGAACCTGGCGGGCCGGTGAACAGCCACGCGTGGGTCATCGCGGCACCACCACCACCCCGCGCAGCCACGGCCGCGGCCCGCAGGACCTGCTCCACCTCGGGCTGGCCCACGAGCCGGGAGAACACCTCGCTCACGACGGTGAGGCTATCGGCCCGCCCGGACGCACCAGGCGGCGCCGGCTCAGCCGACGTAGCCGAGGACGATGAACACGATCAGGAACAGCAGGGGGAAGACCCACGGCGGGAGCCCTCGACGGCGGATCGTGGGGCTCTCCGAGACGGTCGAGGCCGGACCGGGCCGTGCTGGCGACGCACCGCGACCCGTCCCGCGTGCCGGTCCACCTCGTGGCGCCCAGGCGGGGGCCGGGGGTTGCGGACTGCGGCCGCCCTGAGCCGGGCGACGCTGGGCCCGGCGCGGGTCGGGACGGGACGGTGCCGGTTGCAGCTTGCCCCACTGCCCGCCCGGAACCGGTACCGGCGGCACGCGCGGCAGCGGGTCGGCGTCGACCAGGGCCTGCGCGGCCGCACGACCACCACCGAGGCTCGTCGGCAACGACGGCAGGGCGAAGGACGACCAGGTGTCGGCGTCGGTCCCGCTGCCCGCGCCGGGGTCGGCCGCCACCGCCAGCGCGTCCGGGAACCGGGCCAGCTCACCGGGGCTGCCCGTGCCGTCCACACCCCCCAGTGCGTCGCCGAACGCGATCTCGGTCATGTCGCCTTCTTCGCCGGAGCTCTCTTGGCTGGGGCCTTTCGGGCCGCCGTCGTCGACGCTACCGCCTTCTTCGCCGGGGCCTTCTTCGCCGGGGCCTTCTTCGCCGGGGCCTTGCGAGCGGTCGTCTTCTTCGGCGCCGGTCCACGAGCTCGGCGCTCGGCGAGCAGCTCCACCGCCCGCTCGTCGGTCAGCGTCTCGACCACGTCACCCTTGCGCAGGCTCGCGTTCGTCTCCCCGTCGGTGACGTAGGGACCGAAACGCCCTTCCTTGAGGACCATCGGCTTCCCGCTCACCGGGTCTTCTCCCAGCTCACGCAGGGGCGGCGCGGCCGCCGCCCGGCCCCGCCGCTTGGGCTCGGCGTAGATCTTGAGCGCCTCGTCGAGGCTGACGGTGAACAGCTGCTCCTCGTCGGTCAACGAGCGAGAATCGGTGCCCTTGCGCAGGTACGGCCCGTATCGACCGTTCTGCGCGGTGATCTCCTCGTCGCTGCTGGGATCGGTACCAACCACGCGGGGCAGGGACAACAGCCGCAGCGCGTCGTCGAGGGTGATGGTGGCCAGGTCCATGCCCTTGAACAGCGACCCGGTGCGGGGCTTGGGCCGCTCCACCTTCTTCGCGGCCGCCTTCTTCGCCGGGGCCCGAGTCTTGGTCGCGGTCCCGCCGCCGCGGCCACCGGTCGGTTCCGGGGTGGGGTCAGCGGGTGCTGCCGCACCAGCCGTTCCGTCGTCGGGGTCGGGCAGAACCTCGGTGACGTAGGGCCCGAACCGACCCTCCTTGGCGACGATCCGGTGTCCGCTCACCGGGTCAACCCCCAGCTCGCGGCCCTCCTGCGGGGTGGCGAACAGCTTCTCCGCCACCTCGAGCGTCAGCTCGTCCGGGGAGAGGTCGTCGGGCAGGTTGGCCCGCTGGCTCTCGGGCTCGCCCGACGCACCGGTGACCGTCCGCTCCAGGTAGGGCCCGAAACGACCGACGCGCACGTGGACCTCACGGCCCTCGGCGTCGTCGAACAGGTGGATGGCGTTGACCGTGCGAGCGTCGATCTCCTCCAGGTTCACCCCGACCAGCTTCTTCAGCCCCCCGGCCCGGGCGACCGACTCCTGACCGCCGGTCGCGGCGCCGAAGTAGAAGCTGTTGAGCCAGTCCGTGCGCTGCTCCCGGCCGGCGGCGATGGCGTCGAGCTCATCCTCCATCGTGGCGGTGAAGTCGTAGTCGACGAGCCGGGCGAAGTGCGCCTCCAGCAGACCGACGACCGCGAAGGCCACCCACGCCGGGACCAGCGCGCTGCCCTTCTTGTAGACGTAGCCGCGGTTCTGGATCGTCTCCATGATCGAGGCGTAGGTGGACGGGCGACCGATACCCAGCTCCTCCAGCGTTCCCGTCAGGCTCGGCTCGGTGTAGCGGGCCGGCGGGTTGGTGGAGTGCCCGTCGGGACGCAGCTCGGACGCGGTGAGCGCCTGGCCCTGGGACAGCCGTGGCAGCCGCGACTCCTTGTCGTCGGCCTGGGCGCCGTCCGCGGCGTCGTCGTCGACCGTCTCCACGTAGGCCTTGAGGAAGCCGGGGAAGGTGATCGTGCGCCCGGACGCGGCGAAGGTGCACTCCTGCCCGGTGGCCGCGGTGCCGGAGATGCGGGCGCTGACCGTGGTTCCGCGTGCGTCGTTCATCTGGCTGGCCACCGTGCGCTGCCAGATCAGCTCGTAGAGGCGGAACTCGTCGGTGGCGAGCTGGGAGTGCAGCTGGCCCGGGGTGGCGAAGCTGTCCCCGGCCGGCCGGATCGCCTCGTGCGCCTCCTGGGCGTTCTTCACCTTGCGGGTGTACTGGCGGGGCGCCTCGGGCACGTACTCGCTGCCGTAGAGCTCGCGGGCCTGGTTGCGGGCCGCCGTCAACGCCGTCGCGCTCAGCGTGGTGGAGTCGGTGCGGAGGTAGGTGATGTGCCCGTTCTCGTACAGCCGCTGGGCGACCCGCATGGTGCGCTCGGAGGAGAAGTGCAGCTTGCGGCCGGCCTCCTGCTGCAGCGTGGAGGTCATGAAGGGAGGGTAGGGCTTGCGCGTGTAGGGCTTCTCCTCGACCGACGTGACGGTGAGGTCGACCCCGGTGAGCGCCTCGGCGAGGCGGGTGGCGTGCGCGCCGTCGAGCACGGTGACCGCCGAGGTCGACTTCACCGCGCCCAGGGTGTCGAAGTCGCGTCCGGACGCCACCCGTGCGCCGTCAACGGTGGCCAGACGGGCACCGAACGTGCGGGGGGTGGCTTCGGCGCCAGCGTCGAGCGTGGCGGCGATGTCCCAGTACTCGGCGGAGCGGAAGGCCATGCGGTCACGTTCGCGCTGCACGATCAGCCGGGTGGCCACCGACTGCACGCGTCCGGCGGACAGCTTCGGCATCACCTTCTTCCAGAGCACCGGGCTGACCTCGTAGCCGTAGAGGCGGTCGAGGATGCGGCGGGTCTCCTGCGCGTCGACCAGGTCGTTGTCGAGCTCGCGGGTGTCGGCGGCCGCGGCGCGGATCGCGCTCTCGGTGACCTCGTGGAACACCATGCGCCGCACGGGAACCTTGGGCTTGAGCTCCTCCAGCAGGTGCCAGGCGATGGCCTCGCCCTCCCGGTCGGGGTCGGTGGCCAGGTACAGCTCGTCGACCGTCTTGAGCAGGCTCTTCAGCTCGGCGACCTTGCTCTTCTTGTCCGGGCTGACCACGTAGAGGGGGTGGAAGTCGTGCTCGACGTCGACCCCGAGACGGGCCCACGGCTCACCCTTGTACTTGGCCGGGACGTCCGCGGCGCCGCGCGGCAGGTCGCGGATGTGCCCGATCGAGGCCTCGACGACGTAGTCGGAACCGAGGAACGCACCGATCTTCTTGGCCTTCGCACCCGACTCGACGATCACGAGTCGACGGGTGCCCCCGCCCGATGCCGTGCTCCGTGCTGCCAACTGCTGCTCCACACCTCTCCTGGCTCGACCCGCGCTCGTGCGTCCGTGCCCGTCAGGCACAGCCTTCAAGGACAGAACGAGCACAGGGTGACACACGTTCCCGTCCTGCGACTGATCTTGCTGCGCCCTTCACCCGGAGCGCACACCGTCCACGGTCGGCCAGCAGCGTGCCGCCACGGCTCCGTCAGGAGCCTGCCCCACGGTCTCGGCCAGGCGGAGCAGGCGTCGGCGGCCGGTGATCCGCAGAGCCGGCCCGCCGGCCCGTGGGCCCAGCAGGGTGGCGGCCAGACCGGCGCGGGACAGGGCCGCGGCCAGCGGGAGGTGGGTGTCCACGGCGTGCGGATCCAGGCCCAGCAAGAACCCCACCTCGTCGGCCCGGCCGCTGGCCAGGGCCCACGCCCGCAAGGCACGTCCGTCCGGGGTCCAGCCCAGCGGTACCGCCTTCACCGCACCCCGTGACCAGGCCAGGCTCAGCCGGCTCAGCTCCGGTGTCGCCGCCGTGCGCACCAACGGACGACCCTCGTCGCTGCGACCAACCTCAGGGGTGAAGCCGCTGCTGGCGATGAGCTCCGCGACCGCCGTCACCCGCCAGGGCGCGTCGAGCACCACGGAGATCCGACTGGCCCCGCCGCCGCTGACCACCTGGGCGTGGGCGGCGAGCAGCCCGCCCAGGTCGTCCACCGAGGGCTCGATCAGCTCGGCCGAGAAGAACGACAGCTGCGACACGGACGTCACGGTAGGCCAGCACGCCTCCTCGACGGGGGATCTCAGTGTCCGGGCCCTCGTGGCCGGGGCACGGTGTTGAGGGACACAGCAGAGCCCCCGCCGTCCTGGTGGACGGCGGGGGCTCTGGGGTGTGGTGCTGAGCGGAACGCTCAGACCGCGCGCACGCCGGTGGCCTGGGGACCCTTGGTGCCCTGGCCGACC
>JBDTDI010000036.1:0-8803 GCA_039923155.1 Mycobacteriaceae bacterium | reverse complement strand
CAGCGCACTCACCTGCTCCGCGGTAACGAGCCGACCATCCTCGTTGCGCAGCAGGTTCTCCAGCAGGATCTTGAGGCTGTAGGGCAGGCGAGCCGCACCCTCGACCCGGTCCAGCCGGTGGATGCCGTACTCGGTGTCGTCGACGACGAGTCGGGCACGGGTCCCGAAGCTGTTGGTGCTCATCGTGTCTCCTCGCTCGCGGCAGGTGCCGGTAGGTCGGTGCGCCCGTCGATCGGCCCGCCCGAGGACAGCTGCAGCAGCGTGGCGACGTCGGTGGTGGGCGTGCTGCAGGATGCGGGAAGCGGGTCGGCGATCCGCGCCGTGTGGGTCATCTGCGCACCTCGCGGTCGCTCACCACCAGACCCCGAGAGTTTCTCCGAGCCAACTGGATTAATCTCTACCCCCCGCCGCAGCAGTTGTCCAGGGCAGCTGTCGGGCGGTCCGCAGGGCGGCCTCGGGACCCCGCCCACCCGGGTCCGACGGCCCTAGCGATGGTCCGGCCCGACGGCCATCGTGGAGGCGCCGGACCGGCGAGGGCCGCCGGCAGGAGGTGGGAGATGAGCGTGAACCCCGTAGTGGTGGGGGTCGACGGGTCCGAACAGTCGTGCCACGCCGTGCGCTGGGGCGCGCGGGAGGCGCAGCTTCGACGACAACCGTTGCGCCTGATCGCGACCCACCCGGGTGTCGCCGACGACTCAGGGTTTTTCGCCGGACGGCCCGACGTCCTCACCGATCACCGGGAGCGGGCCGCCACCGCGCTGGCGCAGGCGCACACCCTGGCCACCGCAGCGCTCACCGACTCCACGGCAGGGGTCGCGGCGGTGCGGGTGGAGGACGAGCTCGTCGAGGGGATGCCCGTCCCCACCCTGCTGCGCGCCGCCGAGTCGGCCACGGTGCTCGTCGTCGGTTCCCGCGGGCTCAGCGCGTTCAGCGCGGAGCTGATCGGGTCGGTCACCTACGCGATGGTGGGCCACGCCGAGTGCCCGGTCGCGGTCATTCCCCACGGCGCCTGGTCGCAGGAGCTGCACGCCAACGGGTCGGTCGTGGTCGGGGTGGACGGTTCCCCCGCCAGCGAGCTCGCCGTGACGATGGCCTTCACCGAGGCCGACCTCCGGGGGGTTGAGCTGGTCGCGGTGCACGCCTACTCCGACCTCGCCCTGCTTGACCCGGACCTCGCCGACAGACCGGCGGGCGTTTCGCCGGACGACTCGGTGGACGGGCCGGGCCAGGGTCACGTGCTGGCCGAGCGCCTCGCCGGGTGGCAGGAGCGCTACCCGGGCGTCACCGTGCGCCGGGTCACCGTCCGCGACCGCCCCGTCCGGACCCTGCTCGAGTGGTCGGAAACCGCGCAGCTGGTGGTGGTGGGCAGCCGGGGTCGCGGCGGGTTCGCCAGCATGATCCTCGGCTCGACCAGCCGGGCCCTGCTGCACACCACGTCCTGCCCGCTGTTGGTCGTGCGGAGCAGCCGGTGACGACCGCAGCAGCGCAGGACGGCGGACCGCTGTCCCCCGACGAGCTGCGGCGCCTCGACGCCTACTGGCGGGCGGCGAACTACCTCTCGGTCGGCCAGATCTACCTGATGGACAACCCGTTGCTGCGCGAGGAGCTGCTCCCGGAGCACGTCAAGCCGAGGCTGCTGGGTCACTGGGGCACCACGCCCGGGCTCAACCTGCTCTACGCCCACCTCAACCGGGTCATCAAGGCGCGCAGCCTGAACGCGATGTTCGTGACCGGTCCGGGGCACGGTGGGCCGGGCGTCGTGGCCAACACCTACCTCGAGGGCACCTACAGCGAGGTGTACCCCGGCATCAGCCGCGACACCGAGGGCATGCGGGCGCTGTTCCGCCAGTTCTCCTTCCCGGGCGGCATCCCCAGCCACGTGGCCCCGGAGACCCCCGGCTCGATCCACGAGGGCGGTGAGCTCGGCTACTCGCTGGTGCACGCCTACGGCGCGGCCTTCGACAACCCCGACCTGCTGGTGGCCTGCGTCGTCGGCGACGGCGAGGCCGAGACCGGCCCGCTCGCCGCCAGCTGGCACTCCAACAAGTTCCTCAACCCCGCCCGCGACGGCGCCGTGCTGCCGGTGCTGCACCTCAACGGCTACAAGATCGCCAACCCCACCGTGCTCGCCCGCATCCCCGACGACGAGCTGGCCAACCTGATGCGCGGCTACGGCCACGAGCCGCACTTCGTCGTCGGCGACGACCCGGAGCAGGTGCACCAGCTGCTGGCGGCCACGCTCGACTCCGTCCTGGACGACATCGCGGCGATCCAGGCGGCGGCCCGCAGCGGGCCGACCCCCGGCGAGCGCCCCGCCTGGCCGATGATCGTGCTGCGCACCCCGAAGGGCTGGACCGGCCCCAAGGAGGTCGACGGGCTCCCGGTGGAGGGCACGTTCCGCGCCCACCAGGTGCCGCTGTCGGCGACCCGGACCAACCCCGAGCACCTGGCCCAGCTGCAGGAGTGGATGCACAGCTACCGCCCCGAGGAGCTGTTCGACGCCGAGGGCGCCCTCGTCGCCGAGCTCGCGGAGCTCGCCCCGCGGGGCACGGCGAGGATGAGCGCGAACCCGGTCACCAACGGTGGGGAGGTGCTGACCGACCTGCGGCTGCCCGACTTCCGCGCCTACGCCGTCGAGGTCACCGAGCCGGCCTCAGGCACGGCGGAGGCGACCCGCGTGCTGGGAACGTGGCTGCGTGACGTGATCGCGGAGAACCCCGAGACGTTCCGGCTGATGGGGCCCGACGAGACGGCGTCCAACCGGCTGAGCGCGGTATTCGAGCAGACCGACCGGGCGTGGCTGGCGGACACCCTGCCCACCGACGACCACCTCGACCCCGACGGCCGGGTCATGGAGGTGCTTTCCGAGCACCTGTGCCAGGGCTGGTTGGAGGGGTACCTGCTAACCGGGCGGCACGGTCTCTTCAACTGCTACGAGGCGTTCATCCACATCGTCGACTCGATGTTCAACCAGCACGCCAAGTGGCTGAAGGTCACGCGCGACATCCCGTGGCGGCGCCCGATCGCGTCGCTGAACTACCTGCTCTCCTCCCACGTGTGGCGCCAGGACCACAACGGCCTCTCCCACCAGGACCCCGGGTTCATCGACCACGTGATGAACAAGAAGGCCGAGGTGGTGCGCGTGTACCTGCCACCCGACGCCAACACCCTGCTCTCGACCGCGGACCACTGCCTGCGCAGCCGCGGCTACGTCAACGTCATCGTCGCCGGCAAGCAGCCCAGCCTGACCTACCTGGACATGAGCTCCGCGATCGCGCACTGCACCCGCGGTCTGGGCATCTGGGACTGGGCTGGTTCACCCGACGACGACCCGGACGTGGTGCTGGCCTGCGCCGGGGACGTGCCCACGCTGGAGACCCTGGCCGCGGCCGACCTGCTGCGCACCCACCTGCCGGAGCTGAGGGTGCGGGTGGTCAACGTGGTCGACCTGATGCGGCTCCAGCCCGAGACCGAACACCCGCACGGACTCTCCGACCGGGACTTCGACGCTCTCTTCACCCCCGACAAGCCGGTGGTCTTCGCGTATCACGGCTATCCGTGGCTCATCCACCGGCTCACCTACCGGCGCACGAACCACCACAACCTGCACGTCCGCGGCTACATCGAGGAGGGCACCACGACCACGCCGTTCGACATGGTCATGCTCAACAGCCTGGACCGCTTCCACCTGGTCATGGACGTGATCGACCGGGTCCCGTCGTTGGGCAGCCGGGCCGCGACGCTGCGCCAGCAGATGGGCGACGCGCGCCTGGCCGCGCGGGCCTACACCCGGGAGCACGGGGAGGACGACCCGGCGATCACCGGCTGGCAGTGGTCGAGCCAGCGGCCGAGCTAGCCGGGCGCCGCCGACCGGGCCAGCGGCCCGACCGGCGGCCGGTCTAGCTGCCTGTGCGGGGCCGGATGACGGTGACCGGGCACGGCGCGCCGAACACCACGCGGGTGGTCACCGAGCCGAGCAGGGCGCTCGCCACGCCGCCCCGGCCCTGGCTGCCGACGACGAGCAGGTCGGCGTCCGCAGCCGCCTTGATGAGCTCACCGGCGGTGGAGCCGATGGTGACGACCGGCTCGACCTCGACGCCGGCGACCGCGTCACCGAGGACCTCACGGACCCCGGCGATGATGTCGTGCAGCTGGGTGCGGATGGCGCCGGGGTCCTGCCGCGGCGGCAAGGAGGGCAGGCCGTAGGCGGTGGCCCACTCGTCGACGGGTCGCACCACCGAGAGGACCTTCACCCTCGCTCCGCGGCGGGCGGCGTCGCGCAGCGCGAACGCGAGCGCGTCCCGCGAGCACTCCGACCCGTCAACCCCGACCACGACCATGCCCTTGTCCGCTTTGTCCATGTCATGACCTTGCCCGGTTTGCCCCCGCTCCGCAACGAGCAACCGCGCCCCCACGGACGCACTCCCCCGTTCCACGATCCACAATTCGCGATTCGCCCACTTGTCGCCCCTGCGGGCCACACCCCAGCAGCGATTCGCCCACTTTTCGCCGGGGCGGGTTCGGCGGGTCAGCGGCGTGAGCCGCCCGCCAGCGCCGCGGTCGCCACCGCGATGACCCGTTCCTCGTCGGTTCGCACCACCAGCACCGGCACCGCAGAGTCGTCGGTCGAGATCAGGCGCACCACCTCGTCGGAGGAGGCAGCGTTGCGCGTCGGGTCGAGGCGGGCGCCGAGCGGCGCGAGCAGCGCCACCACCCGCGCCCGGAAGGCCGTCGCGTGCTCGCCGATCCCGCCCGTCAGCACCAGCGCCGGCATTCCACCCAGTGCCACCTGGTACCCGGCGACCGTGGTGGCGAGCCGGTAGGCGGCGACGTCCAGCGCGACCTCGGCGTCGTGGTCACCGTCGTCCGCACGAGCCTGCACCGAGCGCATGTCCCCCACCCCGGTGAGCCCGAGCAGGCCGGAGCGACGGTTGAGCAGGTCGTCGAGGTCGTCGGTGCTGTACCCGTGGCGAAGCAGGTGCAGCAGCACGCCGGGGTCGAGGTCGCCGGAGCGGGTGCCCATGACCAACCCGGCCAGCGGCGTCATGCCCATCGAGGTGTCGACGCTGACCCCGTCGCGCACGGCACACGCCGACGCCCCGTTGCCCAGGTGCGCGATCACCCCGGTAAATCGCTCCACCCCCAGGTACGTGGCGGTCGCACCGGCCACGAACTCGAACGAGATCCCGTGAAACCCGTAGCGGCGCACCCCGAGCTCGGCGTGCAGCCGCTCGGGCACCGCGTACCGCCACGCCCGCTCGGGCAGGGTGAGGTGGAAGGCGGTGTCGAAGACCGCGACCTGCGGCAGCCGGGGCAGTCGTGCGGTGGCCGCGCGGATCCCGGCCAGACCAGCCGGGTTGTGCAGCGGCGCGAGGGGGCTGAGCTCGTCGATGACCCTGAGCACCGCGTGGTCGATCAGCACCGGCTCGGCGAACCGCTCACCGCCGTGGACCACCCGGTGGCCCACCGCCTGGATGTCCACGTCGGGTGGCACCGCGTCGAGCACCTCCCCGATGGCGGCCACGTGGTCGACCGGACCACCGTCCCCGATCCGCTCGACGACGCCCTCGCCAAGCCGGGCGCCGTCGGGCTCGGAGCGCACCTGCCACTTCACGCTGGAGGAGCCGGTGTTCAGCACGAGGACGTTCACCGCTGCCCCCCGTCCGGCTCCTGCTGCGCCTGGATCGCGGTGATCACCACCGTGTTGATCACGTCGGTGACGGTAGCGCCGCGGGAGAGGTCGTTGACCGGCTTGGCCAGGCCCTGCAGCACCGGCCCGATGGCCACCGCCCCGGAGGACTGCTGCACCGCCTTGTAGGTGTTGTTGCCGGTGTTCAGGTCCGGGAAGACGAACACCGTGGCCTGCCCGGCCACCGCCGAGCCCGGCAGCTTCGACGCAGCGATGGACGCGTTCACCGCGGCGTCGTACTGGATCGGTCCCTCCACGGCCAGGTCGGGGCGTCGCGAGTGGACCAGGTCGGTCGCGCGGCGCACCTTGTCCACCGACGCCCCGGAGCCGGACGCGCCGGTGGAGTAGGACAGCATCGCCACCCTCGGGTCGATGCCGAAGCGGGCCGCCGTCTCCGCCGAGGCGATGGCGATGTCGGCCAGCTGCTCCGCGGTGGGGTCGGGCACGATCGCGCAGTCGCCGTAGGCCAGGACGCGGTCGGGCAGGCACATGAGGAAGACCGACGACACGGTCGACACCCCCGCGGTGGTGCCGATGATCTGCAGCGCGGGGCGGATGGTGTGCGCGGTGGTGTGCGCGGCCCCGGAGACCATCCCGTCGGCCAGGCCCAGGTGCACCATCAGCGTCCCGAAGAACGAGACGTCGAGCACGGTCTCCCGCGCGGAGTCCAGGTCGACCCCGCGGTGGGCCCGCAGCCGCGCGTACTCCTGCGCGAGGCGCTCCCGGTGCTCGGACGTCGCTGGGTCCAGCACCTGGACCCCTTCCAGGTCGACCCCGTGCGCGCTCGCGACGTCGGCGATCGCGGTCGGGTCACCGAGCAGCACCAGCTCGCACACCCCGCGGCGGACGAGGATCTCAGCGGCCTGCTGGATGCGGGGCTCGGTGCCCTCGGGCAGCACGATCCGCCGGCGCTGCGCCGCCGCCCGCCGCAGCAGCTCGTGGGCGAACCGGACCGGGGTCATGCGCACCGGGCGCGGCAGCGCAAGCCGTTCGACGAGCTCGGCGGTGTCGGTCGCGGCGTGGAACACCCCCAGCGCGGTGGCCACGGTCCGGGCGCCGGCGCGGGCAAGGTCGGCGCGGACCTCGGCCACGGCCCGGGCGACGCCGAACGTGTCCTCGTCGGCGGCGAGCACCGGGAACGGGGCGTTGCGCAGCATCCCGGCGATCGAGGGGTGCGGGTCGATGCCGCCGGTGAGCAGCACGGCCGCCGGCACCGGGTACTGGGGCAACAGCGCCGAGGCCAGGGTGGCGACGAGCACGTCGGCCCGGTCCCCGGGGGTGATGACCAGCGTCCCGTCCCCCAGCAGCGTCAGGAAGTGCTCGACGGCCATGGCGGCGATGCGGACGCTGCGCACGTCCCGGTCGGCCAGCCGGTCACCGCCGGTGAGCACCCTGGCCCCGACGCCGTCAGCGATCTCGGCCACGCTGGGCCAGGCGAGCTCCGGAGTCTCGGGCAGCACGTAGACCGGGCGACCCGACGCTCCGCGGTGCACCGCGGCCCGCGCAGGTTCGAGCAGCCCGGTCGGGGTGCGGTTCACCATCACCGCGGCGAGGGAGCACCCGGCGGCCAGGACCTCCTTGCGGGCGAGGTCGACCGACTCCACGATCGCGGCCACGTCCGCCTCCGGTGTGCCCGCGGTGCGTGTGCTCGACGGTCCTGCGCCGACCACCGCGACCACCGTGGCTCCAAAGTGGTTGGCGAGCTCGGTGTTCAGGTCGAACTCCACGCCGAGGTCGCGGCCGTCCTCGAAGTCCGAGCCGTCAACGATGACCACGTCGGCGTCCGCGGCGAGCTCGGCCCACACCTCGACGCAGCGTCGGTGCACCTCGTCGCGGCGGCCGTCCGCGAGCAGGGCCCTGGCCTGTCCACGGGACACCGCGCCGCGGGCGGCGCCGACCCCGAGCCGGCCGGCGACGAGACGGACGAGCGGGTCCTCGTCGGGGTCGGCACCGGGCCCGGTGTCGGTGACTGGTCGCAGGAAGGCCAGCGAGTCGGCGTGGGTGCTCATGACGTCGACGAGGCCGAGGGTGACCAGCGACTTGCCGGTGCCCCGCGAGGCAGCGACGACGTAGACCCCCCTCGACGGACTCACCCGACGCCGAGCTGTCCCAGCGTCACCGACACCTGCTGAGCCTTCCCGTTCCGCTCGATGTTGACAACCACCTTCTTGCCGACGTCCAGGTTGGCCAGCAGGGTCGAGAGCTCTTGCGCGCTGGCCACCTTGGTGCCGTCGACCCCGACGATGACGTCACCGGGCTGGATTCCCGCCTTGGCCGCAGCCCCACCGGCCGTCGCCTGGACGACGCCGACGCCGGCGGGCTGTCCGGACTGGTCGCTGAGGGTGGAGACGCGCACGCCGAGCGCCGCCCGCCCGGAGCTGGTGACCTTTCCGTCCTTGATCAGCTGCGGGGCGATCTTGGTGACGGTGTCCGACGGGATGGCGAAGCCGATGCCCGGTGCGGCGCCGCCCTGCTGCTGGTCGGTCGCGGCGAGGGTCGGGATGCCCAGGACGTGGCCGTCGAGGTCGACGAGCGCGCCACCGCTGTTGCCGGGGTTGATCGCGGCAGAGGTCTGGATGGAGTCGGGCAGGGTGGCCCCCGGCGAGTCGGGGCTCTGCGGCTCGGTGAGGGTGCGCCCGACGGCGGAGATGATCCCGTCGCTGACGCTGCTGGCCAGACCCAGCGGGTTGCCCATCGCGAGCACGATCTGTCCGACCTTTGCCTGGCTGGACTTGCCGAAGGTGGCCGGGTGCAGGTTCTTCACCCCCGTGACCTTGATGACGGCCAGGTCACCCTCGGGGAACGTCCCGACCAGGGTGCCCTTGACGGGGCTGGCGTTGTTGGCCAGACGCACGCTGAACGTGGTCGCGGAGCCGACGACGTGGTCGTTGGTGACGATGTCACCCTGGTTGTCGAACACGATCCCGGAGCCCAGGCCGACCTTCGTCTCGATCTCGACCACCGACGGCAGCACGTTGGCGATGGTCTTCTCGTAGGCGGCCTGCAGGCTCAGCGCCGTGCCGCCGCCGGACGTGGCGGCCGGTGCCGCCGAAGCCGTCGCAGCCGACGCCGACGCAGCCGTCGAGCTGGATTCGGCCGTGGGCGTCGTGGCCG
>JBDTDI010000035.1:0-3428 GCA_039923155.1 Mycobacteriaceae bacterium | reverse complement strand
ACCCCCCAACGGGCGGCACGGTCACACGGACCCCCCCAACGGGCGGCACGGTCAGGAGACGGCCGGTTCCAGCACGAACACCGGGATCTCGCGCTCGGTCCTGTTCTTGTAGTCGGCGTAGTCGGGGAAGGCGGCCACCGCCCGCTCCCACCACTGCGCCCTCTCCTCGCCGGTGACCTCACGGGCCACCATGTCCTGGTGCAGCGTGCCGTCACGCAGCTCCAGCAACGGGTTGGCCTTGAGGTTGAAGTACCAGACGGGATGCTTCGGGGCACCACCGAGCGAGGCCACCGCGGCGTAGCTGCCCTCGTGCTCGACCCGCATGAGGGGCACCTTGCGCAGCTTGCCCGACTTGGCCCCCTTCGTGGTCAGCAGCACGCACGCCAAGCCGCGGTCACCGAGGGTCGTGCCCTCGGTGCCCCCCGAGCCCTCGTACAGCTCGACCTGCTTGCGGACCCACTCCGTGGGACTCGGCTCGTACTCACCCGTCAGCGGCATGCGCCCATCCTGCACCCGTCGTAACCTCGCGGGAATGACGACGGTGCTGGGTGCGGGGCCGGGCTCGGGGGTGCAGGCCATGCTCGACGTGCTGTCCGGGCGCACCGTCACCGCGCTCACCGGCGCCGGCATCTCCACCGACTCCGGCATCCCCGACTACCGCGGGCCGAGCTCGCCGCCGCGCAACCCGATGACCTACCAGCAGTTCGTCGGCGATCCGGTGTTCCGCCGCCACTACTGGGCCCGTAACCACGTGGGCTGGCGCCACGTGCACACCCAGACCCCGAACGCCGGGCACCGGGCCCTCGCCGCGCTGGAGGAGGCCGGCGTCGTGGCCGGGGTGATCACCCAGAACGTGGACCGTCTGCACACCCTCGCCGGCAGCCGGCGGGTCATCGACCTGCACGGTACCTACGCGCGGGTGGTGTGCCTGGGCTGCGGTGCCGTGATCGGCCGCGCAGAGCTGGCGGTGCGGCTGGAGGCGATGAACCCGCGCTTTGCCTCCGTGGCCACGGTCCGCGACGCAGAGATCGCGCCCGACGCCGACGCGGTGCTCGCCAGCACCGAAGGTTTCGTGGTGGCCGACTGCGACCGGTGCGGCGGGATGCTCAAGCCCGAGATCGTCTACTTCGGGGAGAACGTGCCCAAGGACCGCGTGGCGCGGGCCTACGAGCTGGTCGACGCCGGCGACGCGCTGCTGGTGGCCGGTTCCTCCCTCACGGTGATGAGCGGGCTGCGCTTCGTGCGGCACAGCGTGAAGAGGGGCGTCCCCGTGGTCATCGTGAACCGGGGCCGCACCCGGGGCGACGAGCTGGCCACGGTCAAGCTCGACGCCGGGTGCTCGGAGACGTTGGGCGCGCTGGTCGCCGCGTTGTAGGTGGAGCCGGATGTCGGGGTCGAACCGACGACCTTCGCTTTACAAGAGCGGTGCTCTACCACTGAGCTAATCCGGCGTGGGCGAGCACACCCGTGAGGCGGCACCCACGGACGATCGTAAGCCGTACGGTAGACACCGTGAGCAGCCCGGAGAAGGTCACCCTGGAAGTTGGCACTGTGCTCGCCTGGCACGACGCCGTGAACTCCGGGGACGGCGACACCTTGGTGGACCTCTCCAGCGACGACGTCGAGCTCGGTGGGCCGCACGGATCGACCCAGGGCCTGGCCGCGCTGCGCAGCTGGGCCGCCGACGCCGACATCACCCTGCGGGCTGGACGGATGTTCGTCCACGACGGAGTGGTGGTCGTGCAGGAGCAGGCCAGCCCCTCGGGGGCGCCCGAGGCCCAGGACCTCGTGGCGTCGGCCTTCCGGGTCGTCGACGCCCGGGTGGTGTCGGTGTTCCGGCACCCCGACCTGGACACGGCCCTGGCCGCCACCGGGCTCGGGCCCGAGCACGAGTTCGACCCCGTGCCCGACCCCGACCTCTGAGGCCTGACGCCCCCCTGATGGTCATGCACAAGAACGCACGAGCGCGCCGCAACCGGGCGGAGAGCACCGACACCCCCCGTTGGCCCGACGTGGGCGAGCCGACCCCGGACGGGGGGATCTCCGCGCCCTCGCACTACTCCCAGCCGGCGGGCCCGGTGCTGGCCGACGACGCCAGCGTCACCGACGTGCTCGACCTGGCCCTCGGTGTGGGGGAGATCCTGCTGTCCAACGGCGTCCCGGCCGTGGACGCCATCAGCTACATCCGCTCGGTCACCGCGGCGTACGGGCTGCCCCGCTGCGAGGTCGACATCACCTTCACCTCGATCACGATCAGCGCGCACCGTGGGCTCACCCGCCCGCCGGTGAACCTGGTTCGGGTCGTTCGCTACCGCTCCCTGGACTACACCCGCCTGGCTGCGGTGGACCAGCTGGTGCAGGACGTCGTGGGCGGAAGGCTCACCACCCGCCGTGCCCACGCCGAGCTGGACCGTCTCAACTCGGCCCCGCACCCGTACCGGCGCTGGACGGCGACCCTCGCGTGGGCCGCGATGGCGGCATCGGTGGCTGTGCTGCTCGGCGGCGGGGCACTGGTCATCGGTGTCGCCTTCCTGTCCACGGTGGCGATCGACCGGACGAACCGCGTGCTCAACTCCTTCGGGCTGCCGTTCTTCTTCCAGCAGGTGGCGGGGGGCTTCATCGCCACCATGCCGGCTGCGGCGCTGTTCGCGGTGCACGCCCAGCTGGGTCTCGTGGTGCGCCCCTCCCAGATCGTCGCGGCCGGGGTGGTCGTGCTGTTGTCTGGCCTGTCATTGGTCGGCAGCGTGCAGGACGCGATCACGGGTTCCCTGGTGACGGGATCGGCCCGGTTCGCCGAGATGATGGTGCAGACGGTGGGCATCATCGTCGGTCTCGCGATAGCCCTGAAGGTGTCCTCGGCCCTGGGGGTGCACCTGCCGCCGCTGGGCGAGCGGACCTACGCGCTGTCCGACCTGCCCGCGCAGGTGCTGGGGGCGGCAGGAACGTCCGCCTTCTTCGCCCTCGCCTCCTACGCGGAGCGCCGGGCGCTGCTGGCCGCCGCCGCGGCCGGGGCGACCGGGTGGCTGGTCTTCGGGCTGCTGACCCAGGCCGGGTCCGGCCCGGTCACCGCGTCCGCGCTGGCCGCCACCCTGGTCGGCTTCATCGGTGCCGTCATCTCCCACCGCACCCGCGTTCCCCCCATGGTGGTGTGGGTCTCAGGCATCGCTCCGCTGCTGCCTGCGCTGGCCGTCTACCGGGGGTTGTACAGCTTGATGAACAGTGGCTCGCTGCTGGGCGGGTTCACCGAGCTGGGGGGCGCCCTCGGGGTGGCCGGTGCGCTGGCCGCGGGGGTCGTCCTCGGCGAGTGGGCAGCGAGCCCGGTGCGCTCCCGGTTGCGACGCCTCACGCAGCGGGTGGGCACGCGACACGCGCTGATCGGTGACCAACCGCGCCGGCCAGGAGGATCGCCGGCCGAACAGTGAGAGACT
>JBDTDI010000034.1:0-5208 GCA_039923155.1 Mycobacteriaceae bacterium | reverse complement strand
CGTGCTGGAGGAGAACGCCGAAGACTTCGTCAAGGCCTACGTGCAGAAGGGCGGCCAGTGATCGGCGGCCCGGACACCGCCGGCTCCTCCACCCCCACCTTCTTGACCTCGTCCTTCACCGACTACTTGCGCCACGTCGCGCCGGACATGCTTCCCGTCCGGGGCGGCGACGTCGGGAACCTCGCGCCGCACGGCACCACGATCGTCGCCCTGACCTACGCCGGCGGGGTGCTGCTCGCCGGTGACCGTCGTGCGACCCAGGGCAACCTGATTGCGATCCGCGACATCGAGAAGGTGTTCGTCACCGATGCGTTCTCCGCCGTGGGTATTGCCGGTACCGCCGGGGTGGCCGTGGAGCTGGTGCGCTTGTTCGCGGTGGAGCTCGAGCACTACGAGAAGATCGAGGGCCGCCCGCTCTCGCTGGACGGCAAGACCAACCGGTTGGCGTCCATGGTGCGGGGCAACCTCGGCGCCGCGATGCAGGGTCTGGCCGTCGTCCCCCTGTTCGTCGGCGTGGACGTCGACGCGGTGGACCCGGCGCGCGCCGCCCGCATCGTGTCCTACGACATCACCGGCGGACGCTATGAGGAGCACGTCGGGTACCACAGCGTCGGGTCGGGCTCGCTGTTTGCCCGCTCGGCCCTGAAGAAGCGCTACGAACCTGGCGCCGACGAGCCCAGCGCGGTCCGGGCCGCGGTGGAGGCGCTGTACGACGCTGCTGATGACGACTCGGCCACCGGTGGTCCCGACCTGGTCCGGGGGCTGTACCCGACGGTCGTGACCATCAGCGCCGAGCTCGGCGCGGTCGAGCTGACGCAGGAGCGCGTTGCCGAGGTCGCGGCTGTCGTCGTCGCCGAGCGGCACGCCCGACCCGGCGGCTAGCGCAGCCGCGAGACACAGCCCCGAACCCACCCCCAGGAGCCTCCCACCGTGACGATGCCGTACTACGCCTCGGCCGAGCAGATCATGCGTGACCGGTCGGACCTGGCGCGCAAGGGAATTGCGCGGGGACGCAGCGTCGTCGTGCTCACCTACGCCGACGGGGTGCTGTTCGTGGCCGAGAACCCCTCCTCGACCCTGCACAAGGTGAGCGAGATCTACGACCGCATCGGTTTTGCCGCGGTCGGGCGTTACAACGAGTTCGAGAACCTGCGGCGGGCCGGCATCCAGCACGCCGACCTGCGCGGGTACAGCTACGACCGCCGCGACGTCACCGGCTCGTCGCTGGCCAACGCCTACGCCCAGACCCTGGGGGGGATCTTCACCGAGCAGCCCAAGCCGTTCGAGGTGGAGATCTGCGTGGCCGAGGTCGGGCAGCCGGGATCGGCCGCCGCGCAGCTGTACCGAATCACCTACGACGGCTCGATCGGCGACGAGTCCGACTTCGTCGTCATGGGCGGCACCACCGAGCCGATCGCGACCGCGCTGCGGCAGAGCTACCGCCCGGCGATGGACCTTCCGGCCGCGGCCTCGGCCGCCGTGCACGCGCTGCAGCAGGTGGATGGCAGCGCCGAGCCGCGTGTTCTCGGGGTGCGCTCGCTGGAGGTGGCAGTGCTGGAGCACGCCCGTCTCCGGCGGGCCTTCCGCCGCATCAGCGACGCCGCACTGACCGACCTGCTGCCGACCCCCCCGATGGGCCAGGCGGAGGCCGGAGCGGAGACCGACGCGGGGGCCGACATCGAACCCGGGGCCGAGGAACATCGCCAGCGCGGCGCCGGGGGCACCGACACGCCCTGAGAAGCGTCGTCGGCGCCTGCGTAGGGTCCAAGGCGTGGAGAGACGCATCATGGGCATCGAGACCGAGTTCGGTGTCACCTGCACCTTCCAGGGGCAGCGTCGACTGAGCCCGGACGAGGTTGCGCGGTACCTGTTCCGCCGGGTTGTCTCCTGGGGCCGCAGCTCGAACGTGTTCCTGCGCAACGGAGCCCGGCTGTACCTCGACGTCGGAAGTCACCCGGAGTACGCCACCGCCGAGTGTGACGACCTCGCCCAGCTGATCGCCCACGACAAGGCGGGGGAGCGGATCCTGGAGGACCTGCTCATCGACGCCGAGCAGCGCCTGGCCGAGGAGGGCATCGGTGGGGACATCTACCTGTTCAAGAACAACACCGACTCCGCGGGGAACTCCTACGGCTGTCACGAGAACTTCCTGGTGGCGCGGGCGGGTGAGTTTTCGCGAATCTCTGACGTCCTGCTGCCGTTCCTGGTCACCCGGCAGCTGATCGCTGGCGCCGGGAAGGTGCTGCAGACCCCCCGCGGGTCCACCTTCTGCCTCAGCCAGCGCGCCGAGCACATCTGGGAGGGCGTGTCCAGCGCCACCACCCGCAGCCGGCCCATCATCAACACCCGGGACGAGCCGCACGCCGACGCGGAGAAGTACCGTCGCCTGCACGTCATCGTCGGCGACTCGAACATGTCCGAGACCACCACCATGCTCAAGGTGGGCTCCGCCGCCCTGGTCCTGGAGATGATCGAGGCGGGCGTCGCCTTCCGGGACTTCGCCCTGGACAACCCCATCCGGGCGATCCGCGAGATCAGCCACGACCTCACCGGTCGACGCCCCGTGCGGCTGGCGGGCGGTCGCGAGGCCAGCGCCCTGGACATCCAGCGTGAGTACCACGCCAAGGCGGTGGAGCACCTGACCCGGCGGACACCCGATGCCAACCTGGACAAGGTGGTGGAGCTGTGGGGGCGCGCGCTGGACGCGGTCGAGACCGACAACCCGTCGCTGGTGGACACCGAGATCGACTGGGCCATCAAGGCGAAGCTGTTCCGTCGCTACACCGACCGGCACGGCACCGACCTGTCCGATCCCAAGATCGCCCAGCTCGACCTCACCTACCACGACATCCGGCGCGGCCGGGGGGTGTTTGACCTGCTCCAGCGCAAGGGACTTGCCGCCCGGGTCACCGACGACGCGACGATCGACGCGGCCCAGGAGACCCCGCCGCAGACAACCCGGGCCAAGCTGCGCGGAGAGTTCATCCAGGCCGCACAGAACGCCGGACGCGACTTCACCGTGGACTGGGTGCACCTGAAGCTCAACGACCAGGCCCAGCGCACGGTGCTGTGCAAGGACCCGTTCCGCGCGGTGGACGAGCGGGTGGATCGCCTCATCGCCTCGATGTGAGCCGGGCAGCCCTGGCAAGTAGCACGCTACTTGTGAGCCGGGCAGCCCTGGCAAGTAGCACGCTACTTGTGCGCCTGAGGCCCGTTTCGCGTGCAAGAGGTGGGCTATTTGCGGTGTCGGGACGCCGGGGGCCTGCGCCCAGCCCCTAGGGTGGCGGTCGTGTCCGCGGCCCGCACCGAGCGCCTGGTGAACCTGGTGATCTGTCTGCTCTCCACGCGGGCGTTCCTCACCGCTGAGCGCATCCGGGCCACCGTTGCCGGCTACCAGACCGCGCCCAGCGACGAGGCGTTCTTCCGCATGTTCGAGCGGGACAAGGCCGAGCTGCGTGAGCTGGGGGTGCCGTTGGAGACCGGTCGCGACAGCCACTTCGACGCCGCCGACGGCTACCGCATCGCCCGGCGGGACTACGAGCTCCCCGAGATCAGCCTGGAGCCCGACGAGGCGGCCGCGCTGGCGCTGGCCGCGCGACTGTGGGACTCCCCGCAGCTGGCGGCGACGGCCAGGGCCGCGGTGCTCAAGCTCCGGGCCGCCGGGGTGAGCGTCGACACCGCGGCCGCGCCGGGTCTGCAGCCCCGCGTGCGCGCCGCCGACGCCTCCTTCGACCCGCTGCTCGCTGCGGTGGAGCACGGACAGGTTGTCACCTTCGCCCACCGTCCCCACCCGGGCACCGAACCGGTCACCCGGCACGTCGAGCCCTGGGGGGTGGTGAGCCACCACGGTCGGTGGTACCTCGTCGGGCACGACCGCGACCGTGCCGACGTCCGCTGCTTCCGGGTCTCGCGGATCACCCAGGTGCAGGCCACGGGGCGGGTGGGTGCGGTCGTGGTTCCGGAGGGGACCGACCTCGCTGCGATTGCGGCCCGCAGCGCGGGGACCGGATCGGCCCGCTTCAGCGCCCGTCTCCGCGTCACCGCCGGTCGCGCCCAGGGAATTCGCCGGGGCGCCACCGTGGTCGCCGAGGACGATGACGCCACCATCGTCGACGTCACGATGGACGCCCCGGACGTCGCGGCGCGGTGGATCGCCGGGTACGGCCCCGACGTCATGGTCCTGGAACCACCCGAGCTGCGCGAGCGCGTGCTCACCATCCTGTCCGGCGCCGTGCCGGCCGGCGAGCCCCGATGAGCGGCGTCGGTGACCGGGTGCCTCGGCTGCTCGCGCTGGTGCCCTACCTGCAGGCCCATCCCGGGGTGCGGATCGCCGACGCGGCCGCCGAGCTGGGCATCAGCCCCGCCCAGCTGCGGCGTGACCTGAACCTGCTGTGGATGTGCGGTCTGCCGGGGTACGGGCCGGGCGAGCTGATCGACCTCTCCTTCGAGGGGGACACGGTGGACGTGCTCTTCGACGCGGGGATGACGCGGCCGCTGCGCCTGTCCCAGGCGGAGGCGGGTGCACTGGCGGTGGCGCTGCGGGCGCTGGCCGAGGTTGGTGGGCTGCTCGAGCGCGACGTCGTCGAGCGGGCCATGGCGAAGGTGGAGGCGGCGGCCGGCGGAGCAGGCACCGGAGCGGGGCTGACGTTCGGCACCGACGCCGACGCCGCCGCCGACTCGACCGTGGCCGTGACGACGGGCGTGCTCGCCCGCGCGGTCACCGAGCACCACGCGCTGCACCTGCGCTACTACACCGCCTCGCGCGACGAGCTCACCGAGCGGGTGGTGGAGCCGCGGCGGCTGCTGGTCGTGGACGGACGCACCTACCTCGAGGCGTGGTGCCGCCGGGTGAACGACGTGCGCCTGTTCCGGGTCGACCGGGTCGAGGACGTGACGGTGCTCGACGAGCGGGTTGCGGACACCACCGACGTCACCGAGACCGACCCGGCGGACCCTTTCGACCTGGGTCCCGACCTCCCGCTGGCCGAGCTGCAGCTCGAGTCCCGCCACGGCTGGGTGGCGGAGTACTACCCGACCGAGCGCGTCAGCGTGACGTCCGGCGGCAAGCTCACCATCAGCCTGCGCTACACCGACGACGAGTGGTTGGCGCGGCTGGTGCTGGGCCTGGGAGCTGGTGCGCGGGTGCTCGTCCCCGCTGAGGTCGCCCGCATGGTCGCCGAACGGGCCGCGCAGGCGTTGACCGCCTAC
>JBDTDI010000033.1:0-3778 GCA_039923155.1 Mycobacteriaceae bacterium | reverse complement strand
GCGCTGCTGGGGCTCATCGGCCGTGGCGTCCTCGCGGGCGCGCGGACCCTGGCCTCGGCCGACGCCCGCCTCGAGACCGGCACCACGCGGGTGTTCACGGCGAGGGCCCCGGCGTCCGCTGTGGCCGGCCTCGACGCGCAGCTCACGCGGGGCGTCGACGCCCTCGCCGCCGCCGCCCGCCGCCTCGGCGTGGTCGCCCGTCGTCCGCAGACCGGGCAGCTGCACACCTACTTCGCCCAGGCCGTCGTCGCCCTCGTGGTGCTGGCCACCATCCTCGTGCTGGTGAGGTAACCGTGCTCGTCGTCCTGATCGTCGTCCCCGTGCTGGTGGCGGCCCTGCTGCTGGTCCTGCCGCCGCTGCCCGACCGCGCCGTGTCCGCGGTGTGGACCCTCACCACCGGGGCCCTGGTGGCGCTGGTGGTGGGGCTGTGGGTGAGCTACCGGCTGCACCCACCCACCGCCGGTGGCTACGCCTTCGTCCTCGACGTCGCGTGGATCCCCTCGCTGGGCTCCCGGTTCCACCTCGGCGTGGACGGGCTGTCGTTGCCGCTGGTGGCGCTGACCGCCCTGCTGTTCCTGGCCGCAGCGGTGCACGCCGGGCGCCGGCGGGACAACCTGCAGACCTATGCCGCGCTGATGCTCGGCCTGCAGGCGGTGACGCTGGGGGTGTTCGTGGCCCTGGACCTCATCGTGTTCTTCGTCTTCTTCGACCTCTCCATCGTCGGCATGTACTTCGTCATCGCCGGGTGGGGTGCTCTCGCGGAACGCCGTCGGGCTGCGCTCGTGTTCTTCCTCTACACGTTTCTGGGCTCGCTGGCCCTGCTCGTCGGGTTCATCGGTCTGTACCTCGCCGCCGACCCGCACACCTTCGACATGGTGACCCTGGCCCGGGTCAACCCGCTGGCCGGTCGCGGGGTGCAGGGCGGGCTCGTGCTCGCAGCGGTGCTGCTGGGCCTGGCCGTGAAGACGCCGACGTTCCCGTTCCCCAGCTGGTTGCCGCCCGCGCACACCGCGGCCCCCGCCGAGGGCTCGACCATCCTCGCCGGCGTGCTGCTGAAGCTGGGCACCTACGGCTTCGTGCGGATCGCCATGCCCCTGTTGCCGCAGGCGTGGCGGGCGTGGGCCTGGGTGATCGTGGTCGTCGGGGTCATCTCGGTGCTGTACGGGGCGCTGGTGGCACTGGCGCAGCGCGACCTGAAGCGGATGATCGCCTTCACCTCCGTCAACCACATGGGGTACGTGGTGCTGGCCGTCGGTGCCGCCGGGCTGGTGGGCACCTCCGACACCCAGGCCCGAGCGCTGGCCGTCACCGGGGCGGTGACCCAGATGGTCAGCCACGGGCTGATCACCGGGGCGTTGTTCCTGCTCGCCGGGGTGCTCCACGACCGCGGCGGCACCTACGACCTCGACCGCTACGGCGGCCTCGCCGGGCTCGCCCCGAAGTTCACGGCGCTGTTCGCGGTGGCCGCGCTCGCCTCCCTCGGGCTGCCCGGGTTCTCCGGCTTCGTCGCCGAGCTGCAGATCTTCACCGGAAGCCTCGCCACCGCCCCGGTGCCCACGGCCATCGCGGTGCTCGGCATCGTCATCACCGCGGCGCTGTTCCTGCGCGCCCTGGCCCGGCTCTCGACCGGACCCCAGCTGCTCCCGCAAGGACGTCGTTTCGACGACGTCACCGTCCGTGAGCTGGCCGCCGTCGGGCCGTTGCTCGTCCTGGTCGTGGTCATCGGGGTGTACCCGTCGCTGGTGCTGGACGTGATCGGCCCCGCGGCGAGCACGGTGGTGCAGCTGGTGAGCCGGTGAACGAGGCCGTCAGCTCGCTGCTGCCCGAGCTGGTGCTGCTGATGTCGGCCGTGGTGGGTCTGCTGGGCGGCTCGTTCCTGCCCCGGCGGCGCCAGGGCTTCGTCCGGGCCGGCGCGGTGGTTGTGTGCGTGGGCGCCGGGGTGCTCGCCGTGATCGGCCTGAACCAGCCCGACGAGCTGGTGTTCGGCGGCAGCTTCGCCGTGGACACCGGACTCGGGGTGGTGCGGCTGGTGGTGCTGGCGGCAGTCGCGCTGACCCTGTTGCTGGCCGGCGACCAGATCGCCGGGGACCGCCGGGAGACCGAGGTGGTGGTCCTGGTGGCCGGGTTCCTGCTCACCTCGCTGCCGCTGTACGCGCTCACCGGCTACCGCCACGACCGGCGCGGGGTGGAGGCTGCCCTCAAGCAGTACCTGCTGGGGGCACTCGCCGGGGTGCTTATGCTGGTGGGGGTGGTCGTGCTGCTCGGCGCGGGTGGGGGCACCGACTACGCCACCCTGGCCGTCGGGCTGCCCGCGGCCGAGCCGATCACCGTGGTCCTCGGCGTGGTCGCGGTGCTGGCGGGTCTCGCCTTCGAGCTCGGCGCAGTGCCACTGCACTTCTGGGTGCCCGACGTGACCCAGGCCGCGACCACCCCGGTGGCCGCGTTCACCTCCACGGTGCCCAAGCTCGGCGCGGCGATGGCGTTGTTCCGCCTCCTCGACGGGCCGCTGGCGGAGACCAGCCAGGCGTGGTGGCTGCTGGTCGCACTCGTGGCGGCGGTCAGCATGACGCTGGGCAACCTCGCCGCGTTCGCGCAGGACGACGTGCGGCGTCTGCTGGGGTGGTCGACGGTCAGCCAGGTGGGTTACCTGCTCATGGCTGTGGCGGTGGCAGGTCGCTCCGGGCAGGCGCTGGGCGCGCTCGGGCTGTACCTGGCTGCGTACGCGGTGACCAACCTCGGGGCGTTCGCGGTGGTCGCCGCGGTGCCGGGGGCTCGGACCCTGGCCGACTTCCGGGGTCTGGCGCGGGCGCACCCGTGGCTGGGGGTGTCGCTGGTGGTGTGCCTGCTGGGGCTGGTCGGCACCCCACCGACGGCGGTGTTCGCCGGCAAGCTCGCGGTGTTCAGCGCGGCGGGTGATGGCGGGCTCGGGTGGCTGGTGGTGGTGGCGGCCGTGAACACCGTGGTGAGCCTGTTCTACTACCTGCGCTGGATCGCGCCGGTGGTGCGGGGCAGCGGTCGTGACGGGCGGGAGTTCGACGCGGCCGTGGTGCCGTGGGCCAGAGCGGCGGCGGTGCTGGCTGCGGGGGCGTCGGTCGCGGCCGGGGTGGCCGCCGGGCCGCTGCTGGGGGTGGCGTCGGGGGTGCTGGTGCGCTGAGCACCCGTCAGTGCCGGACCGTCCTAGTCAACTTTGGTGACGACCCACCCGGGCACGGCGAAGCGGCTGGCCTGCACCGTGACCTGCACCGTCTGCCCTGCCTTCGCGTTGATCCCGTCGCGGGCGAGGTCGTCCGGGGTGAGAAAAGCGACGAAAGAGCTTGGTGTCCACGCCCAGGACGAGACGGCATCGACCTGAGTTTTGTCGACGAGCACCTCGAGCTGTCCCGGAGCGCTGGTGCCGATGAACAGCTGGGTGTGAGCGCCGAGGATGAGGTTGACGGTGGCGGAAGCGTTGGCGCCCACCTTGGCTGAGGCGGCCAGGATCTGTTCTGGACCAGCTCCATTGGTCGGCGGGGCCGCCAGCTTTGCGGGCCGCGGCGGGAACGGGTACGTCGCCAGCGGAACCTTCTGGTAGACGGCCAGCTGAGCGAGCCCACCGCCGGAGGTGACGGCAAGGGTGAGGGTCACCGGCTTGCCGAGCGGAAAGGGAAGGGGCTGACCGTTGGCCCCGAGCGTCACGCGGCCGCTGCAGCTGCCCCCGAACAGCGGCTTGCGGCCGCCCGTCACCGACGTCTGGGCGGTGATGTCGGTGCAGCTGGCCGCGACGGTGATGGGCTTGGCC
>JBDTDI010000032.1:0-12681 GCA_039923155.1 Mycobacteriaceae bacterium | reverse complement strand
GATGTGGTCCGCCTCGGCCGGCGACGGCCCGATCTCGATACCCTCGGCGCTGGTGTTCAGCTCACGGGCGAGGCCGAACAGCTCGACCAGGGTGGTACCCGCCGACGCCAACGCGTCACGCGGGGAGATGGAGGACTTGGTCTCCACGTCCAGCACGAGACGGTCGAAGTCGGTCCGCTGCTCGACGCGGGTGGCCTCGACCTTGTACGTCACCTTGAGCACGGGCGAGTAGATGGAGTCGACCGGGATGCGACCGATCTCGGCGCCGGAGGCCTTGTTCTGCACGGCCGGGACGTAGCCGCGACCGCGCTCGACGACGAGCTCGACCTCGAGCTTGCCCTTGTCGTTCAGGGTGGCGATGTGAAGCTCGGGGTTGTGCACGGTGACGCCCGAGGGCGGCACGATGTCGCCGGCGGTGACGGCCCCCGGACCCTGCTTGCGCAGGTACATGGTGACCGGCTCGTCCTCCTCGGAGCTCACGACCAGACCCTTGAGGTTCAGGATGATGTCGGTGACGTCCTCCTTCACCCCCGGGCCGGTGGTGAACTCGTGGAGCACGCCGTCGATGCGGATGCTCGTCACGGCCGCACCCGGGATCGAGCTGAGCAGCGTGCGGCGCAGCGAGTTGCCGAGCGTGTAGCCGAAGCCGGGCTCGAGCGGCTCGATGACGAACCGCGAGCGGGTGTCCTCGATGGGCTCCTCGGTGAGCGAGGGGCGCTGGGAGATGAGCATGTTGTGGTGTTCTCCTCCACCGACGTCCGCCATATGACGCCGAAAGGGTGTGGCGAGGTCCGCGCGGGTCGCGCGGGCCGGGTGGTGCCCGGGACCACCGAGGCGGTGGTCTCCGGCGAGCGGACCCCCGGCCGGAGCGGCTGCTCAGCGCAGCGCGGTCCGGCCGGGGGCGGGGCTCACTTCGAGTAGAGCTCGACGATCAGCTGCTCGTTGAGCGGCACGTCGATCTGGGCGCGGTCGGGCAGCTGGTGGACCAGCACGCGCATCTGCGAGCCGATCACCTGCAGCCAACCGGGCACCGGGCGGTCGCCCACGGTCTCCTTGGCCACCTGGAACGGCAGCGTCGACAGCGACTTCGGCTTGACGTCGACGATGTCGTACTGCGACACCCGGTAGCTGGGGATGTCGACCTTGATGCCGTTCACCACGAGGTGCCCGTGGCTGACCAGCTGCCGGGCCTGCCGCCGGGTCCGGGCGAAGCCGGAGCGGTAGACGACGTTGTCCAGGCGCGACTCGAGGATGCGCAGCAGGTTCTCACCGGTCTTGCCGGGCCTGCGCACGGCCTCGGTGTAGTACCGGCGGAACTGCTTCTCCATGACGCCGTAGGTGAAGCGGGCCTTCTGCTTCTCCTGCAGCTGGAGCAGGTACTCGCTCTCCTTGATCCGCGCACGACCGTGCTGGCCGGGCGGGTAGGGACGACGCTCGAACGCTGCGTCGCCGCCGACGAGGTCGACGCGCAGACGGCGGGACTTGCGGGTGATGGGTCCGGTGTAACGAGCCATGAGGAGCTCCTTCCTTCCCGCTAGACCCGGCGCCGCTTGGGCGGCCGGCAGCCGTTGTGCGGCTGGGGGGTGACGTCGAGAATGGCGCCCACCTCGAGGCCGGCGGCCTGCAGGGAGCGGATGGCGGTCTCGCGGCCGGAACCGGGACCCTTGACGAACACGTCGACCTTCTTCATGCCGTGCTCCTGCGCCTTGCGGGCAGCACTCTCGGCGGCCATCTGTGCCGCGAACGGCGTCGACTTGCGTGAGCCCTTGAAGCCCACGTGCCCCGAGGACGCCCAGGAGATGACGTTGCCGGCAGGATCGGTGATGGAGACGATCGTGTTGTTGAACGTGCTCTTGATGTGCGCAGCGCCGTGGGTGATGTTTTTCTTCTCCCGGCGACGGGTCTTCTGGCTCTTCTTCGGCCCGGAGGCGGTACGAGTCTTGGGGGGCATGACTTACCTGGCCTTCTTCTTGCCGGCGATGGTGCGCTTGGGGCCCTTCCGGGTGCGCGCGTTGGTCTTGGTGCGCTGGCCGTGGACCGGCAGGCCCCGGCGGTGCCGGATCCCCTGGTAGCAGCCGATCTCGATCTTGCGGCGGATGTCGGCCTGCACCTCGCGGCGAAGGTCACCCTCGACCTGCAGCGACTCGTTGATGTAGTCGCCCAGCACGCGCACGTCGGCGTCGGTGAGGTCCTTGGTGCGCAGGTCGTAGCTGATGCCGGTCGCGGTCAGGATTTCCTGGCTGCGGGTCCGGCCGATCCCGTAGATGTAGGTGAGTGCGATCTCCATCCGCTTGTCGCGGGGGAGGTCGACTCCAGCGAGCCGTGCCATGTGGCGTTTTCCTCTCGGTGCGGAGGTCTGCTCCCCGTCCGTCCCGCCGTGCCGCCTGGGAGTCCTAGCGCGGTGGTCGGGCCCCAGCCTCCGTGCTGGGGGTGGCCGCTGCGCTGCCCTCGTTCAGGGCCGGGCGCCGCGGTGGTGCGGGGAGGTCGTCTTTGCTTGCGTGCCGTCAGAGGACAGCGGGAGTGCGGTGGCTGCGTGCCGGGGCTTCTCAGCCCTGACGCTGCTTGTGGCGCAGGTTCTCGCAGATCACCATGACCCGGCCGTTGCGCCGGATCACCTTGCACTTCTCGCAGATCTTCTTGACGCTGGGATTGACCTTCACGTCAGTCAGCTCTCCTGGTCGGTTCCGGACCCTCGTGGCCCGGAGGTCGTTACTTGTAGCGGTACACGATCCGCCCGCGGGAGAGGTCGTAGGGCGAGAGCTCTACCACCACCCGGTCCTCGGGCAGGATCCTGATGTAGTGCTGACGCATCTTGCCGCTGATGTGCGCGAGCACCCGGTGGCCGTTCTCCAGCTCCACCCGGAACATCGCGTTGGGCAGAGGTTCGACAACTCGACCTTCGACCTCGATCGCTCCGTCTTTCTTGGCCATCTGCTTGGCGTCCTCCGCGATCCTGTGGTGGTTGCTCGGCGACCGGCCACGAGACACCCCGAGCTGGGGTGGACTCGTACCGGACTGCGGCGCCAACGTGCCGGCCCAGATGTGAGCCGAAAGGACAGTCCAACCAACAGAACTTGCCGTGGGCACGCACGAGACCGACGCGCACTGCGCGCCGTCTGTGCACACTACCCGTTGTCGTTTGGCACGCCAAACCCGGGCCCCGAGCGCTCAGGCGGGCCGCGCGGTCAGGATCCGCGGGCCGTGGGCGGTGACCGCGACCGTGTGCTCCCAGTGGGCGGCGCGGCTGCCGTCGGTGGTCACCACCGTCCAGTCGTCCTCCAGCACCCGGGTCTCCTCCGTGCCGAGAGTGAGCATCGGTTCGATGGCCAGCACCGACCCCTCGACCAGCCGCGGTCCCCGCCCCGGTGCACCGTAGTTCGCCAGGAACGGCTCCGCGTGCATCACCCGGCCGATCCCGTGTCCGCCGTAGCCCTCGACGATGCCGTACGGGCGCCCGTCGCGGGCTGCTGCGGCGAGCGTTCCCGTCTCGATCGCGTGCGAAACGTCGGTGAGTCGGTTGCCGACCACCATCGCGGCGATCCCCGCCTCCATCGACTCCCGGCACGCCCGCGAGAGGGCACGTTCGGCCTCGCTGATCTCGCCGACCCCGACGGTGAGGGCCGAGTCCCCGTGCCAGCCGTCCAGGATGGCTCCGCAGTCGATCGAGATCAGGTCACCCTCGGCCAGCAGCTCGCTCGGTGACGGGATCCCGTGCACGACCTTGTCGTTCACCGAGGCGCAGATCGTGGCCGGGAAGCCGTGGTAGCCCAGGAACGACGGCGTTGCTCCAGCGTCGCGGATCACCTGGGCGGCGACCGCGTCCAGGTCGGCGGTGCTGACCCCGGCGCCCACGCTCGCCCGGCAGGCCGCCAGGGCCTGTCCGACGACTGCGCCCGCTGCCGCCATGGCGTCCAGCTCCCCCGGGGTGCGTGCCGGAACGGTGCCTCGTGTGCGCCGGAGCATCAGCTCCGGCCTCCGCGCAGCGCCGCGAGCACCCGCTCGCCGACCTCGTCGACCGACCCGACCCCGTCGACGGAGGCCACGATGTCGCGGTAGCGGTCGATCAACGGCGCGGTCTCGGCCCGGTACAGCTCGAGGCGGTTGCGGATCCCGTCCTCGGTGTCGTCGTCCCGCCCCCGGGCCAGCATCCGTTCCACCACCACCTCTTGCGGCACCCGGAGCTCCACCACGGCGTCCAGGGCCACTCCCCGCTCGGCGAGCATGGCGTCGAGGACGTCGGCCTGGCCGGCCGTGCGGGGGAAGCCGTCGAGGAGGAACCCGTGGCTGGCGTCGGGCTGCGCCAGCCGCTCCCGCACCATCTCGTTGGTGATCTCGTCAGGAACCAGGGAGCCGGCGTCGACGAGCGACTTCACCTTCTCCCCCAGCGGTGTGGACTCCTTCAGGTGGGCCCGGAACAGGTCACCGGTGGAGACGTGGGGCACGTCGAGCTCGGTGCACAGGCGCACGGCCTGCGTGCCCTTGCCCGCGCCCTGAGGACCGAGGATGAGGATTCTCACTACCGCAGGAACCCTTCGTAGTTGCGCTGCATGAGCTGGCTCTCGATCTGCTTCACCGTGTCCAGCCCGACGCCGACCATGATCAGCACGGCGACGCCGCCGAAGGGGAAGTTCTGGCTGGGTGTGTTGTTACCGAGGTCGAGGAAGACGTTCGGCAGCACGGCCACCACCCCCAGGTACACCGAGCCGGGCAGCGTGACGCGCCCGAGGACGTAGCTGAGGTACTCCGCCGTCGGTCGCCCCGGTCGGATCCCGGGGATGAATCCCCCGAACTTCTTCATCTCCTCGGCGCGCTCCTCCGGGTTGAAGGTGATCGCCACGTAGAAGTAGGTGAAGAAGATGATGAGCGCGAAGTAGAGCGCGATGTAGCTCCACGTCGTCGGGCTCGTCAGGTAGGTGTTGATGAACTGCTGCCAGCCGTTGGGGGCCTTGTCCGGCGACGCGGTCAGCTGGGAGATGAGGTTCGGCAGGTAGAGCAGGGAGGACGCGAAGATCACCGGGATCACGCCGGCCTGGTTGACCTTCAACGGGAGGTAGGTCGACGTCCCGCCGTACATCCGGCGACCCACCATCCGCTTCGCGTACTGGACCGGGATCCGGCGCTGGCCCTGCTCCACCAGGATCACGATGGCCATGATGGCCAGCGCGGCGACCAGCACCAGGACGAAGACGAAGGCACCGCGGCTGTCGAGCACGGCGCGACCCTCGGAGGGGATGCGCGCCGCGATGGACGTGAAGATCAGCAGCGACATGCCGTTGCCGATTCCACGCTCGGTGATGAGCTCACCCAGCCACATGATGACCGCGGTACCGGCCGTCATGGAGACGACGACGACGACCAGGCCGAAGATCGAGTCGCCGGGGATGGCGGGGAACTTGTCCTTGTCGCAGCCCTGGAACAACGTCCCCCGGGTGGCGAGGGCGACGATGCCGGTGGACTGGAGGATCGCCAGCGCGATCGTCAGGTACCGGGTGTACTGCGTCATCGTGGCCTGGCCGGACTGCCCCTCCTTCTGCAGCTCCTCGAAGCGAGGGATGACGACCACCAGCAGCTGCACGATGATGCTGGCCGTGATGTACGGCATAATTCCCAGCGCGAACACCGACAGCTGGAGCAACGCTCCGCCGCTGAACAGGTTGATCAGCGCGTACACGCTGCGGCTCTCGCCGCCCTCGACCGTCCGGAGGCACTCCTGAATGTTGGAGTAGGACACACCGGGGGACGGCAGGGTGGTGCCGATGCGGTAGATGGCCAGGATCCCAAGGGTGAAGAGAATCTTCCGCCTCAGGTCCGGCGTCTTGAAGGCAGAGACGAAGGCGGAGAGCACTGGTCCTCCTGGCAGCGCGGGTCTGGATTTGCTCCAGACCCGCGTGGTCTGTGGGTCGGGTCGTGACGGCTGGCGCGGCTCACGGAACCGGCAATCGACTGTAACAGCCGGTCAGCGGCCCTCGCGTGTGGCAACGACGAACGGCCGCCGGCACCCTGCTCCTCGAGCGGGGGCGGCGGCCGTCCTGGAACGGTCCGAGTCAGATCTCGGTGGCAGACCCGCCGGCGGCGCTGATCTTCGCGCGGGCCGACTGCGAGAACTTGTCCGCACTGATGGTGACCTTCACCTGGCCGAGATCCCCGTCGCCGAGGACCTTGACCAGCTGGTTGCTCCGTACCGCTCCGACCGCCACCAGCTCGGCCTTTCCGACCTCACCGCCGTCGGGGAACAGACGAGCCAGGTCACCGACGTTCACGACCTGGAACTCCACCCGGTTGCGGTTGGTGAAGCCCTTCAGCTTCGGCAGACGCATGTGCAGCGGCATCTGCCCACCCTCGAACGCAGCGGGAACGTTCTTGCGGGCCTTGGTGCCCTTGGTACCGCGACCAGCAGTCTTGCCCCGCTTGCCGCCCTCACCACGTCCTACACGCACCTTGTCCTGCTTCGCGCCGGGCGCGGGTCGCAGGTGGTGCAGCTTGATCGTCACGATGACACCTCCTCCACCGTCACCAGGTGGCGAACAGTGTTGATCATGCCGCGCACCTGCGCGCTGTCCTCTCGGACCACGCTCTGCCGGATCTTGTGCAGACCCAGGGTGCGCAACGTCTGACGTTGGTTGTGCTTGCAGCCGATCGTGCTGCGGGTCTGGGTGATGGTCAGCTCAACCACGTCAGGCCCCCTGTCCGGCCCGGGCCCGCAGCATGCCGGCCGGAGCCACGTCCTCGATGGGCAACCCGCGACGGGCCGCCACCTCCTCGGGGCGCTGCAGGTCCTGCAGGGCCGCGACGGTGGCGTGCACGACGTTGATCGCGTTGTCACTGCCGAGAGACTTCGACAGCACGTCGTGGATCCCGGCGCACTCGAGCACGGCGCGCACCGGTCCGCCGGCGATGACGCCGGTACCCGGGCTGGCCGGACGCAGCATGACCACGCCGGCGGCCGCCTCTCCCTGCACCGGGTGCGTGATGGTGCCGCCGATCATCGGGACCCGGAAGAAACCCTTGCGGGCCTCGTCCACCCCCTTCTGGATCGCCGCGGGAACTTCCTTGGCCTTGCCGTAACCGACACCGACCATCCCGTTGCCGTCGCCCACGATGACCAGGGCGGTGAAGCTGAACCGTCGCCCACCCTTGACCACCTTGGACACCCGGTTGATGGCGACCACCCGCTCGAGGTGGTTGGGCTTCTCCGCGCCGCCGCGACCCCCGTCACGGCTGTCGCGGCGGTCACCGCCACCTCCGCCGGGGCCGCCGGCGCCGGCGGGAGCGCCGGTGCCACTCGTGGCGCCGTCGCGCCGTGCACGTCCCGGCATCAGGCTGTCCTTCCGTTCGTGTCGTTGTCGCTCGTCCTCATCAGAACACCAGTCCGCCCTCGCGAGCGGCATCGGCCAGCGCCGCGATCCGCCCGTGGTAGTCGTGCCCGCCGCGGTCGAAGACCACCTTTTCGACCCCGGCCGCGATGGCCCGGGCCGCGAGCAGCTCGCCCACCTTGGCGGCCTTCACGGTCTTGTCGCCTTCCAGCGCCCGCACGTCCGCCTCGATCGTCGACGCGGAGGCCAGGGTGTGGCCCGCGAGGTCGTCGATCAGCTGCGCGTGCAGGTGCCGCGAGCTGCGGTTGACCACCAGCCGCGGGCGGGCCGGTGAACCGGCCACCTTCTTGCGCAGCCGGAAGTGCCGCCGTGCCACCGAGCGTCGCCGCCGGGTGGAGACGTCCTTGCCCGCCGGGATTCGCTTGTCCGCGTTCGCGGTAGTTGCTGTGCTCATGTCACTTACCCGTCTTTCCGACCTTGCGGCGGATGACCTCGCCGGCGTAGCGGACGCCCTTGCCCTTGTAGGGGTCGGGTCGGCGCAGGCGCCGGATGTTCGCAGCGATCTGGCCGACCTGCTGCTTGTCGATCCCGGAGATGGAGAACCGGGTGGGAGTCTCCACCGTGAAGGTGATGCCCTCGGGCGCCTCGATCGGCACGGGGTGGCTGAAGCCGAGCGCGAACTCCAGGGTCGAACCCTTGAGCACCACGCGGTAGCCGACGCCGTAGATCTCCATGTTCCGGGTGTAGCCGTCCGTAACCCCCACGACCATGTTGGCCACGAGGGTGCGGGACAGCCCGTGCAGCGAGCGGCTGCGCCGCTCGTCGTCCGGCCGACTCACCTCGAGCAGCCCATCCTCGCCACGGGTGATGACGATGGGCGCGGAGATGGTCGTGGCCAGGGTGCCCTTGGGACCCTTGACGGTGACGTTCTGTCCCTCGATGGTCACGTCCACTCCGGAGGGAACGGTGACGGGAATCTTTCCGATGCGCGACATGTCAGTCCTTCCTCACCAGACGTAGGCGAGGACTTCCCCGCCTACTCCCTGCTTGGCCGCCTGGCGGTCGGTGAGCAGGCCGGTCGACGTGGAGATGATCGCCACGCCGAGACCTCCCAGAACCTTGGGCAGGTTGGTGGACTTCGCGTAGACCCGCAGCCCGGGTTTGGACACCCGGCGCAGTCCCGCGATGCTGCGCTCGCGGTTGGGTCCGTACTTCAGGTCGACGACGAGAGAGGAGCCGACCGCAGCCGGTTCGGTGCGGTGCCCGGCGATGTAGCCCTCCCGCTGCAGGATCTCCGCGATGTGGGTCTTGAGCTTGGAGTGCGGCATCACGACGACGTCGTGGTAGGCCGAGCTCGCGTTGCGCAGACGGGTGAGCATGTCTGCGATGGGATCGGTCATGGTCATTGGTGGGGCCTGTTCACTTTCCCGCCACGGTTCCGGGTGCACCCGCGGTACACGGGCCTGTGGCGAAGCAGCACTGCGGACCGGTCGGTCCGCAGGGTCGGTACGGGTCGGTCGTCCTCACCAGGAGGACTTGCGCACCCCGGGGAGCTCGCCCGCGTGGGCCATCTCCCGCAGGCAGATACGGCAGAGGCCGAACTTGCGGAACACCGCGTGCGGGCGACCGCAACGCTGGCACCGGGTGTAGGCCCGGACCGCAAACTTCGGCTTGGCGTTGGCCTTGTTGACGAGTGCCTTCTTGGCCATCTCTCACGCCTCCTTGAAGGGGAAGCCCAGGTGCTTCAGCAGCGCCCGACCCTCGGTGTTGTTCGTCGCGGTGGTCACCACGGTGATGTCCATGCCCCGCGGGCGATCGATCGAGTCGATGTCGATCTCGTGAAACATCGACTGCTCGTTCAACCCGAAGGTGTAGTTGCCGTTGCCGTCGAACTGGGTGCCCGACAAGCCGCGGAAGTCCCGGATGCGGGGCAGCGCGATGCTGACCAACCGGTCGAGGAACTCCCACATGCGGTCGCCCCGCAGGGTGACGCGCGCACCGATCGGCATGCCCTCGCGGAGCTTGAACTGCGCGATGGACTTGCGCGCCTTGCGCACCTCCGGCTTCTGGCCGGTGATCAGGGCCAGGTCACGGACCGCGCCGTCGATGAGCTTGGCGTCCCGGGCGGCGTCACCGACACCCATGTTCACCACGACCTTGACCACCCCGGGCACCTGCATCGCGTTGGCGTAGGAGAACTGCTCCTGCAGGCTGGTCTTGATGTCGTTGCGGTACCGGGTCTTCAGCCGGGGGATGCTCACCGCGGCCGGACTCGTCTCCACGCTGGTCATCAGATGTCCTTCCCGTTCTTCTTCGACACGCGCACGCGCCGGACCTTGCCGGCGTCGTCAGCGTCCTCGACGCGGTAGCCGATCCGGGTGGGCTTGCCGTCGGAGTCCACCACCATCACGTTCGACACGTGGATCGAGGCCTCCTGGGTCACGATGCCGCCACTGGAGGCACCACGCTCGGTGCTGGACACCGCCGTGTGCTTCTTGATCCGGTTGACGCCCTCCACCAGGACCCGGTCGTGCTCGGGGTAGGCCTGGATGACCTTGCCCTTCGCGCCCTTGTCTTTGCCCGAGACCACGACGACGGTGTCTCCCTTGTGCACCTTCATCACAGCACCTCCGGGGCCAGCGAGATGATCTTCATGAAGCGCTTGTCCCGCAGCTCGCGTCCGACCGGACCGAAGATGCGGGTGCCGCGCGGCTCGTTGTCGGGCCGGATGAGCACCGCGGCGTTCTCGTCGAAGCGGATGTAGGAGCCGTCGGGACGACGCCGCTCCTTGGACGTGCGCACGATGACGGCCTTCACCACGTCACCCCGCTTCACCCCTGCTCCCGGGATGGCGTCCTTCACGGTCGCCACGATGATGTCGCCGATGCCGGCGTAGCGCCGGGACGAGCCACCGAGCACCCGGATGCACAAGATCTCCTTGGCACCGGTGTTGTCGGCGACGCGCACTCGCGACTCCTGCTGGATCACGTCTACTCCTCAACCTGCGTCTGCACGGCGGATTCCGACCCGACGCGCGCATCCCGCCCCGAGGGGCGGAACTGGTACCGACTGGCGTTCTCCAGCCGGCTCGAGCTGCTTACTTGGCCTTCTCGAGAACCTCGACCAGCCGCCAGCGCTTGGTCGCTGACAGCGGTCGCGTCTCCATCAGCCGCACCCGGTCCCCGATCCCGGCCTGTGACTGCTCGTCATGGGCCTTGACCTTGGTCGTGCGGCGGATGATCTTCGAGTACTTCGGGTGCTTCACCCGATCCTCGAGCTCGACCACGATCGTCTTCTGCATCTTGTCTGAGACGACGTAGCCCACCCGGATCTTGCGATAGTTGCGGGTCTCGCCAGCCTCGGTAAGGGCCTGTTCAGTCACTGTGCCGTCCACCTTGCTGTCGTCCTTCTCGCTCATGCCGCGCCCCCGTCACCCTCGGGTGCCGTCGCGAGACCCAGCTCGCGCTCGCGCATCACGGTGTAGATGCGGGCGATGTCGTGCCGAACCGTCCGGAGCCGCCGGTTGTTGTCCAGCTGGCCGGTAGCCATCTGGAACCGGAGGTTGAACAGCTCCTCCTTCGACTCCCGGAGCTTGATCACCAGCTCGTCCGCACTCAGCTCACGGAGCTCAGCGGCCTGCGTGGCACCTGCCATCAGAACTGCACCTCCCGCGTGACGATCCGGCACTTCATCGGAAGCTTGTGCATCGCACGACGCAGGGCTTCCTTGGCGATCTGCTCGTCGGGGTAGCTCATCTCGAACATCACCCGACCCGGCTTCACGTTCGCCACCCACCACTCCACGGAACCCTTGCCCGAACCCATGCGGGTCTCGGCGGGCTTCTTGGTCAGCGGACGGTCGGGGAAGATGGTGATCCAGACCTTGCCACCGCGCTTGATGTGCCGGTTGATGGCGATACGGGCGGACTCGATCTGTCGGTTGGTCACGTAAGCGGGCTCCAGCGCCTGGATGCCGTACTCACCAAAGGTCACCTGCGTGCCACCCTTGGCGGCACCCGAGCGGCCCGGGTGGTGCTGCTTGCGGTGCGCGACCCTGCGGGGGATCAACATGTCAGGCCTCCGTCTCCGCGGCCGGAGCCGCGGTGGTGCTCGCGGTCGGGGTGGTGTCGGTGGGCTCGGGCGTGCCCGCCGACTCGACGGCGGCCCGGCCGGCGTCGGTGCTCGTCGCGGTCGTCCCGGACGAGCCGGAGCGACGCGGACGGGTTGCCCCCGTCGGGCGCTCGCGCCGGGGCGCTCGAGGATCCACCTCGGCCTGCTCGTGTCGACCACCCACGATGTCACCCTTGTAGATCCACACCTTGACGCCGATGCGCCCGAATGTCGTCTTCGCCTCGTAGAGGCCGTAGTCGATGTCGGCGCGCAACGTATGCAGCGGCACTCGGCCTTCGCGGTAGAACTCCGAGCGACTCATCTCGGCACCGCCGAGACGACCCGAGCACTGCACCCGAATGCCCTTGACGTTGGGCTGGCGCATCGCGGACTGGATCGCCTTGCGCATGGCCCGCCTGAACGCCACCCGGTTGGAGAGCTGTTCGGCCACCCCCTGGGCGACCAGCTGGGCCTCGCACTCGGCGTTCTTGACCTCGAGGATGTTCAGCTGCACCTGCTTGCCAGTGAGCTTCTCCAGCTCGCCGCGGATGCGGTCGGCCTCCGCACCGCGACGGCCGATGACGATGCCCGGCCGGGCGGTGTGGATGTCGACGCGGACCCGCTCGCTGGTCCGCTCGATCTCGACCTTGCTGATGCCGGCACGCTCCATGCCCTTGCTCATCAGCTTGCGGATCGCGACGTCCTCGGCGACGTAGTCGCGGTAACGCTGGCCCGGCTTGGACGAGTCGGCGAACCACCGTGAGCGGTAGTCGGTGGTGATGCCCAGGCGGAAGCCGTACGGGTTGATCTTCTGGCCCACTGGGTCACCCCTTCTTCCGGGTCGAGCTCGCGGCGGGCCGCGACTCGACGATGACTGTGATGTGGCTGGTGCGCTTGCGGATCCGGTATGCGCGACCCTGGGCCCGCGGACGGAACCGCTTCAGCGTCGAACCCTCATCGACGTACGCCTCGGAGACGTACAACGTGGTGGGGTCCAAGTTGAAGTTGTTGGTGGCGTTGGCGATGGCGCTGTCCAGCACCTTGCCTACCGGCTCGGTTGCGGCCTGCGGCGCGAAGTGCAAGATTGCCTGCGCCTCGCTGGCCTGAAGGCCACGGATCAAGTTGATGACCCGACGTGCCTTCATGGGCGTTACGCGCACGTGGCGCGCCTGTGCCCTGGCTTCCATCGCTATCCCTTTGTTCGGTGTGCGCTGCCTTGTTGTGCTCTGTGTGCTCATATCTGACTCCGTTGGTCCGCG
>JBDTDI010000031.1:0-4689 GCA_039923155.1 Mycobacteriaceae bacterium | reverse complement strand
CGCAGCTGCTCCACCCGCCCGACGTCATCGCCCGGCACCGGGCCCAGCAGGTCCACCAGCAGCTGGTCCGCCGACACCGACGGTGCCGCCGAGACGGGAGCTGCTGTGGTCATGGCCACACAGTACTAGAACACACGTACGAATACAAGGTCGGGCTGAACACTCCTTTCGGAGAATGCTGGGGATCAGCGGCCCGACCGGACCTGGTGATGCGCGATCGGCAGGTCGTCTCGCTCGACGAGATCGGTCGTCTCCGATGAGCGAGCCGCCGGCCCGGCGCAGCCGTCCGGGGCCCCCGACCTCAACCCGGTAGGTTCGCCGTCGATGCCCCCCGTGCCAGCGCACCCCTCAGTCGTCGCCGTCGTCGTCACCCGGCACCGTCGGGAGCTGCTGGCCGCCTCGCTGGCCGTGCTGGCGTCCCAGAACCACCCGGTGGACCACCTGGTGGTGGTCGACAACGGCCCGGACGAACCGGCGCAGGACGTCGTCGCGGCCTGCGGACTGCCGTTCACCTACCTGGCCTCGGCCCGCAACCTCGGCGGTGCAGGAGGTTTCGCCCTGGGCATGCTGCACGCGCTCAGCCTGGGGGCGCACTGGGTGTGGCTGGCCGACGACGACGGCCGCCCCGAGGGTCCCGACGTCCTGGGCACGTTGCTGGCCTGCGCAGCCAAGCACGCCCTGGACGCGGTGTCCCCGGTGGTGGTGGACATCAACGACCCCGAACGTCTGGCGTTCCCGCTGCGCCGGGGTGTGCAGTGGCGGCGCACCCGAGCCGAGCTGCAGGGTGCGGAGGTGCGGGGCGGAGACCTGCTGCCCGGTATCGCCTCGCTGTTCAACGGGGCCCTGTTCAGCGCCGACTGCGTGGACGTGGTCGGGGTGCCGGACCTGCGGCTGTTCGTGCGCGGCGACGAGGTCGAGGTGCACCGGCGCATGGTGCGCTCCGGTGTCGCGTTCGGCACCTGCCTGGACGCCGCCTACCTGCACCCGGACGGCGCCGACGAGTTCCGACCCATCCTCGGCGGGCGGCTGCACACCCAGTACCCCGACGACGAGGTCAAGCGGTTCTACACCTACCGCAACCGCGGGTACCTCATGGCGCAACCCGGGCTGCGTCGCCTGCTGCCCCAGGAGTGGATCCGCTTCGGCTGGTACTTCCTGGTGACGCGACGCGACCCGGCCGGTCTGCGGGAGTGGCTGAGGTTGCGTCGGCTCGGTCGTCGCGAGGACTTCCGGCGCCACTGAGCTGGGCCTCGTGCTGGTTGCGGGTGCCCCACTTCCCCGGGTCGTGTCGGCGCAGCCGCAGCCGCGCGGGCTCCTCCACGAAGCGGTACATCAGGTGGGCCACCACCAGCACGAGGAGAAACACCTGGGGGATGAGGAACGTGCCCAGCGCGGTACCGGGGGCGATCGAGGGGTACCACCCCATGCACGTCCAGAAGACCTCGAAGATCGGTACGTGCACCAGGTACAGGCTGTAGGAGATCCGCCCGCCGTGGACCGCCCAGTCGGTGGACAGCAACCGTGCCGGGCCCCGGTCGGCCAGGGCGAGCGCACCCACCAGCACCGGGAAGGCCACGGCGACCACACCCGCGTAGTCACCGGCACCCTGCCCGCGCCAGTCCGCCCACCACAGCCCGACGCCGATCTCACCGATCGCGAGCACCGACAGCGCGCTGGCAGCACGCCTCACCTGCGGGGTCCGGCGGATCTTCCGCACCGCCAGGCACACCAGCGCCCCGGCCACGAAGCCGCCGGAGATGCGCAGGCCCCACGCCCACGGGTGGGTGGACGACCCGGTGGAGTAGGTGAGCCACGCCAACGGGGTCATCGCCACCAGCGCCAGCGGACCGGTGACCACCGCCGGCAGCCGCCGCAGCCGCCAGATGACCAGCACCACCAGCGGGAAGGCCACGTAGGCCGACCACTCAGCGCTGATCGACCAGGCCGGGCCGACGAACGAGGCGCCGTCGAAGAACGGGCGCGACCACAGCTGCACCATGGCCAGCTGCTCCAGCAGGTGCGGCACGTCCCGCACCGGCTGCACGGTCTGGTACGCGACGAAGCCGTCGGTCACCCGGGTCGCCTTGTAGAGCAACCACCCGAAGAACAGCACAGTCACCGTCGCGTACACCGGCCAGATGCGGCAGATGCGGTTCCACAGGAAAGAGACGGTCGTCCGGCCCCAGCGCCGAGCCCCGCCGCCGAAGGGCCCCGAACCCATCCGGTCCAGGTACGTCAGGGTGATGACGAAGCCGCTGAGCACGTAGAACAGGTCGACCCCGTACTCACCGGAGATGACCAAGGGCCGCAGCCACTGCCAGTACGGGGTGTAAGCGTCACCGGGGGTGAACCGGAAGTGGAAGAACACCACCCACAGCGCAGCGGCGGCGCGCAGCCCGGTCAGCGCCCGGATCTCCCCCCGCAGGTGCTCTCCGCCCGAGGGTTCCGCGCTGACCGACGTGCTCCCAGCCGGCTCAGCCTTCGTAGACACGCTGCCAGGCCTCGTGGCTGGTCAGCATCCCCAGCCCCGCCTGCATCTCCCGGCGCATGCGGGGGAACTCGGCCCGCAGCGTGCGGTGCGCTCGCACCGACGCCGCCAGCAGCGACCAGAACGTGGCCGGGTTGCGCTTGCGGAAGGCGACGCCACGGCCGTCCGCGGTGGCCACGGTGGCACCGTCCAGGCGGGCGAGCAGGAACCAGCGCGCGTCCTGCTGGGCGATGTTCAGCTGCGGACGCTCGTGGTGCTCAGCCTTCGGGGGCAGCAGGTTGTGCACCAGGCTCGACACCAGGGTGATCCCGATGGTGACCGGGTTGGTCGGTGGCTTCAGGAACCGCTCCGCCTTCACCGCGTCCATCGACGGCAGCGGCAGCGACCGCGACGTGGCGAGCACCCGGCCGTCGTCGAACTCCGCGCGTTGGGCGCGGACGTCACCGAGCGCGGAGGCGAGCTGGCCGAACAGGTGCTCGGGCCCGGCCAGGAAGTCGGCGATGGCCTGGTTCTGCAGCGCCACGGTGGAGTACTCCAGCGACAGCAGGTGCTTGAACGTGCTCTTGAGGCTGTGCCGCACCAGGCCGCCGCCGTGGCGGTAGGGGCTGTACAGCGCCGCCACCACCAGCCGGTTGCGCAGGTGGAAGTAGGCCTGCCAGTCGGTGGCGTCGTCCTTGTCGCTCCAGGGCATGTGCCAGATCGCCACGCCAGGCAGCGACGCGGTGGGATAGCCGGCCTTGGCGGCGCGGAGCCCGTACTCCGCGTCGTCCCACTTGATGAACAGCGGCAGCGGCAGCCCCAGCTCCGCGGCGATGGTGCGCGGGATCAGGCACATCCACCAGCCGTTGTAGTCGACGTCGATGCGTCGGTGCAGCCACGGCGTGTCCCGCAGGCTCTCGCTGGCGAAGTCGTGGTCGTAGCTGACGTTGGGCGCGGCCCGCCACATGAACTTGCTGCGGTCGACCACCTCGCCCATGGAGTGCAGGTGCGAGCGGGCCTGCAGGTTCAACATCTGTCCGCCGACCAGCATGTCCTGGGAAGCGTAGCGGGAGAACGCGATCGCCCGCAGCACGCTGTCGGGCTCGATGACGATGTCGTCATCCATGAGGATGATCTGCTCGGCGTCGGTGGTGGTCAGGGACTCGTGCATGGCGCGGGAGAAACCCCCGCTGCCACCCAGGTTGGGCTGGTCGTGGATGCGCAGGCGATCGCCCAGCTGGGCCGCGGCGGCGGCGAAGGTGGGGGCGTCGCGAACCTTGCGGTCACCCTGGTCGGCGACGATGACCGCGTCGATGGCCGCCAGCACGGCCGGGTCCTCACCCAGCGCCGTCAGCGCCCCGGCGCAGTCCTCGGGCCGGTTGTAGGTGCAGATGCCGATGGCGGCCGACGCCCGACCGGGCGCCTCGCCCACCGCGCACCACGCGCTGTCGGTGAGGGTCACCGGCTCCTCGTCGGTGGTGACGTCGAACCAGTACCAGCCACCGTCCTCGAACGGGCGCAGGTCGAGGTCGAAGGTGATGCGACCGCCGACGGCCGTCTCCAGGACGTCGCCTAGGACGTGGATCTGGGAGCCGTCGGCCTTGGAGCGGTAGACGTCCACCCGGCAGCGCCCGTCGAGGTTCAGCACCAGGCGCACCTGCTCCAGCACCGTCCAGCGTCGCCAGTAGCTGGCCGGGAAGGCGTTGAAGTAGGTGGCGAAGGAGACCTCCGACTGCGCCGGGATCGCCAGGGTGGTCCGGCTGGCCGCTCGGGAGCGCTTGCTGTTGGTCTCGTCCTCGTCCAGGTACAGGGCCCGCATGTCCAGCGGGTCACCGGCGCGCGGCAGGATGATGCGTTGCAGCGTGGTGGTTGTGACGTGATCGCCGGAGGGGTCGGCGGCGGCCTCGGTAGCCTCGGTGATGGTCACGGTGTCAGTCCTCCAGGCCGCCGGCGAGCGCCCGGCCCTCGGTGAAGTAGGGGGCGATCAGGTTGTCGAACATGTTCAGCGCGCTGGCGATGGCCATGTGCATGTCCAGGTACTGGTAGGTGCCGAGGCGGCCACCGAAGAGCACGCCCTTCTCGGCGGTCTCCCGCTTGGCCAGGGCCCGGTACGCGGTGACCTTGGCCCGGTCCTCCGCGGTGTTGATCGGGTAGTACGGCTCGTCGCCGGACTCCGCGAAACGGCTGTACTCCCGCATGATCACCGTCTTGTCCGCCGGGTA
>JBDTDI010000030.1:0-5243 GCA_039923155.1 Mycobacteriaceae bacterium | reverse complement strand
TCGCCCCGCGCTCCCCCGCCCGCCGCGGGACCCAGGCCACCCGGACCCCGGCCGCGGCGAGGCCGGCGACGGCGCTGAGCAGGCCGGGGACCTCGACGGCCCGTTCACCGACCAGGACCACGGAGCCGGCTTCCAGCTCCAGGGCCTTCAGGGCGGCCGCCTCGGCACCGGGCAGGGCCGCCACCAGGTTGCCGCCGGTCTTGCGCACCGCCGGGCTGGCCCAGGCTCCGACGTGCAGCACCCGGGTGCGCCCGCGCGTGGCCTTGCGCAGCCGCAGGAAGACGATGGGCGACTCCTCCTCGGGCTCGAAGGCCACGCACACCACGGTCGGCGCGGTCTCCAGCTCGGCGTAGGTCACGCCTCCACTCTCCGGGGTGGCGCCGACGACGTGGGCGGCGAGGAAGGCGAGCTCCTCGTCGCTGTGGGCGCGGGCGCGGAAGTCGATGTCGTTGGTGCCCAGCGCAACCCGGGCCAGCTTGGCGTAGGCGTAGGCGTCGGCGGTGGTGAGCCGACCGCCCGCGAGCACGCCGACCCCGGTCTCCCGGGCGGCGAGCAGCCCGTCGGCCGCGGCGCGCAGCGCGTCGGTCCAGCTGGCCTCGGCGAGCACACCGTCGGCTCGGCGGACCAGGGGACGGGTGATCCGTGCCTCGTCGGTGAGGTAGGTGAACGCGAAGCGGCCCTTGTCGCAGCTCCACTCCTCGTTGACCTCGGGGTCGGCGCTGGCGAGGCGACGCTGGACGGTGCCGCGGCGCCAGTCGGTGCGCTGCGCGCACCCGGAGGCGCAGTGCTCGCAGATCCCGCGGGTGCTCATCAGGTCGAACGCGCGGGCCCGGAAGCGGTAGGCGGAGCTGGTCAGTGCGCCGACGGGGCAGATCTGGATGGTGTTGCCGGAGAAGTAGCTCTGGAACGGCTGGTCCGCACCCACCCCGACCTGTTGGGTGATGCCGCGCTCGAGCAGGTCGATGAACGGGTCGCCGGCGATCTGCGCGGAGAAGCGGGTGCACCGCTGGCACAGCACGCACCGCTCACGGTCCAGCAGGATCTGGGTGGAGATGGCCAGCGGCTTGACGAACGTGCGCTTGGTCTCGATGTAGCGGCTGTCCGGCCGGCCGCTGCTCATGGCCTGGTTCTGCAGGGGGCACTCCCCGCCCTTGTCGCAGACCGGGCAGTCCAGCGGGTGGTTGATGAGCAGCAGCTCCATCATCCCGGCCTGCGCCTTCCAGGCCACCGCAGAGGTGTGCTGGGTCTTGACCACCATTCCGTCGGCCACCGTCATGGTGCAGCTGGTCTGGGGCTTGGGCATGGCCCGACCGCCCATCTCCACCTCGACCAGGCACTGGCGACAGGCGCCCGCGGGGTCCAGCAGCGGATGGTCGCAGAAGCGCGGCACGATGATGCCCAGACGCTCGCAGGTCCGGATCAGCAGCTCGCCCTTCGGGGCGTCCACCTCACGTCCGTCGATGACGAGGCGGACGTAGCCCTCGGCCACCGGTGCGGGGGTGGCCGGGGCGGCCGGGGACTGCTCGACGGCGGTCATCGGGCGGCCCCCACCAGCTCGGCCGACGCGGCGGTGCCGTCCGGGGTGGCGTCCTGGGTGCTCTGGCACAGGTCCAGGAACTCCTGGCGGAAGTACTGGATGCCGCTCACGATGGGGCTCACCGCACCGTCGGCGAGCGCGCAGAAGCTGCGCCCGAACACGTTGTCGCACACGTCCAGGAGCGTGTCGATGTCCTCCGGGGTGCCGTGGCCGGCGACGAGACGCTGCAGGATCTGCATCAACCAGAAGGTGCCCTCCCGACACGGCGTGCACTTGCCGCAGCTCTCGTGCTTGTAGAACTCGGCCCACTTCATGACGGCCCACGGCACGCTCACGGTCTCGTTGAACACCTGCACCGCGGTGGTGCCGAGGATCGACCCGGCCTCGACGGCACCCTCGAAGTCCAGCGGCACGTCCAGGTGCGCGGCGGTGAACATCGGGGTGGAGCTACCCCCTGGTGTCCAGAACTTCAGCGGCACACCGTCCTTCATGCCTCCGCACAGCTCGAGCAGCTGACGCAGGGTGGTCCCCATCGGTACCTCGTACTGGCCCGGCGCCTCGACGTGGCCGGAGATGGAGAAGATCTTCGGCCCGGGCGAGCGCTCCCGACCCATGGTGCGGAACCAGTCGCTGCCGCCGTTGACGATGAACGGGACGCTGGCGATGGTCTCGACGTTGTTGACCACGGTGGGGCACCCGTAGAGCCCGGCGACCGCGGGGAACGGGGGCTTGAGCCGGGGCTGGCCGCGGCGGCCCTCCAGCGAGTCGAGCAGCGCGGTCTCCTCGCCGCAGATGTACGCCCCCGCGCCGGCGTGCACCACGATCTCGAGGTTGAAGCCGGAGCCCAGGATGTCGCGGCCGAGGTACCCGGCGGCGCGGGCGTCGTCGACGGCGCGCTGCAGGCGCCGGATGCAGTGCAGGATCTCCCCCCGCACGTAGATCGCACAGAAGTTGGCCCGGATGGCGTACGCGGTGATGATGCAACCCTCGATGAGCGAGTGCGGGTCGGCCATCATCAGCGGGGTGTCCTTGCAGGTGCCCGGCTCGCCCTCGTCCGCGTTGATGACCAGGTACTTGGGCTTGAGGCCGGGACTCGAGCTGTTTTCCGGTTCACCGACTTTCGCCTGGGGGATGAAGCCCCACTTCATCCCGGTGGGGAACCCCGCCCCGCCCCGCCCGCGAAGCCCGGAGGCCTTGACCAGCTCGATGAGCTGGTCGGGCTCCACCGCGAGCGCCTTGCGCAGGGCGGTGTACCCCTCGAGCTGGGTGTAGGTCGACAGCGTCCAGGACTCCGGGGACAGCCACCGCTTGGTGAGCACGGGGGTGACCGGGTCGGGCCCGGGTGCCGTGGGGGTCGTGGTGGGGGTGGTCACGACTTCGCCTCCTTGGGGGGCAGCGGTGGGATGACCGCGTCGTCGGGGGTCGGCGGGGCGCTCCAGCCCCGTTCCGCGGCCAGGGTGTTGCCCCGCAGGGTCTCGGTGGACTGCGAGGGGGCGACCACGTCGTCGGGACGGTCGAAGAAGCCGGCCAGCTGGCGCGACGCGTCCTTCATCCCCCGCGGGAGCGCGCCCCGGGTGGGGGCGGGGGTTCGACCCGCTCGTAGCTCGGTGACCAGCTCGGTGGCCGAGGCCACGCTCTGGTTGTCGTAGAACTCGTAGTCCACCTGCAGCACGGGGGCCAGGTCGCAGGCGGCCAGGCACTCGGCGTGCTCGAGGGTGATCGAGCCGGGTGCGCCCGGTTCGCCGGCGGTCTGCTCCTGGCCGAGCGGTGCGCTGGTGGACCCCAGCTCGGTCTGCAGCGCGGCGTAGATCGCGTCCCCCCCGAGCATGGCGCACACGGTGTTGGTGCACACGCTGACCAGGTGCTCTCCGCACGGCGCGCGCTTGTACATCGTGTAGAACGAGGCCACCGCGGTGACCTCGGCGGTGGTCAGCCCCAGGGTGTCCGCGCAGAAGACGATGCCGTCCTGGCTCACGTACCCCTGCACCGACTGCACCAGGTACAGCAGCGGGAGCAGCGCCGAGCGAGGTTCGGGGTAGCGGGCGATGATCGTCGTCGCCTCGGCCACCGTGGCCGGCTCGAAGACCCAGCTGTCGGTCTCGTTCATCGGTCCACCCCTCCCATCACCGGGTCGAGCGAGGCGATCGAGGCGATCACGTCCGCGACCAGGCCGCCCTCGCTCATCGCGGGCATCGCCTGCAGGTTGACGAAGCTGGGCTCACGCACGTGGGCGCGCAGCGGACGGGTACCCCCGTCGGAGACGAGGTGCACGCCGAGCTCGCCCCGGGGGGACTCGATCGAGGTGTACACCTGCCCGGGCGGCACCGAGAAGCCCTCGGTGACGAGCTTGAAGTGGTGGATCAGCGACTCCATCGACTGGCCCATGATCTTGCGCACGTGCTCCAGGGAGTTTCCGAGCCCGTCGCTGCCCACACTGAGCTGGGCGGGCCAGGCGATCTTCTTGTCCGCCACCATCACCGGCTCGTTCTTCAGCTCGGCCAGCTTGTCTATGCACTGCTCGACGATCCCGAGGCTCTCGTGCAGCTCGGCCACCCGCAGCAGGTAGCGGGCCAGGCAGTCGGCCTCGGTGGCGGTGGGCACGTCGAACTCGAAGTTCTCGTAGCCGCAGTAGGGCTCCACCGTGCGCAGGTCCCAGGCCAGGCCCGCCGAGCGCAGCACGGGCCCGGTGATCCCGAGGGCGAGGCAGCCGTCCAGCGGCAGGTAACCCACGCCTTCGAGCCGGTTGCGCCAGACGGGCTGCCCGGTCAGCAGGCTGTCGTACTCGGGCAACCGCTTCGACATCTCGCTCACGAAGTCCTTGATGAGCTTCGCGGCGTTGTCCGGCATGTCCTGCGCGACCCCGCCGGGGCGGATGAAGGCGTGGTTCATCCGGAGCCCGGTGAGCTGCTCCAGCAGGTGCAGCACGGTCTCGCGCTCGCGGAAGCCGAAGGTCATGGCGGTGGAGCTGCCCAGCTCCATGCCCCCGGTGGCCAGGTACACCAGGTGCGAGGAGATGCGGTTGAGCTCCATCAGCAGCACCCGGATGACCTGCGCCCTCGGCGGCGCGGTGATACCCAGCAGCTTCTCGGTGGCCAGGCAGTACGCGGTCTCGTTGAACAGCGGCCCGAGGTAGTCCATGCGGGTCACGAAGGTCACGCCCTGCGTCCAGGTGCGGTACTCCATGTTCTTCTCGATGCCGGTGTGCAGGTAGCCGATCACCGCGCGAGCCTGGGTGACCGTCTCGCCCTGCAGCTCGAGCACCAGGCGCAGCACACCGTGGGTCGACGGGTGCTGCGGGCCCATGTTGATGACGATCTTCTCGTCGGACGCGGGGTCGCCAACGGCCTCGCTGAGGGTGTCCCAGTCGCCGCCGGTGACGGTGTAGACCCGGCCCTCGGTGGTCTCGCGGGTCGGGGCCGCAACCGGTTCACCCCGGCCGCGGTCGGCCCCCGATCCGGGGTGGGTGGCGGCGGAGTCGTCGTCGGTGGTGCCGTTCGACGCCATCCGCGCTGCGGCCTCGTCCGGGGCGTCGTTCGCCTCGTTCGGGGTGGTGGTCACGAGTACGCCCTCCGCTGGTCCGGGGGCGGGATCTCCGCACCCTTGTACTCCACCGGGATCCCTCCCAGCGGGTAGTCCTTGCGCTGCGGGTGCCCGGCCCAGTCGTCGGGCATGAGGATCCGGGTCAGCGCCGGGTGCCCGTCGAACA
>JBDTDI010000029.1:0-4777 GCA_039923155.1 Mycobacteriaceae bacterium | reverse complement strand
CCGTTCATCGCCGAGTTCGTCAAGGCCTTCCCCGACGCGTCGGTCCTGGTCACCGGGGTGGAGGATCCCGACACTCGGGCGCACGGCATCGACGAGGGCCTGCACCTGCGCGAGTTCGAGCGGGTCTGCCTGGCCGAGACCCTGCTGCTGTCCCGCCTAGGCACTTCCCCGCCCGCCAAATAGCGGGCTTCTGGTCCAGATCAGCCCCCGATGCGGAGCAAGAAGCCTGCTACTTGCGTCAACAACCGTGGTCTGGACGTGCCTGCCCTGTTGAGCCAGACGAGCCCCTTCGTCCCCGCGATGAAGGCCCACCTTGATAGCACGGCGGCTGCATTCGACAGCTCCTCCGCGCAAACCCCGGCTGATGTTGCCGCGCTGATCGTGGATGCCCTGAACGCGGAGGAGATGCCCTACCTGGTGCAGACCTCCACCGGCGCAGGCGATTTCATCGCCGCAAGCACCAGCATCAGCGACCTCGACGGTTCCGCGGGGCAGGACGCCATGCCGGGTGGGTCATCGGCTGAGCGTGCTCAACGACGGAACCCGCCCTCGGTGTGCAGCACCTGACCGACCATCCACCGTCCTTCGTCGCCGACCAGCCAGGAGATCAGCCGTGCGGGGTCCCCCGGCTGCCCCCACGCTCCACCGGGGAACCTCGCCGCCACCTCGGCGTGCACCGCGCCGCTGGCGTAGCCGGTGTCCACCGGACCGGGGTTCACGGTGTTGACCAGGATCCCGGGGGCCAGCTCGTCGGCCAGAGTCGCCGTGACCGCAGCGAGCGCGCCCTTCGCGGCGGCGTAGGCCACCTCGCCAGGCATCGGTCCCAGGCCCTGCCCGGACGTCAGCAGCACCGCGCGACCGCCAGGGCGTCCGTCGTGCTGCGCGGCGAGCGCCTGGACCAGCAAGATCACCGAGCGGGCGTCCACCGCCCAGTGCGCGTCCAGCACCTCCGTCGTCACCTCGGCCAACGCACCGTCGGGGTGAGCGCGGGCGTGGTTGGCGACCAGCACGTCGAGGTGCCCCACCCGTTCGACGGCCTCGGCCACCAACCGGGCCGGTGCGTCGGGCTCGGCCAGGTCCGCCGCGAAGTGCCCGCTGAGCCCCGGCAACCCGGCGAGCACGGCGTCGAGGTCCTCGGCGCCCCAGGGTTGTTGCGCGTCGTGGGGGCGGTGGTGGTGCACGACGACACGGAAGCCGTCGGTCAGTAGTCGGGACGCGATCGCGAACCCGATGCCCGCCCGTCGGCTCACCCCGGTGACCAGCGCTGTCCGCACCCGCCGACGGTAACGGTCCTGCGCGATCGGTCGGTCTCGGGCCAGGATGGCGGCATGGACCTCCCGGTGCGCCCACCGATCAAGCCCATGCTGGCCAAGGCCGTCGACGCCGTGCCCACCCAGCCGGCCGAGCCGGCCTGGAGCTACGAGCCCAAGTGGGACGGCTTCCGCTGCCTGGTCTTCCGCGACGGGGACGACGTGGTGCTCGGCTCGCGCAGCACCAAGGAGCTCACCCGCTACTTCCCCGAGCTGGTCGACGTCGTCCGCGCCGAGCTCCCCCGTCGGTGCGTGCTCGACGGCGAGGTGGTGGTGCCCAAGGTGGTCGACGGCCGGACCCGGCTGGACTGGGAATCGCTGAGCCAGCGCATCCACCCCGCCAACAGCCGTGTGCAGCTGCTGGCCGGCGAGACCCCTGCGCAGCTGGTGTTGTTCGACGCCCTCGCAGTGGGCGACGAGAACCTGATGGCCGAGCCGTTCGCCCGCAGACGCGCCGAGCTGCTCGACGCGGTGGGGGACGGTCCGTCGATCCACGCGACCGCGGCGACCGACGACGCCGAGACCGCGCAGCGCTGGTTCGCCGAGTTCGAGGGGGCGGGCCTGGACGGTGTGGTCGCCAAGCGGCTCAGCGGGCGCTACCTGCCCGACAAGCGGGACATGCTCAAGATCAAGCACCACCGCAGCGCCGACGTCGTGGTGCTGGGCTACCGGCTGCACAAGTCCAAGCGCGGCATCGGCTCCATGCTGCTGGGTCTGTACCGGAACGGGGAGCTGCACATGATCGGGGGGGCGTCGGCGTTCAGCGACCTTCTGCGCGAGCAGTACCTGGCCGAGCTGGAGCCGCTGCGCGTCGGCACCGAGAACCTGAGCGGGGAACCCAACCGGTGGAACCAGCGCGAGGACCACTCCTGGGTGCCGCTGCGCCCGGAGCGGGTGGTGGAGATCGCCTACGACCAGATGGAGGGTGACCGGCTGCGTCACGTCGCCCGGTTCGTGCGCTGGCGCCCCGACCGCGATCCGGAGAGCTGCACCTACGACCAGCTCGAGGTGCCGGTGCGCTACGACTTTGCTGACGTCCTCGCCGGGGGTGCGTCGTGAGCGGCCGTGCAGGATCGTCGCGGGGCGAGGCCAGATCGTCGCGGGGCGAGGCCGAGGCGTCGAGGGGCGAGGCGGAGATCCTCGACGTCGGGGGCATCGAGGTGCGCCTCAGCTCGCCGGACAAGATCGTGTTTCCTGAGCTGGGCGCACAGGGCACCAAGCGCCACGTGGTGCAGCACTACCGGGCGGTCGCCGAGAACGGGGCCATCCTCACCGCGCTGCGGAACCGGCCGACCTACCTGCAGCGCTTCCCCGACGGGATCACCGGTGAGGAGGTCTACCAGAAGCGTGTGCCCGCCAAGCACCCCGAATACCTGCAGACGGTGCGGGTGACGTTCCCGTCCGGACGCTCGGCGGATGCGCTGTGCCCGCAGCAGGCCGCGGACGTGGTGTGGGCCGCGCAGATGGGCACGGTGACCTTCCACCCGTGGCACGCCCGGGCGGCTGACGTCGACCACCCCGACGAGCTGCGCATCGACCTGGACCCGCAGCCGGGCACCGCCTTCGACGAGGCCCGCGACATCGCGCTGCAGGTCGTGGCTCCGCTGCTGGACGAGCTGGGCCTGGTGGGCTTTCCCAAGACCTCCGGTGGGCGTGGGGTGCACATCTACGTGCGGATCGAGCCGCGGTGGACGTTCACCGAGGTGCGCCGGGCGGCCATCGCGTTCGCCCGCGAGGTGGAGCGGGGCGCGGGGGGCCGGGTGACGACGGCGTGGTGGAAGGAGCAGCGCGGCGAGCAGATCTTCGTCGACTACAACCAGAACGCCCGCGACCGCACCATCGCCAGCGCCTACTCGGTGCGCAAGACCCCCCGGGCCACGGTGAGCACCCCGGTGACCTGGGCCGAGCTCGTCGACGTCAACCCCGACGACTGCACCATCGCGACGGTGGCCGACCTGCTCGAGCAGCGGGGCGACCCGATGGCCGACATCGACGCGAGGGCGTTCACCCTGGACTCGCTGCTCGACCTGGCCGAGCGGGACGAGGCCGGCGGGCTCAGCGACCTGCCGTACCCACCGAACTACCCGAAGATGCCGGGAGAGCCGAAGCGGGTGCAGCCGTCCAGGGACGCCGACCGCACGACCTCGGGCTGATCCCGGGGCTCGGGTCAGGCGTTCGGCACCAGCGCCCGGACGTCCTCGGCGACGAACCGTGCGAAGTCCGGCAGGTCCGGCCCGGTCCCCACGGACCGCAGGGCGACGTGGGTCGCTCCTGCGTCGGCGTGCTCGGCGATCCGGGCGGCCACCTGCGGCGCCGAGGGCCGATCGGCAACGTCGACGAAGACGACCACGTCGGAAGCACCGGTGCGGTGTCCGGCGCGACGGCCGGCCTGCAGCGGTCCGGCCGCGTCCCGCACCTGATCGGGAGTGGTCTCCCCGGTGAGGATCACGCCGTCGCCGAGCTCTCCGGCGAGCTCCATGGTGCGGGGGCCGACGGCACCGACGTAGAGGGGCGGCGCGACCGAGGGGGGCCAGTCCAGCGCCACGTCGGTGAGGGTGACGTAACGCCCTTCCGTGGTGACCGTCTGGCCGTGCAGCAGTGCGCGCAGAGCGACGGTGTACTCCCGCAGCAGGGTCATCGGCGAGGCCGCGCGAGCGCCGACCTGGCCCATCCAGTCCAGCACCCCGTGACCCACCCCGGGACGGAAGCGTCCCGGAAACAGCCGTTCCACGGTGGCGATCTCCATCGCCGTCAGGGCGACGTTGCGCAGGGGGACCGGCATCAGTCCCACCCCCACCGTGATCCGCTGCGTCCACCCGAGGACGGCGGCGGCGGTGGCGAGACCGCTCTCGCTGAAGCAGTCCTCCCACAGCCAGAGCTGCTCCAGCCCGGCCTCGTCGGCGGCCACCGCCACCGCCCTCAGCTCCTCGGGCGGTCGCTGCGGCGGGAAGATCACGCCGAGGGTCGTCATGGGCACATCCTCCACGTTGACCGGAAACCGCCGCGCATGGGTGTCGCGGCCGCCGATAGGCTGTCCCTCTGTGACCACCCCCCCTGCCGTCGACACGGTGGACAACGCCGCCGCCACCCCCGACCTCGTGCAGCCCTGGGCCGAGCTGGGGCTGGCCGAGGACGAGTACGCCCGCATCCGGCAGATCCTGGGTCGCCGACCCACCGACGCCGAGCTGGCCATGTACTCGATCATGTGGAGCGAGCACTGCTCCTACAAGTCCTCCAAGGTGCACCTGAGCTACTTCGGTGAGACCACCACCGAGGCGATGCGCGCCTCGATGCTGGCTGGCATCGGCGAGAACGCCGGCGTGGTGGACATCGGCGACGGCTGGGCCGTCACGTTCAAGGTGGAGAGCCACAACCACCCCAGCTACGTGGAGCCCTACCAGGGTGCGGCCACCGGGGTGGGTGGCATCGTGCGCGACATCATGGCCATGGGGGCGCGCCCGGTCGCG
>JBDTDI010000028.1:0-12910 GCA_039923155.1 Mycobacteriaceae bacterium | reverse complement strand
ACCCTGCCACGCCGACCCCTCGACGCTCAGGCCTCGCGGGGCCGTTCGTCGCTGACCTCGTCGGCGCGAGTGGCACCGTCTTCGGGTCGAGGGTCCAGGCGCTCGTGCCGGTTCTCGCGCAGGTGCCCCTCGGGGGCGACCTCCGTGTCGCTGCGGCGGACGGTGTCGTCGGTGGTGTCGTGGAGGCGGGTGTCGTCGGTGGTGTCGTGGAGGCGGGTGCCGTCGTCCGCGACGTCCGGGTCGATCTCGTCGGCCCTGGCCAGCCGCTCCTGCTGGGCCTGACGCTCTCCGGCGGCCGACTCGGCGCGCTCCCGGGCCTCCAGCTCCACCTGCTCCGCGGCTGCTGCCTTCTGGTCGGACTCGGCCCTGGCCTGGCGGGCCTTCGCGTCGTGCTCAGCCGCTTCTGCCTCGCTGCGCCGCACGGTGGTCTCGCTGCGGGCCGCCTCCGTCCGCATGGCCTCGGCCTCCTCGCGGTGGCGCTCCTGCGCGCGCTTGCGCCCCGCGGCCACGGCCAGTGCGGCCACGATCAGCACCACGATGACGACGACGACGATCACGATCACGACGGTGGTGCTCACGGCGGAACCTCCTGGTGGTGTGCGGTCCGCCACCGTAGCGGCTGCGGCGGGCAGATGAGGATCAAAGCGGGAGTCAAAACAGGGTCCAGGCCTCCTCGCGCACCGGCGGCGTGGCCCGAACGGCCGTCCGACGGGCCGGCTGGCTCGCCACGACCACGGGTGGCGGGGTGAACTCCAGGCCGCACAGCGCCCGGATCGCCGGGCGGCAGATCGTCTCCAGCTCGACCGCCCGCAGCGCGGTCCGCAGCGCGTCCTCGCCCAGCGGCAGCAGCCCCGCCCCACCGTCGGTGGCGCTCAGGTCCAGCGTGAGTGGCACCGGCCGCGGCGTCATCAGCTCCACGTTGCGGGCGAAGACGGCCTGGGCGTCGTCGGAGGCGAACACCTCGGCCACGCGCGCACCGAGCAGGGTGCGGGTCCGTTCGGGGTTGGCGAGTGCGGCCGCCACGGTCCCCAGCTCCGACAGCAACCGGGCCCCGGTCTTCGGCCCGATCCCGCGCACCCCCTCCAGGTTGTCCGAGGTGTCCCCCCGCAGGGCGGCCAGCTCGCGGTACTGCTCGGGCCACACCCCGGTGAGGGTCCGCATCCGCTCGCGGGTCAGCACGGGCGAGGCGTCCACCCCGCCGGTGATCAGCCGCAGCAGCCGGGTCCTGGCGTCGACCAGGGCGAAGGCGTCCCGATCAGAGGTGGCCACCACCGTCTCCCACCCCGAGCGCCGGGCGTGCTCGGCCGCTGCGGCCACCACGTCGTCGGCCTCCAACCCCTCCGGGACCACCACGGCAACCCCGGCATCACGCAGCACCGCCACCGCCAGACGTAGCTGGGCGACGAGGTCGGGGTCCTTCTCCCCCCGCGTCGCCTTGTACTCGGGGCAGCCGTGCTTGCGGTGGTTGTTGCCCGCGTCGTCGAAGCCGACGACGAGGCCGTCGGCGCCCACCCGGTCCACGATGAGCCCGAGCTGGGAGACGAGCCCCCGAACGGCCCAGGTCGGGGTGCCGGCCGGAGTGCGGGTGCCCGAGGAGAGGAAGGCGTGATAGCTGCGGTGCAGCAAGGAGTTACCGTCGACAGCGAGCAGCACGCGCCGCGGCGCGACCGCACTCTCGTCGGTGGTCACACCGCCCATCGTGGCAGGCCTTACGACGCTCCCGCAGCGGGAGTGGTTGATCGCCGACTTCGACAGCCGCATCGGCACCGCGATCGAGGAGATGGTGCGCTGGGCCACCCCGATCCTCACCTTCCGGCGGACCGCCGCCCGCGACTGCGAGCTGAACGGAACGTCGATCACCGCCGGGGACAAGGTCGTCACGTTCTACGCGGCAGCTCGCCCGTCAGCAGATCCGGATCGGGGACGACGGCGCCCTGCGGGTGCTCCAGGAAAGTCCCAGCGAACAGTGCCGCGCCCTGGTCGCCGAGGCCGTCGAAGCCTGCCCGACGGGGGCTCTCGGCCTGCAGGGCTGAGTCGGCCCCGGAACGCGTGCCCTGGGCGGGTGGTCAGGACCGTCACCTGCGCCGACTACCGTCTACGCACATGACTGCGCCTCGCCAGAACCTCGGCCGTCCCCCCGCTGCGCCCAAGGGTGGACTCCGGGTGGTCGCACTCGGCGGGCTGGGCGAGATCGGCCGCAACATGACGGTGTACGAGGCGGACGGCAAGCTGCTGGTCGTCGACTGCGGGGTGCTGTTCCCGGAGGAGCACCAGCCCGGGGTCGACGTCATCCTGCCCGACTTCTCCTACATCCGGGACCGGCTCAAGGACGTGGTCGCCATCGTGCTGACCCACGGTCACGAGGACCACATCGGTGGGGTGCCGTACCTGCTCAAGGAGCGCGGAGACATCCCGCTGATCGGGTCGCGGCTCACCCTGAGCTTCATCACCGCAAAGCTCGTCGAGCACCGCATCAAGCCCAAGGTCCAGGAGGTGAAGGAGGGGGAGTCCCGCAAGCTCGGGCCCTTCGACCTCGAGTTCCTGGCCGTCAACCACTCCATCCCCGACAGCCTGGCCGTCGCCATCCGCACGGTCGCGGGCCTGGTGCTGCACACCGGCGACTTCAAGATGGACCAGTTCCCGCTGGACCACCGCCTCACCGACCTGCGCGGCTTCGCCCGCCTCGGCGCGGAGGGGGTGGACCTGTTCTGCACCGACTCCACCAACGCCGACGTGCCCGGCTTCACCACCTCCGAGCGCGAGCTCACCCCCGCCATCGAGACCGTCTTCCGCACCGCACCTCGGCGGATCATCGTCTCCAGCTTTGCTTCCCACGTGCACCGCATCCAGCAGATCATCAACGCGGCGGTGTCCAGCGGGCGGAAGGTGGCGTTCGTGGGCCGCTCCATGGTTCGCAACATGGGCCTGGCCATCGACCTCGGGTACCTCACCGTGCCCGACGGTCTCGTGGTGGACCTCAAGACGCTGGACAAGCTGCCGCCGAGCAAGGTGACGCTGATCTGCACCGGCTCGCAGGGTGAGCCGATGGCCGCGCTGTCGCGGATGGCTACCGGAGACCACATGATTCGGGTGGGCGAGGGTGACACGGTTCTGCTGGCTTCCAGCCTCATCCCGGGCAACGAGAACGCGATCTACCGGGTCATCAACGGGCTCACCGACCTCGGTGCCAACGTGGTGCACAAGGGCAACGCCAAGGTGCACGTCTCCGGGCACGCCAGCGCCGGTGAGCTCGTCTACTGCTACAACCTCGTCCAGCCCTCCAACGTGCTCCCGGTGCACGGCGAGGCCCGGCACCTGCGGGCCAACGCCGCCCTCGCGGTGAGCACCGGAGTGCCCGCCGACCGGGTGCTGATCGCCGCCGACGGGCACGTCATCGACCTGGTCGACGGGCGCGCCTCGATCACCGGCAAGGTGCCCGTCGAGCTGGTGTACGTCGACGGGCAGTCGGTGGGTGAGGTCAAGGAGGCCGCGCTCGTCGAGCGGCGCACCCTCAGCGAGGAGGGGGTGCTGACCGTGGTGGCGATCGTTGACGCCGACACGGGCAAGCTGGCCGAGAAGCCCGACTTCATCGCCCGCGGCTTCGTCAGCGACCCCAAGACCTTCGACGCGGTCGTACCGATGATCACCGACGCGCTGGCGTCGGCGCGCGACCAGAAGATCACCGGCAGCAAGCAGCTGGAGCAGGTGATCCTGCGCGAGGTGTCCAAGTGGATGCGCCGCTCGTTCCGCCGTGAGCCGATCGTGATCCCGGTGGTGATCGACGCCTGAGCGTTGGGCACGATGAGGCGGTGATCGACACCCCGAGCGACACCGCGAGCGACACCGACTTCGACGGCCCCACCTGGGCGCAGCTGCGGCAGCGGACCAGCGTCAAGTGGCGCAAGCACCCGGCCGACGTCCTGCCGATGTTCATCGCGGAGATGGACGTGCCACTCGCCGCGCCGGTGGCCGTTGCGCTGCACCGCATGGTCGTCGACGGTGACACCGGCTACGCGGAGCCGTCGTTGCTGCCCGCCGCGTTCGCTGCCTTCGCGACGCGCCGGTGGGGCTGGACGCCGGAGGTGTCGCACTGCTTCCCGGTGCCCGACGTGATGAGCGGGGTGGGGGAGGCGCTGCGGGTGCTGACCCCACCGGGGTCGGGAGTGGTGATCTGCCCCCCGGTCTACCACCCGTTCTTCGTCGTTCCTGCCGAGGTCGGCCGCGTCACCGTGCCCGTCCCGCTGGGACCCGACGGGGGCCTGGACCTGCCCGGGATTGATGCCGCCCTGGCCGCGGGGGCCCGGGCGGTGCTGATGTCGCACCCGCACAACCCCACCGGGCGGGTGTGGACCTCCGACGAGCTCGATGCCTTGGACGCTCTCGCCGCCAGCCACGGGGCCGTGGTGCTGTGCGACGAGATCCACGCCCCGCTCACCCTGTCCGGGGCCGGCTTCACCCCTTACCTCGCCGCCGGTGAGCGGCACGGGGTGACGCTGGTCAGCGCGTCCAAGGCGTTCAACCTGGCGGGGCTGAAGTCGGCGCTGGTCGTGGCCGGGTCCGAGCGGGTTGCGACCGAGCTGCAGGCGATGCCCGAGGCCACTCCTTACCACTGCGGGATCGCCGGGGTGCTGGCTTCCGTGGCCGCGTTCACCGAGGGCGAGCCCTGGCTCGACGCGCTGCTCACCCACCTCGAGTCGAACCGCGCGCTGCTGGGGCAGCTGCTCACCGAGCAGCTGCCCCAGGTGGGCTACGAACCACCGCAGGCCGGGTACCTCGCCTGGCTCGACACCCGCGCGCTGGGGCCGGAGCCTGCGCGGCGGCTGCTCGAGGTGGGCCGGGTGGCGCTGACCGACGGGGTCGAGTTCGGCGCCCCCGGCTTCTCCCGGCTCACCTTCGCGACCCCCAGCGGGCTGCTGCGCGAGGCGGTCACCCGGATGGCGTCGGTGCTCGCTAGCTCGTGAGCGTCACCGGGACCCCGCCGGAGAGGAAGGAGTCGTGCAGCTCCACCGTCTTCGGCACGGCGTCGAGCGGGATGTCGAACACCAGGACGCCCTCGATCTTGTTGCCCGGGTTGATCTGGGCCAGAAAGTTCTGGTCGTCGAGGTAGATCCCGGCCGTCGGGTCGCTGGAGAGCTGGCGACCCTGGTTGTCGACGAGCTTCTGCGACGACTGGTCGAACAGCTGCGCCTTGTCGCCGATGTTGGACACCGTGAGGCGCACGACGACGAACTTGCCCTGCGCCTTCTGCTCCAGCGGCTCGGTGCCGATGCTGGGCACGCCGGGCCCGACCGAGGTGACGGTGAACTCGAACTTGCCGTCGCGCACCGGGGTACCGATCCCGGACGCTGACCCCCCTCCGGCGGACCCCTCGCCGCCGGAGGAGGAGCCGCCGGCAGCGCCGACGGCGTTCGCGGGTGACGCGGTGGTGTCGGAGCCCCCGCTGGTCGACACCCCGATCACCCCGCCGAGCACCACCAGTGCACCGAGCACGGTCAGGAGCTTGTGCCGGGCCACGAAGCTCTTCCGGCGCGGCTGGTGCGGTGGTGGGTAGCCGGGGTTCTGGTAGGTCGGCGGTGGTGTCGGCTGCTGGGTCACGACGGGGTCCTCTCGAGTGGGTGCCCCACGTGGTCGGGGCCGGTCGTGTTGGTACACAACCCGTTCCCGTTGCCGAGCGCGTCGTGCGTGCGGTCGGTCCTGCTCCTACCAAGGTCCACCCCCGTCGTCGGCTCGTGCCCCAGCAGGAGGCGACGTGTCGGTGGGCGCCCGTAGCGTGCGACGGGTGAGCAGCCCGGATCGTCTCGCCCGCAGCACATCCCCCTGGCCGGGGGCACGACGTCGGCTCGCCACCGTCTCGGCCGTCTCCGCCGCGCTGCTGAGCACGATCCTGGCCGTCAGCCTGGCCTCGAAGTCCCACGAGCTGCTGGGCACCGGGACGCCGTCGCTGATCGCGCTGGGTGGTGTGCTGAACACCGCCGCCGGCGTGGCCCTGGTGTGGCGCTACCGCTGGTCCTGGTGGGTGTTCCTGCTGGCCCTGGCCGGCCCGGTCGCGGGGGAGACCGACGCCCTGGCCCTGCTCGTGGCCCTGGTGGTGGTGCTGCGCGTCGAGGCTCCCCGTCGGGCCGCGGCTGGCGTCGGGCTCGCCTTCCTCGGGGTGCTGGTGTCGCTGGCGTGGGACGCCGGGCGCGGGGACAGCTTCTCCGTGCTGCGCATCTGGGACGGACCGGTGCCCGAACGGTCGACCGTCATCGCCATCGCCTGGTGGGTGCCGCCCCTGGTCGCGGTGGTCTCGGTGGCCCTCGTCACCGGGCTCGGACTGCTGCTGCGCACCCGGAACGCGCTCAGCGTGGCCGTCGACCGGGGCAACCAGGCCACCGCAGAGAGGCGCTGGCTGCGGGAGGAGGCCGTGCGGGCCGAGGAGCGCAGCCGGATCGCCCGGGACATGCACGACACCCTGGCCAACCGGCTCAGCCGCATCTCGCTGCTCGCCGGTGGTCTGCACGCAGCGCAACCCGAGAAGACCAGCGCCGACCCGGTGGCTGAACGGGTGCGGGAACGGGCCCAGCAGATCCACGGCGCCGCGCACGAGGCGATGGACGAGCTGAAGGCGGTCGTCGGGGTGCTCCGGGGCCGCGAGCACACCGAGGCGGCACCGCCCGGCCTCGACGCGGTCCCGGCCCTCGTCGAAGCCGCCCGACGGGCGGGGGTGCACGTGCGTCTCCTGCTCGACGTGAGCCCGGAGGGACTCGACCCCGAGACCTCGCACGCGGCGTTCCGGCTGGTGCAGGAGGGCATCACCAACGTCCAGAAGCACGCCGCCGACGGGCCCGCAGAGGTCAGCGTCACCGCCTCCCGGCCCTCCGGGGTGTGGGTCCAGGTCCGCAACCCGCTGCCCTCGGGCGGGTCGAGTCGCAAGGTCGGGGGCAACGGGTTGGTCGGGTTGACCGAGCAGGTCGGCGCGGTGGGCGGGCGCGTGAAGGGCGGGGTCGAGCACACCCCGGGCCACGACCGGCCCGAGTTCGTGCTGTGCGGCTGGCTGCCCTGGCGGCGGTGAGGCGAAGTGTCGGTCGGGGCAGCTACCGTCCCGTCCCGTGACCGACCCAGCCCATCCCCCGCCTCGGGTGACCGTGCTCATCGCCGACGACGACCAGTACAACCGCCGCGGCATCGCCGACATCTTCGGGGCGACGGAGGACATCGTGGTCGTCGGAGAGATCGAGGACGGCGACGAAGCGGTCGCGGCCGTGACCCGGTTGCGTCCGCACGTGGTGCTGATGGACCTGCGGATGCGCCGGGTCGGCGGGCTGGAGGCGATCGCCCTGCTCGTCGCACTGCCCCGCCCGCCGGCGGTGATCGCGATGACCGCGATGGACACCGACGACCTCGTGCTGCGCAGCCTGGCGGCCGGGGCGCTGAGCTTCATCAGCAAGGACGAGCCACCGGCGGTGTTTCAGCGCTACGTGCGCGCGGTCGCCGGGGGCAGCGCCATCGTCCGACCCGACGAGATGGCCGCGCTGGTGGGCGCCCAGCACTCGAACGCCCCGGGGGTGCCGGCCGCGGCATCGTTGAACGGGTTGTCGGTACGGGAGCGCGAGGTGCTCACCGGGGTAGCCCTGGGTCGTACCAACGCCGAGATCGCGGCGGAGCTCTACCTGGGTGAGACCACGGTGAAGACCCACGTCTCCTCCATCTACAACAAGCTCGGTACCCGCAGCCGCGTCCTGGTGGCCTACGCCGGTTGGCAGGCAGGCATCGTGCCCAGCAGCTGAGGGTGTGCGAGGGTCGAGGAAGGCGCACCGCGACGAGGCGGTGACATCTCGAGCAGAGACGAGGCGCACCATGGCCGAGCAGCACAGCCCGCACCAGGGCCCGCACCAGGGTCGCGTCGACCCGCTGGCCGCGGCCGCCGACTTCTACGACGTCAAGGGAGTGCTCGACGCCGAGGAGCGCGCGGTGCTCGACCGCGTCACGGAGTTCATGGCTGCCGAGGTCGCCCCGATCGCCAACGAGTACTGGTTGCGTGGGGAGTTCCCCCGGCAGCTCTTCAGCGGCTTCGCCAAGCTCGGCGTCGCCGGTGTCGGTTACACCGGTTTCGGCTGCCCCGGCGGCAGTGCCCTGCTCACCGGGCTGGTGGCCCAGGAGATGTGCCGGGTCGACGCGTCGGTGGGTACCGCGTTCGGGGTCCACTCCGGCCTCGCGATCGGCTCGATCATGCTTTGCGGCTCCGACGAGCAGAAGCGGCGCTACCTGCCCGACATGCTCACCTGGGATCGCATCGGGGCGTTCGGCCTCACCGAACCGGACGTGGGTTCGGGCGTGGCGCAGGGGCTCGAGACCACCGCCACCCGTCAGGGCGACGAGTGGGTGCTCAACGGCGAGAAGAAGTGGATCGGTAACGGCACCTTCGCCGACGTCGTCGTGGTCTGGGCCCGCGACACCGCCGACGACGAGGTGAAGGGCTTCCTGGTGCAGCCGCCCGCCGACGGGTTCACCGCCGAGGCCATCGAGGGCAAGATCGCGCTGCGCTCGGTGGAGAACGCGATCCTGCACCTGGACGGGGTGCGGGTGGCTGAGTCCGATCGTCTCGCCGAGGCCAACACCTTCGCCGACACCGCGCGGGTGCTCAAGGCCACCCGGGCCGGGGTCGCGTGGAACTCGGTGGGCTGTGCGATGGGGGCGTACGAGGCGGCCCGGGCCTACACCGTCGACCGGGACCAGTTCGGGCAGCCCACCGCCAGCTTCCAGCTGGTGCAGGACCTGCTGAGCCGGATGCTGGCCAACGTCACCGCCAGCCAGTGCACCGCCGCCCGCCTGGCCCAGCTCCAGGACACCGTCGGGGTCACCGAGCAGCAGGCTTCCCTGGCCAAGATGTACTGCACCACGCGCACCCGCGAGACCGTGCAGTGGGCACGGGAGGCGATGGGGGGCAACGGGATCCTGCTGGAGCACGACGTCGCCCGGTTCTTCGTCGACGCGGAGGCGCTGTACTCCTACGAGGGCACGCGCGAGGTGAACTCCCTCATCGTCGGGCGCGCGATCACCGGGTACGGCGCGTTCGTCTGAGCGTCCCGTTAGGGTGCGCGAGGTGAGCGCGGTGGTCTGGTTCGTCCTGGCGGGCGTGGCCCTGGTGGCGGGGGTGGGCCTGCTCTCCGTCGACGGCCGCCGACGCACCGCGCGGACCCGCGCTCGCCAGGACTGGGCCCGGGAGCGCGGGCTGCGGTTCACCACCGCCGACCCGGTCATCACCGCGCAGTGGTCCTACGGGGTCTTCACCCGCGGTGGCGCGGGACGCGCGCTGGACCTGGCGATCGGAGAGCACGCCGGTGGGGTGCTGAGCGTGCTGGACCTCGAGCAGCGGGGGACCGTGGTCGTGACCCTGGTGGCGCGGCGGCGACCCACCTCCTCAGCCACCGCGCTCGAGCTCAAGCTGGGCTCGGCCGATGCACCGACCGAGGCCGGCACCGACCTGCTCGGTCCGGTGGGGCCGCGCTACGCGTTCACCTCCGACCTCGAGTCGGCCCGGCGTGCCGTCGACCAGCGGATGGTGAGCCTGGCCGAGGAGGTGGGCGACGACGTGCCGGTCATCTGGGGGGAGGGCGCCTGGGCGCTCGCTGCGCTCGACCCGGCCGCCACCAGCGCCCGCTGGGACGAGGTGGCCGCAGCGCTGGTCCGTTTCGCCGACCTGCTGCGGGTGCTCCCGCCCATCGAGACCGGCCCCGCGGGAGCGTCCAGCGGACCGCGGATGCCGCACCGTGCCTGAACGACGTTAGCGTCACGGACGTGACCACTGCCCTCGTCACCGGGCCCACCTCCGGCATCGGCGCAAGCTTCGCGCGGCGACTGGCCGCCGACGGCCACGACCTGGTCCTGGTGGCCCGCGACACCGGCCGGCTGCACGCGCTGGCCGCGGAGCTGGCCGCCGCGCACGGCACCAGCTGCGAGGTGCTCAGCGCCGACCTGTCCGTCGAGGCCGACCGGACCAGGGTCTGCGCCCGGCTGGAGCGGGGGGTCGACCTGCTGGTCAACAACGCCGGTTTCGCCACCTCCGGTGAGCTGTGGACCGCCCCCGCCGCGGCGCTGCAGGCGCAGCTCGACGTCAACGTCACCGCGGTCCTCGCCCTGACCAGGGCCGCGCTACCGGCGATGATCGCCGCCGGGCGTGGATCGGTGGTCAACGTGGCCTCGGTCGCCGGGCTGATCAGCGGCCGCGGCTCCACGTACTCGGCGTCCAAGGCGTGGGTCGTCAGCTTCAGCGAAGGCCTGGCCGGCGGCCTGGACGGCACCGGGGTCCGGGTGCAGGCGCTGTGCCCCGGCTACGTGGTCACCGAGTTCCACGCTCGAGCCGGGGTCGACGTGGGACCGCGGCGCGGGCCGCTGTGGCTGAGCCCCGACGACGTGGTCACCCAGTGCCTGCACGACCTCGCCGCGGGCAAGGTGCTCAGCGTCCCCGGTTGGCCCTACAAGCTGCTCGTCGGCGCGCTGCACGTCGTGCCCCGCAGCGCCCAGCGCTGGCTGACCACGCGAGTGGGTGGTGGCCGCGGGCGGACCTGAGCGTCCCCTACGGTTCTCGCTGTGACCACCTTCCTCGTCGTGATCGGTGTCCTGGTCGTCGTGGCTGTCGTCGTGGCCGCGTGGGTCGTCGTCTCCGGGCGCTCGACGCGCCGGCGGGCCGGCGGGCCACCGCCCCACGCGGAGCTCGGTCCCCCGGCGGCGGCGCGGCAACCCGTGCCCGGCGCCCCGGGCCCGCTGATCGGACCGCCGACCGCGCCCGAGCAGGACGTGGCCAGCGGAGTGTCCACCCCGCCCCAGGGCTTCGCGGCGCAGGTACCTCCGGAAGCGGCGCTGACCCCGCCCGAGGGGTTCCCGGCCCAGACCGAGCCGCAGCGATGAGCGCACCTGTGGTCGATGCGGCCGCCCGCGTCGAGCTGGCCGCCCTCGTGCGTGAGCTGGCGGTGGTGCGGGGGCGGGTCACCCTGTCCTCGGGTGCCGAGGCCGACTACTACGTGGACCTGCGCCGAGCGACCTTGCACCACGGCGCCGCCCCGCTGATCGGTCGGCTGCTGCGCGAGCTCACCGCCGACTGGGAGTACACGGCGGTGGGGGGCCTGACCCTGGGCGCCGACCCCGTCGCCACCGCGGTGCTGCACGCCCCTGGACGACCCCTGGACGCGTTCGTGGTGCGCAAGGCGGCCAAGGTGCACGGGATGCAGCGCCAGGTGGAGGGCCCGGACGTGGTCGGGGCCCGGGTCCTGGTCGTGGAGGACACCACGACGACGGGGGCGTCCCCGTTGACTGCGGTGGCGGCGTTGCGGGCGATCGGCGCCGAGGTCGTCGGGGTGGCCACCGTGGTCGACCGGGCCACCGGGGCCGGGGCGGCCATCGCGGCGCAAGGGCTGGAGTACCGGTCCGTGCTCAGCCTGGAGGATCTGGGACTCTGAGCAGAAACTCTGCGCCGGGTCTGGCCGGGCAGCCTCAGCGGTAGGTGAGCAGCGTCGCGTCCGGGCCCTCGAAGTGGGCGTGGTCGTTGAACGAGACCAGGGTGGCCCCACGACGCCCGCACACCACCTTGGTGATCGCCGCGTTCACGGTGACCCGGTTGAAGGCCACCACCGCGGCCGGCGGCAGGGCCAACAGCCGTGCGCACACCGCGCTGATCACGCCCCCGGAGGTGAACACGGCCACGGTCTGTCCGCTGCCCAGGCCCGCGACCACCGCGTCGGTCGCCGCCGCCACCCGGGCCGAGAACACCGACCACTCGGGCCGCACGCCGGTGCGCTCAACCCCGGCTGACCACGAAGCCAGCGCCACCTCGAGGCGGTCCTGGAACGCGCGCGACGCGTCGGCCGGGTCGACGGGCCCGGCTCCGGTGCTCAGCTGGTCGGCGGTGAGCTGGTCGGCGGCGAAGCCCGCGTAGACCCCGTCGTGGTCGTACTCGTCCCACCTCGGATCCACCTGGGCCGCCAGATCCCCCGCGCCGGCCGCGGCCAGCGTCGTGCGGGCGGTGTCCCGCTGGCGGGCGAGGGTGCCGGACACGGCCGCGTCCAGGTGCACCCCGCGCGCAGCGAGCGAACGGCCCAGCACCTCGGCTTGACGGAAGCCCTTGGGGGAGAGCACGTCGTAGTTGGCGGCGCCGAACGAGGCCTGTCCGTGGCGGAGCAGCAGGATCACGGACACGGGCATCTCCTGGTCTGGCTCACCCGACGATCCTGGCACGCCTGGCCCCGCCGCGAGGCTAGGCTCCGATCGTGGACGAACGGGACGGGGTCGGCCAGCTCCTCTTCCGCAGCGGGTTGGCGCTCACCAACACCTGGACCCGGCTCCCGCGCGCCTGAGACACCCGTGAGCAGCGAGACGTCACTGCCCGGCGTCGGATCGTGGGCAGGACCGTGGCCCTCGGGACCCGAGTGGGACCGGGAGCTGCTGGCCGAGGGTGATCGTCGCAACGTCGTCGACGCCTACCGCTACCGCAGCGTGGACGCGATCGCCGCGGACCTGGCGCGGCGCGCGCACCCGCTGCACGTCGCGGTGGAGAACGTGGTGCACGACGCCAACATCGGCACGATCGTCCGCACGGCCAACGCGGTGGGCGCCGCCGGGGTGCACGTGGTGGGGCGCGCCCGGTGGAACCGGCGCGGGGCGATGGTCACCGACCGCTACCTCGCCGTGCACCACCACCCGGACCTCGACTCCCTGCTCGAGCTCGCCGCGACCCTCGAGCTGGCCGTCGTCGCCGTGGACAACACGCCCGGCTCGGTGCGCCTGGAGCAGACCGTGCTGCCGCGACGCTGCCTGCTGCTGTTCGGCCAGGAGGGTCCGGGGCTGAGCGAGGCAGCTCGGGGGGCGGCGCCGTTGTGTGTGTCCATCGCCCAGTTCGGCTCGACCCGCAGCATCAACGTGGGCGCCGCCGCCGGGA
>JBDTDI010000027.1:0-3997 GCA_039923155.1 Mycobacteriaceae bacterium | reverse complement strand
GGGCACGGTGGGCAGCGAAAAGTGGGCGAATCGCCGGGGAGCGGGACGGGTCAGGCCTCGGTGAGCAGGTCGACAGAGGAGGAGCGGCGGAGCTTGCCCGACGGCGTCTTGGGCAGGCTTCCCGGGGCCAGCACGGACACCGTCCGCGGGCGCACCCCTACCGCGTCGACCACCGCGGCGGTCACCTCCTTGCGGATGCGGGCCACCTCGTCGGGGTCGTCGGCCTTGCCGCTCTCCAGCGCCACCCCGAAGCTCTCCCGGCGGTCGTTGGCGTCGATGCGCACCGCCACCACGTTTCCGGCGCGCACCCCGGCCACCGCACCGGCGGCGCGCTCGATGTCGGTGGGGTAGATGTTGCGCCCACCCATGATGATCACGTCCTTGACCCGCCCGCACACCACCACGTGGCCGGCCTCGGTGAGGTACCCCTCGTCGCCGGTGTCGATCCAGCCCTCGGCGTCCTGGGTGGCCACCGGGCCGTCGACGGTCAGGTAGCCCGGGGTTGCCGGCACCCCGCGCAGCTGGATGACCCCCACTCCCCGCACGTCGCGCACTGCGCCCTCGGGTCCGACCACACGGGCCTCGAGCCCGTGCAGCAGCGGGCCGAGGGTGGCGAACCCGCGCGCGTGCGGGGCGTCGGCGGGCACCAGCACCGCGCGGTGCTCGACCTCCAGTGCCTCGGCGTCCAGGTGCTCCACGATCAGCCCCCGGCCCAGCTCGGCGAAGGACACGGCCAGGGTCACCTCGGCCATCCCGTAGGCGCACACCACGGCACCGCGGTCGAGGCCGAAACGGGCCCCGGCGTCGGTGAAGGCATCCACGGCCACCGGGTCGATCGGCTCGGCCCCGTTGATCGCGAAGCGCAGGCTGGACAGGTCCAACGACCCCTCCTCGGCGCGGGCGAGCCGCTTGCCGAGCACCGCGTAGGCGAAGTTTGGTGCCGCGGTGAGGGTTCCGTGGTAGCGGCTGATCAGCTCCATCCACAGCGTCGGGTTGGCCAGGAAGTCCAGCGGGGTGACGCTGACCAGCTCGATGCCCAGCGACATGGGCACGGTGAGGAAGCCGACCATGCCCATGTCGTGGAACAGCGGCAGCCAGCTGACGGCGACGTCGGTCTCCGCCTCCAGCGCCCCGGCCAGGCGCATGCCCTCGACGTTGGCGCCCAGGTTGGCGTGGGTGATCCGCACCGCCTTCGGGTGCCCGGTGGAGCCCGACGTCAGCTGCAGCAGGGCTGTCACGTCCTCGGCGACGTCGACCGGCTCGGTGTCCGGCCCGTCGGCCAGCGCGGCCACGTCCAGCACGGTCACACCCTGCTCCGCCAGCACCGGGCGCACCGGCTCGAAGGGGCTGCCCAGCACTACCGCCCGGGCGCCGACCATGTCGAGCACGGTCATCGTCTCCGCCGCCCACACGGCGAGGTCGGTGCGCGGCGTGGGTTGGTGCAGCATGGTGATGCTGGCCCCGCGCATCCAGGTGCCCTGGATGACCGGGGCGATGTCGGCCGGGCTCCCGGCCAGCACCGCCACCGCGTCCCCCGGCCCGACGCCGGCTCGTGCCAGCGCACCGGCCACACGGCGGGCGTCGGCGTGCAGCTGTGACCAGGTGCGACGGACGGGTTCTCCCGGCTCGCCGGTCACCATGCCCTTGGTCGACGTCGCGGCGGTCCGGTACAGGAGGTCGGTGAATGCGCTCACGAACGACGACCCTAAGCGGTCGGCCGCCGACGGCCGCGCCGGTATCCTGGTGCCGGATCCAGACCGAGCACCAACCCTCAGGAGAGCCGCCGTGACCGAGGTGACCGAGCGCGCCGCCGCGCCGCTGCGCACCGAGGTCTCCCGACGGCGCACGTTCGCGGTCATCAGCCACCCCGACGCCGGCAAGTCGACGCTCACCGAGGCGTTGGCCCTGCACGCCAAGGTCATCGCCACGGCCGGCGCGGTGCACGGCAAGGCCGGGCGCCGTTCCACGGTCAGCGACTGGATGGAGATGGAGCAGGCCCGCGGCATTTCGGTCAGCTCCACCGCGCTGCAGTTCGCCTACCACGCCGAGCCTGCCATCGACGGCAGCCCTGGTGTGGACGCCGTCATCAACCTGGTCGACACCCCCGGGCACTCCGACTTCTCCGAGGACACCTACCGGGTGCTGACCGCCGTCGACGCCGCGGTCATGCTCATCGACGCCGCCAAGGGCCTGGAACCGCAGACCCTCAAGCTGTTCCAGGTGTGCCGTCACCGCGGCATCCCGGTCATCACCGTGATCAACAAGTGGGACCGCCCCGGGCAGGCTCCGTTGGAGCTGATGGACGAGATCGCCACCCGCATCGGGCTCGAGCCCACCCCGATCTACTGGCCCGTGGGCATCGCCGGGGACTTCCGCGGCCTGCTCGACCGCCGCACCGGGGACTACGTGCGCTTCACCCGTACCGCGGGCGGCTCGACCATCGCCCCCCAGGAGCACCTCAGCGCCGCTCGGGCCGCCGAGCGCGAGGGCGACGCCTGGACCACCGCAGTGGAGGAGAGCGAGCTCCTCAGCGCGACCGGGGCCGACCACGACGAGGAGCTGTTCCTGGCCGGGCAGACCTCCCCGGTGCTCTTCGGCTCCGCGGTGCTGAACTTTGGGGTCAGCCAGCTGCTGGACCTGCTGATCGACCTCGCGCCCCCGCCGCGGGCGCGGTTGGACATCGACGAGCACCCCCGCGAGGTGACCGACCCGTTCAGCGCCGTGGTGTTCAAGGTGCAGGCCGGGCTCGACTCCGCCCACCGCGACCGTCTCGCCTACATGCGGGTGGTCAGCGGGGTCTTCGAGCGCGGGATGGTCGTGACGAACGCGGCCACCGGCAAGCCGTTCACGACCAAGTACGCCCAGTCGGTGTTCGGCCGCGACCGCTCCACGGTGGACACTGCCTACCCCGGCGACGTGGTGGGCCTGGTCAACGCCCTATCGCTGACCGTGGGCGACACGCTGTACACCGACAAGCCCGTGCAGTTCCCCCCCATCCCCCAGTTCGCCCCCGAGCACTTCCGGGTGCTGCGCGGCTCCGTGGGCGGCAAGGCCAAGCAGTTCCGCCGCGCGGTGGAGCAGATGGACTCCGAGGGCGTGGTGCAGGTGCTGCGCAACGAGGTCCGTGGCGAGGCCGCCCCCGTGCTGGCCGCCGTGGGACCCATGCAGTTCGAGGTGGTGGCCGCGCGGATGAAGAGCGAGTTCGACGTGGACGCGCAGATGGAGCCGCTGCCCTACGCCCTGGCCCGGCGCACCGACACCGCGTCCGCGGCCGAGCTCGACCGGCAGCGCGGCATCGAGGTGTTCACCCGCGGCGACGGGGTGCTGCTGGCGCTGGTCAGCGACCGCTGGCGGCTGCAGTACATCCAGAAGGAGCTCCCGCGGCTCACCCTCGAGCCCCTGGTCGCCGCCGCGGACTAGGGCGGCTCGCCCACCCACCGGGGGCTATTACTCGAGTAGTGGCCCTTCCGGGCGGGGTCAGGAGGCGGCTTCGAACAGCTCCATCCACCGGTGCTCGGCGGCCTCCTTCTCCGTCTGCACCCCCTTGAGCTCCTGGCCCAGGGTCTGCAGCTTCGACGGATCCGTCGCGGCCTCGCCGAGCGCGGTGTTCAGGGCCTTCTCCCGCTCGTCCAGCTTGGCGATGGCGCGCTCGACCTTGCTGAGCTCCTTGCGGGCCGCGCGCTGCTCCGCCGCACTGGTGGGCGCGGAGGTCAGCGAGCCCGAGCCGGACCCGGCGGGGCTGTCGGCCAGGTCGACCGCGCGCCGCTCCAGGTACTCCTCGATGCCGCGGGGCAGGTTGGTCAGCTTCCCGTCGCCGAACAGCGCCCACACGGAGTCGGTCACCCGCTCGATGAGGTACCGGTCGTGGCTGATGACCACGAGCGTGCCGGGCCAGGAGTCGAGCAGGTCCTCCAGCTGCTGGAGCGTGTCGATGTCCAGGTCGTTGGTCGGCTCGTCGAGCAGCAGCACGTTGGGCTCGGCCATGAGCACCCGGGTG
>JBDTDI010000026.1:0-4925 GCA_039923155.1 Mycobacteriaceae bacterium | reverse complement strand
CCAGTGAGTCGGTCACCGAGGGCCACCCCGACAAGATCTGTGACGCGATCAGCGACTCGATCCTGGACGCGATGCTCGCCGACGACCCGCAGAGCCGGGTGGCGGTGGAGACCATGGTCACCACCGGGCAGGTGCACATCGCCGGTGAGGTCACCACCACGTCCTACGTGCCCATCGCCGACATCGTCCGCAAGCGGATCATCGAGATCGGCTACGACTCCTCGATCAAGGGCTTCGACGGCGAGTCCTGCGGAGTCAGCATCTCCATCGGCCAGCAGAGCTCGGACATCGCCCAGGGCGTGGACACCGCGCACGAGGCGCGCACCGGGATGAGCGAGGACGAGATCGACAAGCAGGGTGCCGGCGACCAGGGCCTGATGTTCGGCTACGCCTGCACCGACACCCCCGAGCTGATGCCGCTGCCGATCGCCATGGCGCACCGGCTCTCGCGCCGGCTCACCGAGGTGCGCAAGAGCGGCGTGCTGCCCTACCTGCGCCCGGACGGAAAGACCCAGGTGACGATCGAGTACGCGGGTGACCAGGCCGTGCGCCTGGACACCGTGGTCCTGTCGACCCAGCACGCGGCCGACATCGACATCGACGGCATGCTAACCCCCGACATCAAGGACAAGGTCGTCGACGCGGTGCTCGCCGACCTCGACGTCCCCGGCCTGGACACCTCAGACGTGCGGCTGCTGGTCAACCCCACCGGCAAGTTCGTCCTCGGCGGCCCGATGGGGGACGCGGGGCTGACCGGGCGGAAGATCATCGTCGACACCTACGGCGGCATGGCGCGACACGGAGGGGGCGCGTTCAGCGGGAAGGACCCCTCCAAGGTGGACCGTTCCGCGGCCTACGCCATGCGCTGGGTGGCCAAGAACGTCGTCGCCGCCGGTCTGGCGGAGCGGGTGGAGGTGCAGGTGGCCTACGCCATCGGCAAGGCCGCGCCCGTCGGGCTGTTCGTGGAGACGTTCGGCACCGAGACGACGGATCCCGCCAAGATCCAGACCGCGATCACCGAGGTGTTCGACCTGCGTCCGGGGGCGATCATCCGGGACCTGGACCTGCTGCGGCCGATCTACGCCCCCACCGCCGCCTACGGGCACTTCGGGCGCACCGACATCGACCTGCCCTGGGAGCACATCGACCGCGTGGACGCGCTGCGCGCGGCGGCCGGCTCGTAGTCGGCACGTCTGCAGGCACCCCCTCCTCGCCCACGGGCGGCTCGCAACCGCCACCCGGTCCGACTCGGCGACCGAGGGTGTCGGAAGGGCGGGGTAGAACTTCTGCGGTGACGACGGAACGGGTGCGGGCGGCCGAGCTGCCGGTGGCGCGGGTGGCGCTGCTGGTGCCGCTGGCGCACCTGGACCGGGAGTTCGACTACCAGGTCGGCGAGGCCCTCTCGATCGCCGCCCAGCCCGGCGTCCGGGTGCGCGTGCGCTTCGCGGGCCGCCTCGTCGACGGCTACGTCCTCGAGCGGGTCGCCACCACCGAGCACGCCGGGCGTCTGGGCTGGCTCGAGACGGTGGTGTCGCCGGAGCGGGTGCTCACCACCGAGATCGCGGCGCTGGCCCGGGCCGTGGCCACCCGCTACGCCGGGACCCGGGCCGACGTGCTGCGCCTGGCCGTGCCGCCCCGGCACGCCCGCACCGAGACGGCCGACCCGGCCCCAGCCCCGGCCGACCTGCTCGAGCCGGCGGACCTCGCCGCGTGGGCGCCCTACCTCCACGCCGACGCCTACCTCGGTGCGCTGCGGGGTGGGCGTCCTGCGCGGGCAGCGTGGCAGGCGCTGCCCGGGGAGGACTGGCCCCGCCGCCTCGCGGAGGCCGCCGCGGTGACTGCGGCCGCTGGTCGGAGCGCGATCCTGGTCGTCCCCGACCAGCGCGACGTCGACCGGGTGCACGCACGCTGCGTCGAGCTGCTCGGGCCCGGTGTGGTCGCCCTGAGCGCGGGGCTCGGTCCCGCCGCCCGCTACCGACGCTGGCTGGCCGCGCTGCGGGGCGCCGCCCGGGTGGTCGTCGGGCCCCGTGGGGCGGTGTTCGCGCCGGTGAGCGACCTGGGCCTGGTCGCGGTGTGGGACGACGGTGACGACACCCACGCCGAGCCCCGCGCGCCCTACCCGCACGCACGGGAGGTGGCGCTGCTGCGCGCGCACGCGGCCGGAGCCGCGCTGCTGCTGGGCGGGCACTCCCGCACCGCCGAGGTGCAGGCGCTGGTCGCCTCGGGCTGGGCCCACGACCTCATCGCCCCCCGGGCCATCATCCGTGGGTGCGCGGCCCAGACCACTGCGCTGGGCGACTCCGACACCCAGCTGGCTCGGGACCCCGCCGCCCGGGCCGCCCGAATCCCGGCCATCGCGTTCGCCGCGGCCCGGGCCGCGCTCGCGGCCGACGCACCGGTGCTGGTGCAGGTTCCCCGGCGTGGGTACGTGCCGTCGGTCGCGTGCAGCCGCTGCCGCGAACCCGCCCGCTGCCGTCACTGCCACGGGCCGCTGTCCCTGCCCGCCGCCCCTGGCCCGGACGGGGCGGGGGCCCCGGTGTGTCGCTGGTGCGGGCGCACCGACACCCGGCACCGGTGCACGGTCTGCGGCTCACCGGCGCTGCGGGCCAGCGTGGTCGGTTCCCGCCGCACGGCCGAGGAGCTGGGCCGTGCCTTCGCCGGGGTAACGGTGCGCACCTCTGGGGCCGGGGACGTGCTCGCGAGCGTGCCGGGCACGGCGGCGCTGGTGGTCGCCACTCCCGGCGCCGAGCCGGTCGCCGAGGGAGGGTACGGCGCGGCGCTGCTGCTGGACGGCTGGGCCCTGCTGGGCCGGGCAGACCTGCGGGCGGGGGAGGAGGCGCTGCGCCGGTGGATGGCGGCCGCCGCCCTGGTGCGGCCCGCCAGGCAGGGCGGGCAGGTGGTGGTGGTCGCGGAGTCCGAGATCGCCGTCGTGCAGGCGCTGGTGCGGTGGGACCCGGTGGGCCACGCCGAGCGTGAGCTGGCCGAACGCACCGAGGTCGGCTTCCCCCCGGCGGTGTCCCTGGTGGCCCTCGACGCACCGGCGTCCGCCCTGGAGGGGCTGCTCGCGGTGACCGAGCTGCCCGCGGACACCGAGGTGCTCGGGCCCGTCGACGCGATCGGGGCGCCGTCGGGCAGCCAGGGGTGGGAGCGGCTGCTGCTGCGTGCACCGCGGCGCGACGGCCGGGCCCTGGTCCGGGCGGTGGTTGCGGCGCAGGGCGTGCGCAGCGCCCACAAGGAGGCTGACACGGTGCGGGTGCAGGTCGACCCCCAGCGCCTGGGGTAGGAGCCGACCAAGGGTCAGCGGCGGACCGGGCCGGCGACCACGGCGCCGTTCAGGGTGGTAGCGGTGAGGCGGGTCAGGCCGGGGGCGCTGCTGCGCGCCGAGCACAGGCCCACCCCACGGTTCACCGTGCACTGCAGGGTCACCCCGCCACGGTCACCCCCGATCCTGGTCGCCTCGGGGTCGACCGACAACACCAGGTAGGACTCCGCGGCGCCGGCCACCGCGCCGAGGTTGATGGCCACGGCCAGGGTGCCGGCCGCGGGCGGGTCGGGGACCGGCTGCACGGTCATCACCTGCGGCGCGCCGCCGGGTCCGCTGACGCACACCCCAACCATTCCGTGCGCGGCGACCAGCAGCACCTGCGGGCGGCTGTCGTCGACGACGAACCAGGCGCCCGGGTCGGGGACCAGCGCCCCGGTCTCGCCGGAGAGGCAGGCGTCCAGGCGCCGTCCTCCCGGTGTGGTGCGGTCCTGGGCCGCCGCCACCGGAGCGTCGAGCAGGGTGATGGCGGTGGCTGCCTGCACGGCCGGCACCGCCGGATCGGCAGGCCGCGTCGGGACCACCACGGCCACCGGGGTGCTGGGTCCACCGACCCCGACCAGCGCGGCCGGCCCGGCCACGCTCGTCCTCACCCCGTCCACCACCAGGGTCACCGCCCCGCCGGCCGGGTTCAGCACCCCCACCTCGTAGCGGCCCACCTGCACCAGCCGCACCGGGCCCGCCGGGGCGCCCACCGTGGCCGAGACCGCCACGGTGGTCGGGGTGGTCGCGCAGAAGAAGGTGGCGTTGACGGCGGTGGCCACCCCGGTGCGGCCCACCTGCGACGCGGTGACCACCCAGCTCGACACCGGCGGGTACTTCTCCCGGCGACCCGAGCTGTCCACCGCCGCCGAGCAGCGGGCCAGGTGCTGGTCGAGCAAGAGGTCGCCGGTGGATCGGAACCCGGACCGTGCGGCGATCTCGTTCCCCGCCGTGCTGCTCGCCCGGGCCGCTGCGTCGGCGGCGACCTCGACCTGGTTCGCGGCCGCGGGTGAGCGGTCGGCCTGCGCAGGCGGAGCGTCACCGCGTTGCTGCCACACCAGGGCGGCGAGCCCGAGCAGCGTCACCACGAGGGCCGCCGTGAGCACGGTTCGGCGCAACCGCCGTACGGTCAGGGTCGGGGCCGGATCGGTGCGGGCGAGGACCCGCTGCCCCACCCGGTCGGCGGGCAGCTCGGGCAGCGTCGCCGCCGACGCACCGCCCACCGCCGTGATGGCTGCCCTCGCCTGCCGCCGTGCCAGGGTGTCGACCGCGTCGAGCAACGCACGGCGCGTCGGCGGGCCCGGACGCGCCAGCACGGAGCGGAAGGCGCCCACGACGAGGCTCTCGGGGTCGTCGGCGCCACCCACCCGGGCCCACAGCACGCCCAGGTGCTCGGTGACGACGTCCTCGCTCCGGGCCCGCGGCGGCGGCGTCCTGCGCCTCATCCGAGCTGCGTCGGGCCGGCCACCACGGCTCCGGCGTCGTCGTAGGCGGTGGCGGTCCCGCCGAGGGGGTTCGCGCCGGCCGCCTGGTCCGGGGCCGCCACGCACACACCGCGCCCATTGCGCGCCACGCAACGCACCCCGGCGGGCGTGCCCACCAGCTCGAGGCGGGTGGCCCG
>JBDTDI010000025.1:0-4824 GCA_039923155.1 Mycobacteriaceae bacterium | reverse complement strand
GGTGCCACCACGGGTCAGTGGCTCCCGCACCGGCTGCTGGTCCGGGCGCTGCGCACCGGTCTGGAGGAGGTGGGTACCGAGCTGATGGGGGCGCACCACGTGGGGCGGGTCGAACCGGGAGCGACGTGGAGCAGCTACGCCGACTCCCGCGGTGGCGTGCTGCCCGACCCGCGGTGCAGCCCGGTCGCCGCGGCTCACGTCGTCGCCGGCCGGGTGCTGCGGGCCAGTCGGGCCGAGCTGGTCGACACCCTCGCCCCCGAGCCGAACCCCGGCGTCACGGCCGCGCTCGTCGCGGCCCAGCACACCCGCGAGCGGGTGTCCGATCACGAGCTGCTGCGTGGGGTGCTCACCGTGGTGAGCCGAGTGTCACCCGGGGAGCCCCTGGGGCTGGCGGCAACGGAGGTGGCCGCCCTGGGCGTCGCCCTGCGCAGGCTCGACGTTCGCGACGCGTGCTTCGGGCTGGCTGGCACGGCCCGCGCCCACGAGGCGGAGGCGCTCTGGACGGCACTGACCCGTGCGCTGCCGCCCCGGAGCGTAGCGAGGCTGCGACGCTGCTCGCCCACAGCGCCTATGCGCGAGGTGAGGGCCCGTTGGCGGGCGTCGCGCTGGAGGTGGCGCTGGGGTCGAACCCGGAGCACCGCATGGCCCGGCTGCTGTCCGCAGGTCTGCAGGCTGGGCTGGAACCCGCTGCCGTCCTCGAGCTGGTGCGCACCGCCCATCACCTGGCGTACAGGATGGGGGTGGCGATGCCAGCGCTGGTGGACCCGTGAGTGCTAGCGCTGGGTGAACGCCCAGGCGTCGGCGACGATCGCGTCCAGGTCGTTGCGCTCCGGGCGCCAGCCCAGCTCGCTCATCGCACGGTCGCGGGACGCGACGAGGACCGTGGGGTCACCGGCGCGGCGCGGCGCCACCTCGGTGGGGATCGGGTGCCCGGTGACCCGGCGGCAGGCCTGCACCACCTCGAGGACGGAGAAGCCGGTACCGCTGCCCAGGTTGTAGATCGTGTGCGCACCCGGGCTGGCGTGCTCCAGGGCGAGCAGGTGGGCTTCAGCGAGGTCGAGCACGTGCACGTAGTCACGGACGCAGGTGCCGTCGGTGGTGGGCCAGTCGTCACCGAACACGGAGACCCGGTCGCGATCACCGGCCGCGACCTGCAGCACCAGCGGGATCAGGTGGGTCTCCACCCGGTGACGCTCGCCCTGCGCACCGTGCGCGCCGGCCACGTTGAAGTACCGCAGGCTGGTGGCTGCGAGGCCGTGCGCGTGGGCGTAGGAGGTGATGGCGTGGTCGATGGCCAGCTTGGTCGCCCCGTACGGGTTGGTCGGCCGGGTGGGCGCGTCCTCGGTGATGGGCACCTGCTCGGGCTCGCCGTAGGTCGCTGCGGTGGAGGAGAACACCAGGCGTGGGGTGCCGGTCACCCGCATGGCCTCCAACAGCTGCAGCGACGCGATCACGTTGCCGAACCAGTACTTCTCCGGCTCGGCGACCGACTCGGCCACCAGGGATCGGGCCGCGAAGTGCAGCACGCCGTCGTAGCTCTGCTCGGTCAGCACGCTCGCCGCGGTGGTGGCGACGTCACCCTCCACGAGCCTCGCGCCTGCGGGTACCGCGTCGGCGTGCCCGGTGGACAGGTCGTCGAGCACGGTGACCTCGTGCCCGCGCTCGACGAGCAGGGCGGTGGTGACGCTGCCGACGTAGCCGGCTCCTCCGGTGACGAGCAGCTTCACAGGCGCTGGTTCCTCTCGTGGTGGCCGACCGCGTGGCGGTCGGAAAGGTCGAACGGGTGGTGCTCGGGCTCAGACCTTCTCCACCTGGACGGCGTGGGCCATGGTGGACGACAGCTGTGCACCCTCGTGGCCCGGGACTCTGATGGCTACGCCGTCACCGGTGGCCTCCACGGTCACCCGCGCGTCGGGAACCACCCCGGCCTCGCGCAACCGAGCCATCAGCTCGATGTCGGTCTGCACGTGCTCGGCGATTCGCCGCACCACCACCGCGACGGGGCCCACCTCGGCCACCTCGGACAGCCTGACCAGCGCGACATCGGGGGCCGGGGGTCGGTCGAGGCCGAGCTCGGCCAGCCCAGGAATCGGGTTTCCGTACGGCGATGTCGTCGGGTGCTCGAGGACCTCGACGAGCCGCCGCTCCACGGCCTCGCTCATCACGTGCTCCCAGCGGCAGGCTTCGGTGTGCACCTCGGACCAGTCCAGACCGATCACGTCGACCAGCAGCCGCTCCGCCAGGCGGTGCTTGCGCATCACGGCGATGGCCAGGCTCCGGCCCTCCGGGGTGAGCTCCAGGTGGCGGTCGTGGGCCACCGACAGCAACCCGTCCCGCTCCATGCGGGCCACGGTCTGGCTCACGGTGGGTCCACTCTGCTCCAGGCGCTCGGCGATCCGCGCCCGCAGCGGGACCAGTCCCTCCTCCTCGAGCTCGTAAACCGTGCGGAGGTACATCTCGGTGGTGTCCACCAGGTCGTTCACCTGCACACCCCTTTCGCCGCTCGGTCAGATGCGGGCAATCCTATCGTCCACCGGGCCTTACGACCCTGGCGTGCGCCGCCGGCCCGCGGGATACGGTCTCGTCCATGGGTGCCCACCTCGTTGCTGAGATGCCGCCGACGGTCGTGTGGACCCCGGACTACCTGGGTTACCAGCTTGCGGTCGACCACCCGATGGACCCGGTCCGCCTCGAGCTGACGATGCGACTGGCCACGGGGCTGGGCCTGCTGGAGGGGGTGGAGGCGCTGACCCCGCACGCAGCGCCCGACGAGGCGCTGCTGCGCATCCACACCCCTTCCTACCTGGCCGCGGTCAAGGGGGCCCCCGGTCAGCTCCAGGCGGTGGGGCACGGGCTGGGTTCCGACGACAACCCGATCTTCGTGGGCATGCACGAGGCGAGCGCGCTGCTCGCCGGCGGGACGCTGGCCGCGGCCCGAGAGATCGCCGCGGGACGGAGCAGGCGGGCGGTCAGCATCGGAGGAGGTCTGCACCACGCGATGGCCGATTCCGCCAGCGGCTTCTGCGTCTACAACGACGTGGCCATCGCGATCTCCTGGCTGCTGGAGAACGGGTTCGACCGGATCGCCTACATCGACGTGGACGTCCACCACGGCGACGGCGTGCAGGCGGCGTTCGTCGACGACCCGCGGGTCCTCACCGTGTCGGTGCACCAGCACCCGGCCACGCTGTGGCCCAGCACCGGGTGGGCGCACGAGGTGGGCCAGGGGGAGGCCGCCGGCACCGTGGTCAACCTGCCGTTGATGCCCGGCACCACCGACGCCGGCTGGCTGCGCGCGTTCCACGCCGTCGTGCCCGCCGCGGTGCGGGCGTTCGCGCCGCAGCTGCTCATCACCCAGTGCGGGGTCGACACGCACCGCGAGGATCCGCTCGCCGACCTCGCGCTCACCGTCGACGGGCACCGTGCGGTGTTCGCGGCGCTGCGCCAGCTGGCGGAGGAGAGTGCGGAGGGGCGGTGGCTCGCCGTCGGGGGTGGTGGGTACGGCCTGGTCCGTGTGGTGCCGCGCAGCTGGGCGCACCTGCTCGCCGCCGTGCTCGACCGCGACATCGACCCGGCCACCCCGCTGCCGCAACCGTGGCTGGAGGACGTCCGGCAACGCTGGCCCCGGGTGCGGCCCCCGGAGACCATGTCCGACGGCGGTGACACCAGCTTCACCCCGTGGGCGGGTGAGGTGGAGGTGCGGGTCGACACGGCGGTCCGCGACACCCGCCGCGCGGTGTTCCCCCTGCTGGGCCTGGACCCTGACGACCCGAGGGACTGACATGACCGACGCGCCCGTCGACCCCGCCCCGGTCGTCTCCCCAACGCCCGCCCCGGTCGTCTCCCCACCGCCCGCCCACTGGAGCGCGGACGTGCTCGCCTCCGACGGGGGGACGGTGCACCTGCGTCCGATCACCCCGGACGACGCGCAGGCGCTGGTCGCCTTCCACGGCGGGCTCAGCGAGCGCACCCGCTATCTGCGCTACTTCGGGCCCTACCCGGTGATGTCCGCCAAGGACGTCACCTACTTCACCACCGTTGACCACCACGACCGGGTCGCGGTGGTCGCCATGCTGGGGGAGGACATCATTGCCGTCGGCCGCTACGACCGGCTGCCCGAGGTCGGTGACGGCCACTCCGCAGAGGTGGCCTTCGTCGTCGCCGACGCCCACCAGGGGCGCGGGCTGGGTTCGGTGCTGCTGGAGCACCTGGCCGCGGCGGCCGCCGAGACGGAGATCAAGGTGTTCGTGGCCGAGGTGCTGGCCGAGAACCAGGGCATGGTCCGGGTGTTCCGCGACGCGGGCTACCAGGTCCAGCGCAGCTTCGAAGGTGGAGTGCTGCACCTGGAGTTCGCCGTCGACCCGAGCGAGGCCCTGCTGACGGTGCGCAACTCCCGCGAGCGTGCGTCGGAGGCGCGCAGCGTGCGCAACGTGCTCAGCCCCACCTCGGTCGCCGTGATCGGCGCCTCCACCGACCCCGCGAAGGTGGGCCACGCGGTGCTGGTCAACCTGCTGCGGGGCGGTTTCGCCGGCCCGGTCTACCCGGTGAACCCCGAGCACCGATCCGTGCAGGGCGTGCGGGCCTACGCCGGGGTCCGCGACATTCCCGACCCGGTGGACCTCGCCGTCGTCGCCGTGCCTGCGGCGGGTGTCGAGGCCGTGCTGGACGACTGCCTGGCCAAGGGGGTCAAGGCTCTGGTGGTGGTGTCGGCCGGGTTCTCCGAGACGGGCGCTGAGGGGTTGGCCTGCGAGCGGCGCCTGGTGCACGCCGCCCGGGCACACGGGATGCGGGTGGTGGGGCCCTCGGCGCTCGGCGTGGCCAACA
>JBDTDI010000024.1:0-4574 GCA_039923155.1 Mycobacteriaceae bacterium | reverse complement strand
GCGTCGTAGCCGAACAGGTAGTCCACCGTCGCGGCCAGCTCGAACGCACCCTTGTACCCGTGGCGGCGCATCGCCTCGATCCAGCGCGGGTTGACCACCCGCGAGCGCACCACCCGGGCCACCTCCTCGCCCAGCGAGCGGGTCTTCACCGCCTCCGGTCGGGTGGAGTCGCCGATGTAGGCCGCCGGCGCCGTGCCGGTCAGCGAGCGGACCATGGCGACCATGCCGCCCTGGTACTGGAAGTAGTCGTCGGAGTCGATGATGTCGTGCTCGGCGGAGTCGGTGTTCTTGGCCGCCACCGCGATCCGCCGGTAGGTGGTCTCCATGTCGGCGCGCGCCTCGGTGCCGGCGAGCCCGCGGCCGTAGGCGTAGCCACCCCACGCCGCGTACACCTCGGCCAGGTCCTTGTCGTCGCGCCACGAGCCGGAGTCCATCACCGGCAGCATCCCCGCCCCGTACGCCCCGGCCCGGGAGCCGAAGATGCGGGTGGTCGCGCGGCGCCGGTCACCGTGGGCGGCGAGGTCGGTCTCGACGTGGGCGCGCACGTAGTTGTCCTCGGCGCTCTCGTCGAGCTCGGCCACCAGCTGCACCGCGTCGTCGAGCATCCCGACGACGTGCGGGAAGGCGTCGCGGAAGAACCCGGAGATCCGGACGACGACGTCGATGCGGGGCCGGCCCAGCTCCGACACCGGCACCGCCTCGAGCCCGGACACGCGCCGGCTCTGCTCGTCCCACACCGGGGTGACGCCCATCAGGGCGAGCACCTGGGCGATGTCGTCGCCGGAGGTGCGCATGGCCGACGTGCCCCAGGCCGACAGCCCCACCGAGCGCGGGTAGGACCCGGTGTCGGCCAGGTAGCGCTCCAGCAGCGACTCGGCCAGCGCCTGGCCCGTCTCCCAGGCCAGCTGGCTGGGCACGGCGCGGGGGTCGACGGCGTAGAAGTTGCGTCCGGTGGGCAGCACGTTGACCAGTCCGCGCAGCGGCGACCCGCTGGGCCCGGCCGGGATGTAGCCACCCTCCAGGGCGTGCAGGGTGTGGGTGATCTCGTCGGTGGTGCGAGCCAACCGGGGCACCACCTCGGTGGCGGCGAAGGCCAGCACCCCGCGCACCACCTCGGGGTCGACGTCGGTGCCGGCGCCGGAGCTCAGCTCGACCCCGGCGACCACGTCGGCCACCGCCGCCGGGTCCCAGCCGCGGTCCTCCATGCCCTGCACCAGCGCCAGCGCGGTGGCCTCGGCGGCGTCGGTCTCGGCCAGCCCACCGTCGTCCAGGCCGAGCCCGAGGGCCTCCCGCAGCCCGGGCTGGGCCAGGCGCCCGCCCCACATCTGCCGGGCGCGCAGCATCGACAGGACCAGGTTCACCCGGGCCGGACCGACCGGGGCCAGGCCGAGCACGTGCAGCCCGTCACGGATCTGGGCGTCCTTGATCAGGCACAGCCAGCCGTCCACGTGCAACAGGAACTCGTCGAACTCCGCGTCGTGCGGGCGCTCGTCCAGACCAAGGTCGTGGTCGAGCTTGGCCGCCTCCATCAACGTCCAGATCTGCTGCCGGATCGCGGGCAGCTTCGCCGGGTCCATGGCCGCGATCTGCTGGTGCTCGTCGAGCAGGCCCTCCAGGCGGGCGATGTCGCCGTAGCTGTCGGCCCGGGTCATCGGCGGCACCAGGTGGTCGATGATGGTGGCGTGGGCGCGGCGCTTGGCCTGCGTGCCCTCACCGGGGTCGTTGACCAGGAACGGGTAGATCAGCGGCAGGTCACCCAGGGCGGCGTCGGGTCCGCAGGCCGCCGACAGCGCCGCGGCCTTGCCCGGCAGCCACTCCAGGTTGCCGTGCTTGCCCACGTGCACCACCGCGTCCGCACCGAAGCTGATGCGCAGCCAGTGGTAGGCGGCCAGGTAGTGGTGGCTCGGCGGCAGGTCGGGGTCGTGGTAGATCGCGATCGGGTTCTCCCCGAAACCTCTGGGCGGCTGCACCATCACCACCACGTTGCCCGCGGTGATGGCGGCCAGCACGATCTCCCCGGCCGGGTCGGCGCTGCGGTCGACGAACAGCGTCCCGGGGGCCGGGCCCCAGTGGGTGGTCATCCTCTCGCGCAGCTCGACGGGCAGGGAGTCGAAGTAGCCCGCATAGCTCGCGGCGGAGATGCGGACCGGGTTGCCCTCCAGCTGTTCGGCGCTGAGCCAGTCCTCGTCCTGCCCGCCCGCGGCGATCAGCGCGTGGATCAGCGCGTCGCCGTCCTGGGCGGCCACCCCGGGCAGCGCGTCGGCGCCGTCGAGCGGGCCGATGTCGTAGCCGCGCTCGCGCATCGCGGCCAGCAGACGCACCAAGCTCGCGGGGGTGTCCAGGCCGACGGCGTTGCCGATGCGGGAGTGCTTGGTGGGGTACGCCGAGAGCATCATCGCGATCTTCTTGTCCGCGTTGGGGATGTGCCGCAGCCGTGCGTGCTTGAGGGCGATCGACGCGGCGCGGGCGGTGCGCTCGGCGTCGGGCTGGTAGGTGGTCAGCCCCATCTCGTCGACCTCCTTGAAGGAGAACGGGACGGTGATGATCCGGCCGTCGAACTCTGGGATCGCCACCTGGGTGACGGTGTCCAGCGGGGACAACCCCTCCGGGCTCTCCAGCCACAGGTGGCGGCCCCAGGTCACGCACATGGCCTGCAGGATCGGCACGTCCAGCGCCGCGAGGGCACCCACGTCCCAGTCCTCGTCGTTGCCACCGGCCCCGACGGCGGCGGGGTTGGAACCACCCGAGGCCAGCACGGTGGTGACCAGGGCGCTGGCGGTGCCCAGCTCGGTGAGCAGCGCGGCGTCGGCGGTGCGCAGCGACGCGCAGAACACCGGCTTGGCGATGCCGCCGGCGGCGTCGACCGCGTCGGCCAGGGCGTCGACGAAGATCGTGTTCCCGGCCAGCTCGTGGGCGCGGTAGTACAGGATCGCGACGACGGGCCGGGTGGGGTCGGTCGGTTCTGGTCGGGGCCGCAGGCCCCAGCTGGGGGCGGCGGCGGGCGGGTCGAAGCCGCGGCCGGTGAGCAGCACCGCGTCGGTGAGGAAGCGGTGCAGCTGGGTGAGGTTGGCCGGTCCGCTCTCGGCCAGGTAGGCGTGCGCCTGGGCGGCCACCCCGCCGGGCACGGTGGACAGCTCCATCATCTCCGCGTCGGGCATCTGCTCACCGCCGAGCACCACCAGGGGCTTGCCGCACTGCAAGACCTTGTCGATCCCGTCCCAGATGCGGGGCCCGCCGAGGAGGCGCAGCACCACGATCTCCGCCTCGCCCAGCATCCGGTCGAGCTCGGCCTCGGGGTGGAAGTTGGGGTTGGCGAGGCCGTAGTCCTCCCCGCAGGTGCGCGCGCAGAGCAGGTCGGTGTCGGACGTCGACAGCAGCAGGATCACCCGCTCAGGGTCTCACGATCTCTACCCTGGGCGCTGTGATCGGTGACCACCAGACCTCGGACCGCTGTCCCGGCGCGCTGAGCCTGCACCTCGCCGCCGACGGTCTGCTGGCGCGGGTGCGGCTGCCGGGCGGGCGGGTGCGTGGGGACGTGCTGGCCGCGCTGACCCGCCTCGGGGAGGTGGAGCTGACCTCGCGGGCGAACCTGCAGCTGCGGCGGGTGGATCCCGGCGTGGCCGAGGCGATCGCGGAGCTGGGCCTGCTGCCCTCGGCGACGCACGAGCGGGTGCGCAACATCCTCGCCTCGCCCTGGTCCCGGGCGCTCGACCCCGTGGTGGCCACGCTGGACGCGGCGCTGTGCGCGCAGCCCGAGCTGGCCGAGCTCTCCGGGCGTTTCCTGTTCGCCCTCGACGACTCCAGCGCCGACGTCGCCGGCCAGCGCCCCGACGCGGTGGCCGTGGCCGCGGGCCCGGGCCGCTGGTGGGTGGGCCCCGCCGGGGTGGTGGTGGGTGATGACGAGGTGGTCGACGAGCTGCTGGCCGTGGCGCAGGGCCTGCTGCGGGTCGGCGACGGGGCGTGGCGACTGGCCGACCTGCCTGACGGCGGGGAGGGGCTGGCCGCACGGCTGCGCGGGGGGCGGGCGGTGGTGGAGCCTCCTGCCCCCGCCGACCTGCCCCGGGTGGGCACGGAGCTCGACGTCCCGGCCGCCCGGCTCACGTCCGCGGCGGCTGACGCGCTCGCCGGGAGCGGCGCGGACCTGCGAATCACGGTGCATCGCAGCGTCGTCGCGCTCGGGGAGGTTGCCCTGGCCCCGTTGGTGGCTGCGGGTCTGGTCCTGGCGCCGTCGCGGTGGGGCCGGGTCAGCGCGTGCACCGGCCGACCCGGGTGCGCCAAGGCGCTGGCCGACGTCCGCGCCGACGCCACCGCGGCCATCGCGGCGGGTCGCAGCACCACCGAGGGGGACCCCGCCGGGCTCGTGCACTGGAGCGGGTGCGAACGCCGCTGCGGCAGGCCCGCGGGAGCGTTCACCGACGTGCTGGCCACCACCGACGGCTACCGCACCTCCCCGGTGGAGCTGCCCGCCCCCCGCGCGGGACGCGACGTATCGTGACGTCAGCTCCCCCGAGGTGACTTCACGGATGAGGACCCCATGACCGGTGCCGAACGTTCTCCGCAGGATCAGCAGCGGG
>JBDTDI010000023.1:0-16145 GCA_039923155.1 Mycobacteriaceae bacterium | reverse complement strand
CGGACAGCTTCGCCGCCACCGCGGCCCCTTCGGCACGGGACGCCGCGACGAGGACGTCGAGGTCGACTGCACCGACCTCGACACCACCCTCAACCCGTGTCTCGTTCACGTGATCGATTGTAACCGGGCAACCCGACAGAATTGAGGCCCGGACGAATTTGTGGATGAACGGGCGATTCAGCCGCGCTGGAGTCGGTCGCTCATCCGCCGACAGGCAGCGGTTGGGCGCCACGTTGGGCTAGCAAACCGGTCATGGTCAGGACCTCAGCCCGCTGGGAGCCGGCGAGCTGGGTAGCGAAGGCCTGCACAGCAGGCTCCCGGGCGTGCTGTGCCGCGTGGTCGAGCATTGAGGTGCCGCCCTCGTGGTGGCGCAGCATCAGCTGGAGGAACAGCACGTCCCTTGCCGGCCCTGTCGCCTGGCGCAGACGGGTCAGCTCGGCGGACGTCGCCATGCCGGGCATCGTCGTGATGGTCGCAGCGGACCGGTCGGGAGTGTGGCCGCCGTGGTCTCCCGTCGTACGCGCGTCGGCGGCCATCCAGCCCATGTACCCGGCCGACGGCAGCAAGGGGTGGCCCCACAGCGACAACCAGCCCTGCATCTGGCCGATCTGCACCTGCTGGGTCGAGGCGATGTCGAAGGCCAAGCTCGAGACGACCGGGTCGGACGAGCCGATCTCGGTGTTGGCCATCTGCACGGCCTGGCGGTGGTGCACCGTCATGTCCTGGGCGAAGCCCACGTCCACCGACGAGGCCTCCGGCACCCGGTGCGAGGCGCCTTGACCGGCTGGCTGGACGAGCGCACCGATGAGGAACCCGACGGCGAGCACCGCGACTCCGGCGAGCACGAGCAGGGTCGGACGGTGCGCGCGCACCTCAACCCCCATTCGTGGGCGGTGTGGTGGCGGCGGGTGGGCCACTCATCGGCATCGCGCCAGCCGGCGGCGGCCCCGATTCGGCCGGTGGCGGGTTCGACGGGTCGAACAGCGCGGGGTTGGCGGTGTCGCAGGTAGCACCCGGCTCGGGGTAGATGGCCTGGTTGCCACGCACCGCGGAGATGAACTGGTCGACCCGCGGGTCGGCGGGGTCGTCCAGCTTGAGCTGCCGACCCCAGCCCTGCAGGGACAGGGGCTTATCGAGGCCAGGGTAGGGCGACATCAGCATGAACGGCCGGTTGTCCACCTTCTTGGCCAGCGTGCTGACCTGGGCCGCGCTGAGCGCTCTGGGGTTGTAGGTGATCCACACCGCTCCGTGCTCCAGCGAGTGCACCGCGTTCTCGCTACGCAAGGCGTTGGGGTACACCACCCCGTTGCAGGTGGCCCAGATCTGGTCGTGCGGGCCACCGAATGGCGGGCTCTGGTCGTAGGCCACCCGCTGTGTGGCCGCGGCGTGCTGGCCCGCGGCGTAGGTCTTCACCGCAACGCCAGGGATCTTCGTCGACGGGTCGCGGTTGGCCGCGCTCGGGACGAACGCCTGGGTGCTCGCGCGGTCCTGAAAACGAGGCAGCAGGTAGACGGTGATTCCCGCAACGAGAGCGACCACGACGAACGCAGCGGCCACAGTCACCCACGGGAGGCCGCGCCGACCCGCGGTTGGGGCGCCACCACCCCGCCGTCCTCCGCGCTGAACGCCGTTGAGGGCTTTGGCCGAGCGTGCGCCGCTGGGGCCCGTCTTCTTCTTGCCGTTACCGCTGGGCATGAGGTCGGGGTCCTTAATCACCGGGTTACGGCGGTGGTGGGGGCCGGCGGCGCGTCGCCCTGGGGCGGCCTCCCGGCTGGGTCGAGTGTGTCTCCAGCACCAATGTTACGGGCGTTCCAGGAGAGGGCAGGGCGAGCCCGTCGAGGCGGTGGACCGGCAGAACCTAGGATTGCCAGTTGTGACCCCCGCCGACCTCGCTGTGCTGATCCGTGCCACCGCCGCCGACGTGCTGGTCGGTCGCGGGCTGGACACGACGGTTCTGCCGGTGCAGGTGAATGTCGAGCGCCCCCGCAACCCCGAGCACGGTGACTACGCGACCACCGTCGCCCTGCAGGTGGCCAAGAGGCTCCAGGTGAACCCCCGCGAGCTTGCCGGCTGGTTCGCCGAGGGGTTGTCGGCGGCCGACGGCATCGACTCGGCCACCGTGGCCGGCCCCGGGTTCTTGAACCTCCGACTCAGTGCGGCCGCCCAGGGTGAGGTCGTCACCCAGGTGCTGGAGCAGGGTGCGGCCTACGGGCACGGCACGGCGATGGCGGGCACCACCGTGAACCTGGAGTTTGTCTCTGCCAATCCCACGGGCCCGCTGCACCTGGGCCACACCCGGTGGGCGGCGGTGGGCGACGCGCTCGGTCGTATCCTCACCGCCCAGGGGGCGTCGGTCACCCGGGAGTACTACTTCAACGACGCAGGAGCGCAGATCGATCGCTTCGTGCGCTCCCTGCTTGCCGCGGCGCAGGGCGAGCCGACGCCGGAGGACGGCTACGCGGGCGCCTACATCGGCGAAATTGCTGCGGACGTGTTGCGCAGGCACCCGGATGCGCTTGCCCTGCCGTCGGTGGAGCGTCACGAGGTGTTCCGCGCGACCGGCGTGCAGCTGATGTTCGACGAGATCCGGACGAAGCTGCACGAGTTTGGCACCGACTTCGACGTGTACTTCCATGAGCGATCGGTGTACGAGTCGGGTGCGGTCGACAAGGCTGTGGCCGACCTCAAGGCGAGCGGGTCGTTGTACTTCGACGACGGCGCGTGGTGGTTGCGCTCCACCGAGTTCGGTGACGACAAGGACCGCGTCGTGATCAAGAGCAACGGGGAGTCCGCCTACATCGCGGGTGACATCGCCTACTTCCAGGACAAGCGCGCCCGTGGCTTCGACCTGTGCATCTACATGCTCGGCGCCGACCACCACGGTTACATCGGTCGGCTCAAGGCGGCCGCGGCCGCGTTCGGTGACGACCCCGACACCGTCGAGGTGATGATCGGGCAGATGGTCAACCTCAAGTCCGGTGGATCCACGGTGAAGATGAGCAAGCGCAACGGAACCATCGTCACCCTCGACGACCTGGTCGAGGCCGTGGGCGTGGACGCGGCGCGGTACGCCCTCATCCGGTCGTCGGTGGACTCCAACATCGACATCGACCTGGACGTGTGGGCCTCGCGCAGCAACGACAACCCGGTCTTCTACGTGCAGTACGCCCACGCCCGGCTCAGTGCCCTGGCTCGTTCGGCCGCCGACCTCGGGATTCTCACCGCGTCCCCCGACTTGTCCCTGCTCACCCACGAGCGCGAGGGCGCACTGACCCGCACCCTGGGCCAGTACCCCCAGGTTCTGACCAGCGCGTGCGAGCTGCGCGAGCCGCACCGGGTTGCCCGCTACCTGGAGGCGCTGGCCGGGGACTACCACCGCTTCTACGACTCCTGCCGGGTGCTGCCCCAGGGCGACGAGGAACCCGGTCCGCTGCATACCGCGCGCCTGGCCCTGTGTGCGGCCGCTCGGGAGGTGCTCGCCGGTGGGCTGGACCTGCTGGGCGTCAGCGCCCCGGAGCGGATGTGAGGGCGCACCCGGCGGGACCCCGTCACGCGGACGTCTCCACCTCCGAGACCCGCCCCGAGCGGCCGCTGTCCCCGGCCGAGGTCGACGCCCTGCCCGCCCAGGTCTGGCCGCGCTCGGCGGTCCGCGGCGCTGACGGTGCGCTGACCGTCGGCGGAGTGGACGTGCGAGAGCTGGCCCAGACCTACGGGACGCCGCTCTTCGTGATGGACGAGAACGACTTCCGCGGCCGCTGCCGGGAGATGGCTGACGCGTTCGGCGCGCCCGAGAACGTGCACTACGCGTCGAAGGCGTTCTTGTGCAGCGAGATTGCCCGCTGGGTGGCTGAGGAGGGGCTGTCGCTGGACGTCTGCTCCGGCGGCGAGCTCGCCGTCGCCCTTCACGGCGGCTTCCCTGCTGAGCGAATCGCTCTGCACGGCAACAACAAATCTATGGATGAGCTGCGGGCTGGGGTAGCGGCCGGCGTCGGTTCGGTGGTGGTCGACTCCCTGTTGGAGATACAGCGCCTGGACGCCGTCGCCGCCGAGGCAGGCAAGGTCCAGGACGTGTTGGTGCGGGTCACGGTCGGCGTGGAGGCGCACACGCACGAGTTCATCGCCACCGCCCACGAGGACCAGAAGTTCGGCTTCTCCCTCGCCGGCGGCGACGCGGCCGAGGCGGTGCGACGGGTGCTCGGCGCCGGGCACCTGCGCCTGATCGGGCTGCACAGCCACATCGGGTCCCAGATCTTTGACGTCGACGGCTTCGAGGTCGCAGCCCACCGGGTGATCGGGCTGCTGCGCTCGATCACCGACGAGCACGGCGCGGAGAAGCTCGCGAACCTGCACACCGTTGACCTCGGTGGGGGCATGGGGATCTCCTACACCCCCGGTGACGACCCACCCCCCGTGGACGAGCTGGCGCGCAAGCTCGCCGCGATCGTCAACGTCGAGTGCGCCGCTTTCGGGCTGGCCCGCCCGACGGTGACCGTCGAGCCTGGTCGGGCGATCGCCGGACCAGGGACCGTGACCGTGTACGAGGTCGGCACCCTGAAGGAGGTCCGGCTGGGTACGGCCACCAGCAGGCTCTACGTGAGTGTCGACGGCGGGATGAGCGACAACATCCGGACGGCGCTGTACGACGCGACCTACGACTGCCGCCTCGTCTCGCGCAGCTCCGGTGCAGAACCCGTGCTGGCCCGCGTCGTCGGCAAGCACTGCGAGAGCGGTGACGTCGTGGTGCGCGACACGTGGTTGCCCGCCGACGTGGTGCCCGGCGATCTGCTCGCCGTGGCCGCTACCGGGGCCTACTGCTACTCCATGTCCAGCCGCTACAACCTGCTCGCCCGCCCCGCGGTCGTCGCGGTCCGCGACGGCAGTGCGCGGCTGCTGCTGCGGCGTGAGACGGTGGCCGACCTGCTCAGCCTGGAGGCACCAGTGAGGACCCCACAGTGAAGACCATCGGAGTCGCCCTGCTCGGTTGTGGGGTGGTCGGCAGCGAGGTGGCACGCCTGTTGCTGAGCGATGGCGACGAGCTCGCGGCTCGGGTCGGGGCCCGCCTCGAGCTGCGCGGAATCGCGGTGCGCAAGCTGAACAAGGCGCGCGCCGTCCCCACCGAGCTGCTCACCACCGATGCCGTTGCGCTGGTGGCGCGCGACGACGTCGATGTGGTGGTCGAGGTGGTCGGGGGCATCGAACCGGTCTTCAGCCTGCTGCGCACCGCCCTGCAGAACGGCACCTCGGTGGTGACGGCGAACAAGGCGCTGCTGGCCGAGCACACCGCGGAGCTCGCCGAGGCCGCAGACGCTTCCGGCGCCGATCTGTACTTCGAGGCCGCCGTCGCCGGTGCCATCCCCATCGTGCGGCCGCTGCGGGAGTCGTTGTCCGGCGACCGGATCACCCGGGTGACCGGAATCGTGAACGGGACCACCAACTTCATCCTGTCGGCCATGGACGCCACCGGCGCCGGGTACGCCGAGACCCTGGAGGAGGCGGGCCGGCTCGGGTACGCGGAGGCCGACCCGACCGCGGACGTCGACGGGTTTGACGCTGCAGCCAAGGCCGCCATCCTCGCGAGCCTCGCCTTCCACACCCGGGTGACCGCCGCGGACGTGCACCGCGAGGGCATCCGGGACATCACCGCGTCCGACCTTGCGGCAGCGCGAGCACTCGACTGCACCGTCAAGCTCCTGGCCCTGTGTGAACGAGTGACCGGCGCGGACGGCAGTGAGCGGGTCTCAGCCCGGGTCTACCCGGCGATGGTGCCGCGCAGCCACCCCTTGGCCGCCGTCGACGGGGCCTACAACGCGGTGGTGGTCGAGGCGGATGCTGCTGGTCGGCTCATGTTCTCGGGGCCAGGAGCCGGCGGAAAGCCGACTGCGTCCGCTGTTCTGGGTGATCTCGTCACCGTGTGCCGGAACCTGGTCCAGGGTGGTCGTGGACCGCGGGACACGGTGCACGCCGAGCTGGCGGTGGCGCCGATGGGGGACACCCCCACTCGGTACCACGTCAGCATGGACGTGGCGGACGTCGCCGGTGTGCTGGCGACCGTGGCGGGGGAGTTCGCCCGACGCGGGGTCAGCATCTCCGTGGTGCGCCAGCAGGGGCGCCACGAGGGTGCCGCTCTCGTGGTGGTGACCCACACCGCGACCGACGCGGCCCTGGCGGCGACGGTGGCCGCCCTGCACGAGCTGGAGCACGTCAACCGGGTGACCAGTGTCCTGCGCGTGGAAGGCAGCGAGTCATGAGCACCGACGTCCCCGAGGTTCGTCACACCACCGGCGACCGCGTCGACTCCGTCGCTGCCCCCGTCCACCGAGCGTGGCCGGGACTGATCGAGGCCTACCGGCACCGCTTGCCCGACGCCCGCGACTGGACCCCGATCACCCTGCTGGAGGGGGCCACTCCGCTGGTCGCAGCCAAAGCGCTCTCCGAGATCACCGGGTGTGAGGTGTACCTCAAGGTGGAGGGTGCCAACCCCACCGGATCGTTCAAGGACCGGGGCATGACCATGGCCGTCACTGACGCCTGGGCCAAGGGCCAGCGGGCGGTCATCTGCGCCTCCACCGGGAACACCTCGGCCTCGGCCGCCGCCTACGCGGCCCGGGCGGGAATGACCTGTGCCGTGCTGGTGCCCCAGGGCAAGATCGCCCTCGGCAAGCTGGCGCAGGCCGTCATGCACGGGGCCCGGATCGTGCAGGTGGAGGGCAACTTCGACGACTGCCTGGAGCTGGCCCGCAAGACCACCGCCGAGTTCCCCCAGATCGCCCTGGTCAACTCGGTGAACCCGGTCCGCATCGAGGGGCAGAAGACCGCCGCGTTCGAGGTCTGCGACGTGCTCGGTCGAGCCCCGGACGTGCACTGCCTCCCGGTCGGCAACGCCGGCAACATCACCGCCTACTGGCGCGGCTACTGCGAGTACGCAGCCGACGGGACGACCAGTGCTCGACCACGCATGCTCGGGGTGCAGGCGGCCGGGGCCGCGCCCTTGGTCCACGGTGAGCCCGTGAGCAACCCGGAAACGATTGCGACGGCGATCAGGATCGGCTCGCCTGCCTCCTGGAACGGGGCCGTGGCCGCGAAGAACGAGTCGGACGGGCACTTCCGGGCCGCCACCGACGAGAAGATCCTCGAGGCTTACCACCTGGTCGCCGAGCGCGAGGGCGTGTTCGTCGAACCGGCATCGGCGGCGAGCGTGGCCGGATTGCTGGCCGCACACGCAGAGGGGTGGGTGGGCCGGGGCTCGCTGATCGTGTGCACGGTGACCGGGCACGGGCTCAAGGACCCGGCGACGGCCATCGACGGGGTTCCGGAGGTTGACGCCATCCCGGTGGACCCGGTGGCGGTCGCCCGGGCGCTCGACCTCTGATCGGGCCGGCCGTGAGTACTTTGCCGATCGGACGCTCCGTCACCGTCCGCGTCCCTGCTTCCTCGGCGAACCTGGGCCCGGGCTTTGACTGCCTCGGCCTGGCGCTGGGGTTGTACGACGAGGTGACGGTCACCATTGGTGCGCCCGGGGTGCGGGTGCACGTGCAGGGCGAGGGGGCTGGCCAGGTCCCGACCGATGCGACCCACCTCGTGGTGCGGGCAGTCGTCTCCGGCCTGCAGGCGGCCGGCGCGCTGTCCGACGGGGTGTCGGTGCCCGGCCTGGACGTTCACTGTCGCAACATGATCGAGCACTCCCGGGGGCTCGGGAGCTCAGCGGCCGCCGTGGTCTGCGGGGTGGCGGCAGGGCTTGCGCTGGCCGGTGCGCGGCTGGAACCTGGCGTGCTCGTCCAGCGCAGCTCGGAGTACGAGGGACACCCGGACAACGCCGCCGCGAGCGTGCTGGGGGGGGCCGTGATCGCCTGGACCGAGATGACGCCCGCCGGCCCTCGGTACCGGGGCGAGCGGTTGGAGGTGCACCCGGAGGTGCAGCCCGTGGTGATGGTTCCGCAGCTCGAGTCGAGCACCGAGGTCACCCGGGGAATGCTTCCGGCCCGGGTGCCGCACGCCGACGCGGCGTTCAACGCTGGACGCAGCGCGCTGGCGGTGCTTGCGCTGAGTCGTCGCCCGGAGCTCTTGTTGGCCGCCACGGAGGATCGTCTGCACCAGGACCACCGTGCGCGGGCCATGCCCGAGACGGCCGCCCTGGTGGCTCGGCTGCGTCACGCCGGGGTTGCCGCCGTGGTCTCGGGGGCCGGTCCGAGCGTCCTGGCGCTGACGGTGGGGGGGCTGACCGAAGCGCTCCGGGGGGAGGCCGAGTCCAGGGGGTGGACCGTGCGCGAGCCGGGCGTGGCCGACGGAGTGCGTCTGGTGACATGACCCGGGCCCGTCGGCGGGTCTGGTGACATGACCCGGGCCCGTCGGCGGGTCGGTGTTGTTTGTGTACGCCTCGACGTCTACTGTGAGCGTTGTTCAGCAACCGTGTGTGTTGACGCCGGTGCCAGCTCGAGGGATCTCCTCGGGGATCGATCACTTTCTCGCTCCTGATCGTTCACGGTCCGCTGCGCTCCAACACCCACCGGTGTGAACGTCCCGTCGGCCCCACAGGGTCCGACGGAACCCTCCGGTCTGGCGTGTGCCTCGACCGGGCCGAGACCCCGCCCTGCCGTGCCGGCGATGCGGGGAACGAAAGGACATCCGTGACCGATACGGACCTCAGAACACTCCCCGACGCCGCCGCTGACGCGGCGAGCGCCCCCCGCAAGCGGGTGGGCCTGTCGGGAATGGTCCTTGCCGACCTCCGCACGCTGGCGACCGAGGTCGGGGTGAGCGGCACCGCGGGGATGCGCAAGGGTGACCTCATCGCGGCCATCAAGGAGCGCCAGGGAGGCACGGCTTCGACCTCGCCGAGCGCTGGCCGTAACGGCGCAGCGCCCACGCGTGAGGATGTGTCCACCACCGCTCCTACCGTTCCCGTCGGGGCCGCCGTTGACGAGCAGGTCGCGACGGCTTCGCCGACCGATGAGGATGCACCGCGCCGCACGCGCCAGCGCAGGGCGGCGAGTCGCCCCAGCGAGGCCGCGGGTTCGAGCACCGAGACCCCCGCGCGACCGGAAGCCTCCACCGACACTGACCAGCCGCCGAGCGCCCCGACGGATGGTGAGTCCACCAACGCCAGTGGGACCCCGGTTGACGCTGACCGGACCCCGGACGGTGACCGGACTGCGACCGAGCGGCCCCCGCGCCGAGAGCGTCAGTCGCGTCGCGACCAGAACGGCTCCGCGACGGACGCCCCGGTGCAGGACACCACGCCGAGCGGCCCCGAGGGCAGCTCCACCCAGCAGAGCGGTGGCCAGCAGAACGGCAACCAGCAGAACCCACGGTCGCACAACAACGGCAACCAGCAGAACGCTGGTGGTCAGCAGAACGGCAACCAGCAGAACAGTGGTCCGCAGGGCGGCGCCCGCGACCGCGACGACGACAACGGCGAGGGGCGGGGCCGGCGCGGTGGCCGGCGCTTCCGCGAGCGACGTCGGGGCCGTGACCGGGGCACCGAGGGAGGCGTCCAGGTTCGCGAGGAGCGTGACGTCGAGGTTCGCGACGACGACGTCCTGCAGCCGGTCGCCGGGATCCTCGACGTGCTCGACAACTACGCATTCGTCCGCACGACCGGCTATCTCGCCGGTTCCAACGACGTCTACGTCTCCATGAACCTGGTGCGCAAGAACGGGCTTCGGCGCGGGGACGCCGTGACCGGTGCCGTCCGCATCGCCCGCGAGGGCGAGCAGCCGAGCAACCGGCAGAAGTTCAACCCGCTGGTGCGGATCGACACCATCAACGGCGGCGACGCCGAGGCGGCCAAGCGGCGCCCGGAGTTCGGCAAGCTCACGCCCCTGTACCCGAACCAGCGGTTGCGGCTAGAGACCACGCCCAACGTGCTCACCACGCGAGTCATCGACCTGGTGATGCCGATCGGCAAGGGTCAGCGGGCCCTGATCGTCAGCCCGCCGAAGGCGGGCAAGACGCGAGTCCTGCAGGCGATCGCGAACGCGATCGCGGTCAACAACCCGGAGTGCCACCTCATGGTCGTGCTCATCGACGAGCGGCCCGAAGAGGTCACCGACATGCAGCGCTCGGTCAAGGGCGAGGTCATCGCCTCCACCTTCGACCGCCCGCCCGGCGACCACACCGCGGTGGCCGAGCTGGCCATCGAGCGGGCCAAGCGCCTGGTGGAGTCGGGCATGGATGTGGTGGTCCTGCTCGACTCGATCACCCGCCTCGGTCGGGCCTACAACAACTCCTCGCCCGCCTCGGGCCGGATCCTCTCCGGTGGCGTCGACTCCACGGCGCTCTACCCGCCCAAGCGGTTCCTCGGTGCGGCCCGCAACATTGAGGAAGGTGGCTCGTTGACCATCCTCGCCACGGCCCTGGTCGAGACCGGCTCCACCGGTGACACGGTCATCTTCGAGGAGTTCAAGGGCACCGGCAACGCCGAGCTGAAGCTGGACCGCAAGATTGCCGAGCGGCGGGTGTTCCCCGCCGTGGACGTCAACCCGTCCAGCACCCGCAAGGACGAGCTGCTGATGAACCCCGACGAGTACCAGGTCATCCTGAAGCTCCGAAGGGTCCTCGCGGGCCTGGACAGCCACCAGGCGATCGACCTTCTCATCGACCGGCTCCGCAAGACCGGTTCCAACGCCGAGTTCATGATGCAAGTGGCCAAGAACGCACCCGGTGGCCCGGTGCAGACCGACGAGAGCTGACGGGCTCGGGCCGGGGAACAGCCCGACCCGTGGCACGGTTGAACACATCGCGGCCCGCTCTGGCACACTTTGGTGCCGGTGGCGGACCGCGGCCGAAGACGGTTCCGGTTCACGTCCAGCAAACCCTGCGGGCGACCCGGCGACCATGATGAGAGGGCACCCATGAAGACCGGCATCCACCCCACGTACCACGAGACCACCGTGACCTGCGGTTGTGGCAACTCCTTCACCACACGCTCCACGAAGGGCAGCGGCGAGATCCGCGTCGAGGTCTGCTCGCAGTGTCACCCCTTCTACACCGGCAAGCAGAAGATCCTGGACACCGGCGGCCGGGTTGCCCGTTTCGAGGCCCGTTACGGCAAGCGCGCCGTGGCGGAGAAGAAGGACGAGAAGGCCAGCACCGAGAACGCTGCCTCCTAGCGCCCCGCCCAGCGCCCGTCCTGCATCGCAGGGCGGGCGCTGACGCGTTCTTCGAGCCAGTCCCGCCACCAGGAGCCCAGAGTGAGTACACCCATCCCCGCCACGATGGTGGACGACGTGCTCTCCGAACACGCCGGACTCACCCAGCAGCTGGCCGATCCGCAGCTGCACACGGACCCGGTTGCGGCTCGTCGTGCGGCCAAGCGCTACGCCGAGCTCGGCCCCGTGGTGGGTCTGCACGACGAGCTCGTTGCGGCCCGGGCCGACCTTGCCGCGGCGACCGAGCTGGCGACCGAGGACAGCGATTTTGCCGCCGAGGCGCGGTCCCTCGCGGACCGCGTGTCGGACCTCGACCGTCGGCTGGCCGACCTGCTCGCGCCCCGTGACGCCCACGACGGCGACGACGTGGTGCTCGAGGTGAAGTCGGGGGAGGGGGGCGAGGAGTCGGCCCTGTTCGCTGCGGACCTGGTGCGGATGTACCTGCGCCACGCCGAGCGCCACGGTTGGCGTGCCGAGATCCTCGACGCCACCACCTCGGACCTCGGCGGGTACAAGGACGCGACGATCTCCGTGCGCGCCCGCGATGCTGGGCGAGACGGGGTGTGGTCACGACTGAAGTTCGAGGGCGGGGTGCACCGGGTGCAGCGGGTTCCGGTCACCGAGTCGGCCGGGCGCATCCACACCTCGGCCGCAGGCGTGCTCGTCTACCCCGAACCCGATGACGTGGCCGACGTCGTCGTCGACGAGGCCGACCTGCGGGTCGACGTCTACCGCAGCTCGGGCAAGGGTGGGCAGGGGGTCAACACCACGGACTCGGCCGTGCGCCTGACCCACCTGCCGACGGGGATCGTGGTGACGTGCCAGAACGAGCGGTCCCAGCTGCAGAACAAGGCGCGCGCCCTGCAGGTGCTCGCGGCGCGTCTGCAGGCCGCGGCCGAGACCGAGGCGGCGGCCCAGGCGTCGGCCGAACGGCTGAGCCAGGTACGCACCGTGGACCGCTCCGAGCGGATCCGCACCTACAACTTTCCGGAGAACCGGATCGCGGACCACCGCATCGGGTTCAAGGCGCACAACCTCGACGCGGTCCTCGACGGCGAGCTCGATCCGGTGCTGGACGCCCTCGCCGTCGCCGATCGAGCCGAGCGCCTCACCGCGGACCACCAGCGCTGACCGCTACCGTGCGGTCGGCAGCGATGACCGAGAGCGGGGGGAAGAAGACCGATGAGCGAGGACGGTGACCCGTCGGGCGGTGAGCGTGGCGACGCCAGCCCGGATGACAGCTCCGTCGACAGCGAAGATCAGTCGAGCGGGACCGGGCGCCCCAACCGCCGCGTTCGCACGGTGGTGCTCGGCGCGCTGGTGCTGCTGCTCCTCGGCGTGGCCTACGTGGGCTACCAGGCCTGGCACGTGCGCGCCGAGCTCACGGCGGCGCAGAAACAGCTCGGCATCGCTCGAACCGCGGTGTCCGACGGGAAGCTGGACCTGGCGTCTGTAGCGGTCGGAGTGGCCTCGAAGGACGCCGCCTCCGCCCGGGGGCGAACGTCGTCCTGGGTGTGGCGCGGCGCGGCACACCTCCCGCTGGTCGGCCCGACGTTCCAGACGGTGGGCCAGCTCTCGGCCGTTGCCGACGACGTGGTGGACCAGGTCGCGGTGCCCGTGGTCAAGGCGGGGGGCGGGATCAACCTGAAGCGGTTGCGGGCGGCGGACGGAGCCGTGGACCTGGGTGCCGTCGTCAAGGCGCAACCCGCCGTCCACGCAGCCGCCCTGGCCATGCCCGCGCTGGTGCGACGCGCCCACGACGTCGGTTCGGCCGGGCTCGTGTCACAGGTCGACGCTGCGCGCACCGACCTGGTGGGCCAGGTGGATCAGCTGGCGGGGCTGCTCGACACCGCCGACCGGACCCTGACGCTGGTCCCTGCGATGCTGGGCGCCGACGGCCCCCGGAACTACTTCGTGGGCTTCCAGACCAACGCGGAGTCGCGGGGAACGGGCGGCCTCGTCGGGGCCTACGCCATCATCACCGCCGACCGTGGTCGGCTCAAGATAACCCGGATGGGTAACAACGACGACCTCGACACCGGTGCCGCGCCAGGCATCGACCTCGGCGCCGACTTCGCCCACCGCTACTCGCCCTACGGCAGCACCAGGGCTTGGTACAACAGCAACCTGACTGCGCACTTCCCCTACGCCGCCCAGATCTGGGCGTCCCTGTGGAAGCAGCAGACCGGTCAGCAGATCGACGGCGCCGCGCTGGTCGACCCCGTCGCGCTGTCCTACATGCTCGCCGCGAGCGGACCGGTGACCCTGCCCACCGGGGAGAAGGTCTCCGGCGCCAACGTGGTGCGCCTGGTCGAGTCCGAGGCGTACAGCCGCTACGCCGAGGACAACGCCGCCCGGTTGGCCTTCCAGCAGGGCGTGGCGGCGGCGGTCTCCACCCAGGTGCTGTCAGCGGACAGCGGCTCCCTGCCGGCGCTGGTGCGCCAGCTGTCGCGAGCGGTGACGGAGCGTCGGCTCGCGGTGTGGAGTTCGCGCCCCGCCGAGCAGGCCGTGCTGGCCGGAACAGCCATCGCCGACGAGGTGTCCGCCACGTCCGGTCCCTACGCCGGGCTCGTGGTCAACAACGCGGCCGGCAACAAGATGGACTACTACCTCGAACGGGCGCTGACCTACACCGCGGCGGACTGTGACCCCAAGCGTGGCAGCGCGGTCACGGTGTCCCTGACCAACACCGGCGACCCCGGTGCGAGCTACAGCGGCTACGTGGGCGGGATCAAGGGCGTGCTCCGACCTGGTGTCGCCCCGGGCACCGACCGGTTGCTGGTGTCGCTCTACGCCACCAGCGGCGCCGGGCTCGTGTCGGTGACCGTGGACGGTCGACCGGCCACCGTCACCGTGGACGCCGAGCGCAACCACCCGGTGTTCACCCTGCAGCTCGACATCCCGCCGGGAAAGTCTCGCAAGCTGGTGTTCACGCTGCTCGAACCCGCGGCTCCAGGGGTGCCGCAGGTCCCGGTGCAACCCCTCGTGCGGCCCATGTCCGTCACCACCGATGTGCCGGTCTGTAACCAGAGCTGAGCGCGTCGGTTAACCCGTACGGGTTAACATCCTCGACTGGCGGTCACGCACTGCTACTGTTCACGGAGAGCGACCGACATGAGTTCCACGTCGGCGCGAACATCCGCAAGCAGAGGAGCAGCACCGTGAAGAACACCATCAAGTCCGCAATGGTGGTGTCGGCCATCGGCGTCGCCCTCGTGTCCGGCGCGGGAGCTGCCGCTGCCGACACCACCCCCGCCTACCCGCCCGCCCAGACCACCCCTCCCGTGGTCAGCGCGACCGTGCAGGTTGCCGGCACCGTCGTCACCACGCCGAGCAAGCCCGCACCGCAGGTCGCCGGAACCGTCGCGACCAAGCCGGTCGCCGAGGCGCAGGGCCAGCTCGCCTTCACCGGCGCGGACGTCCTGCCCTACGGCATCGGTGGTGGGGCACTGGTGCTCCTCGGAGCCGGTGCGCTCGTGCTGGGTCGCAAGCGTCGCGCCTGAGGTGAACGGGGCTCGCAGGGGCGTGGCACGCTGAACGGGTGAGCCGCCAACCCCTGCGTCTGGCCCTGATCGAGGCCATCGCCGTCCTGCGTGACGCCGGTGTCGACAGTCCGCGGGCCGACGCCGAGCTGCTCGCGGCTCACGTGGTGGGGGTGGAGCGGGGCCGGTTGCCGCTGGTACCGCTGGTCGATCCGCTGACCATCGAGACCTACCGTCGGCTCGTCGCGCAACGAGCCCAACGCATCCCGTTGCAGCACCTCACGGGTTGGGCGGCGATGGGCGACCTGCAGGTCGAGGTTGGACCCGGGGTGTTCATCCCCCGTCCGGAGACCGAGCTGCTGCTCGCCTGGGCGCTCTCGTCGGTCACCACGGTCACAGCTCCGGTCGTGCTCGACCTGTGCACCGGATCCGGGGTGCTGGCGCTGGCGGTTGCCCACGCCCGCCCGGACGCCGAGGTGCACGCTGTCGAGCTCGACCCGACGGCGCTGGCCTGGGCTCGACGCAACGCCGACGCCCAAGCCGCGGCGGGGCTGCGGGGCATCCGGCTGCACCGCGGGGACGTGACGGACCGTGCGCTGTTTCCGGAGATGGCGGGGCGGGTCGACCTGGTGCTCGCAAATCCGCCGTACGTGCCCGCGCGCACCTCGGTGCCCCCCGAGGTGGCTGAGCACGACCCGGCGATGGCCGTGTTCGCCGGGGTGGACGGTCTCGACGTGATCCGTCCGATCGTCTCCTCCTCGGCGCTGTGGCTTCGTCCCGGCGGCGTGATCGGCGTGGAGCACGACGAGAGCCACGCTGATGCCGTCCACTCGATGTTCTCCGCCCGCGCCGTCTACGCGGAGGTGGAGACCCACCCGGATCTCGCCGGGCGGGCTCGGTTCACCACGGCAACGCGGGTGACCCCTCCCCGCTGAAGCCGGCCGCGGCCGCGTACTGCGATGATCAGAACTTGTGAGCACCGTCTACGAGACCAGCCGTACCGGCCCGCGGGCCGAAGGGCTCGCCGCCGCCGTGGCGGCCCTGCGCGGAGGGGGGCTCGTCGTGCTGCCCACCGACACCCTCTACGGGCTGGGCTGCGACGCGTTCGACGGTGCCGGAGTGGCCGCGCTGCTGGCCGCCAAGCGACGAGGGCGGGACATGCCGGTGCCCGTGCTGGTCGGCAGCTGGAGCTCGATCGACGGGCTGGTCCAGACCGTGCGCCCCGCGGCGCGCAACCTCGTCTCCGCGTTCTGGCCGGGTGGGCTCAGCCTCGTGGTGCAGCAGGCCCCGTCGCTGGCCTGGGACCTCGGCGACACCCGGGGCACGGTGATGCTGCGCATGCCGCTGCACCCGGTGGCGATCGAACTCCTGCGTGAGGTCGGCCCCATGGCCGTGTCCAGCGCCAACGTCTCGGGCAGTCCGGCGGCGGTGACCGCGGCCGATGCCCGCGAACAGCTCGGCGATCTGGTCGAGGTCTACCTGGAGGCGGGGCCGTCCGCCCAGGGCGCGGCATCCA
>JBDTDI010000022.1:0-3909 GCA_039923155.1 Mycobacteriaceae bacterium | reverse complement strand
GCGGTCTCCATCTTCATGCTCTCCAGGACGACGAGGATGGCGCCGGCGTCGACCTCGACGAGGAAGTTTGCAGGCCCGGCCACGGAGACGACCTCGAACCGGCGGCCACCGTAGGTCAGGCGACTCTCGAACGCCCCGAGCCGGTCGACCTCCGCCTCGATGTCCCCGCAGTCGCCGTTCACCCGATAGCGGTGCGGTCCGAGCTTGCCGACGACGAGCTGGTAGGACTGCCCCTGGTAGCTGAGCTCGACGGTGCGACCGATGGTGTGGCTGGCGCGGGGTCGGCCCCCTCGGGCGGAAGCGATGAAGGCGGTGCGTTCCCGCGCTTCCTCGGCGTCGTAGACGTCCAGCGCCGCGGCCACCAGCGCGGTGTCGGAGCTGCGCGTCGGGTGCTGGGTGGCTGCGTCACCGGTCCGATCCAGCCACCCGGTGTCAGCTGACGCGGTCACCAGCTCCTCACGCTCGAGCAGGTCGAGCAGGAAGGACTTGGTCGTCGTGCCCCCGTCGAGAACGACGGTGGTCTCGCGCAGGGCGGTACGCAGGCGGGCCAGGGCCTCGGGGCGGTCGCGGCCCCAGGCAATGACTTTCGCGACCATCGAGTCGTACTCGGGCGGTATGACATCGCCCTGCGCGATGCCGGTGTCCACCCGGATGCCTGGCCCGAGCGGGAACTTCAACAGCTGCACGGTGCCGGGGGCGGGTGCGAAACCGTTGTCCGCGTCCTCCGCGTTCAGGCGTGCCTCGACGGCGTGCCCGAACTCCGGTGGCGCCGTGCCCTGCAGCGCCACGCCGCTGGCGAGAAGGATCTGCAGCTTCACCAGGTCCAACCCGGTGGTGGCCTCGGTGATGGGGTGCTCGACCTGCAAGCGGGTGTTGACCTCGAGGAAGGTGAAGCTCTGCTGAACCGGCTGGTAGAGGTACTCCACCGTCCCCGCACCGGTGTAGCTGGCCGCGCGAACAAGATCGCAGGACACCGCGCGCAGATGGTCGGCCTGCTCCCGGCTGAGCACCGGCGAGCTGGACTCCTCGAGAACCTTCTGGTTGCGCCGCTGGATGGTGCAGTCGCGGACACCTGGCGCCCACACGTTGCCGTGGTTGTCGGCGATGACCTGCACCTCGACGTGGCGAGCGTCGGTGATCAGCCGTTCCAGGAACACCACCGGATCGCCGAAGGACCGCGCCGCCTCCCCCTGGGTGCGCTCCAGGGCCAGCTCGATCTCATCCTCGGCCCAGACCTTGCGGATGCCGCGCCCCCCACCACCGCTGCGGGCCTTGATGATCAACGGGTAGCCGATGGCCTGAGCGTGTCGCCGGGCGTCCTCCCGGGTTGCGACGGGCCCTCCACTCCACGGGGCGACGGGGACACCGACGCGCTCGGCCAGCAGCTTGGCCTGCACCTTGTCCCCGAGCAGGCGCATGGCGTCGGCGGTCGGTCCGATGAAGGTCACGCCGAGACCGGCGCAGAGCTCCGCGAAAGCCGGGTCCTCGGCGACGAACCCCCAGCCGACCCACGCTGCGTCGGCCCTGGCGACGAGCAGTGCGCGTTCGAGCTCTCCGTGGTCGAGGTAGGGGCTGCTCGCCGAGCCACCACCGCGCAGGCACACCGCCTCGTCAGCCTGGCGGACGAACATCGCGCGCCGCTCGGCCTCCGTGTGCATCGCGATGGTCCTGATCCCGTAGCTGTGCTCGGCGTTCAGCTCCCGCACCGCCCTGATCAGCCGTACGGCCGCCTCTCCCCGGTTGACCACGGCGATTCGCTTGAACATCACGTCACCTACCACCCGTCTGGACGAGGTCAGCTGCCGATCCGCGACCCCGGCTCATCCGAACGCCAAGGCCACATCGTCGGTGGAGGAAGCGCCTCGCGGAGGGTCCGTCGACGCAGAGTCGGCCGGGGCTGCGGTCTCCGGAGCCAGGGCCACGACGGCCGGATCGACTCGGAGCACCGCGTAACCGGCTACTGCACCGGCACCGAAACCCGGGGCGAAGACCCGCGTCGCAGCGGTGATCACCCCGTCACGGACCGCGTCGTGGATGGCCAACGGAATGCTCGCCGACGAGGCGTTGCCCACCTGCTCGACGTTGAAGTACAGCTGGTCCGCCGAGAGCCCGGAGGCCGCCGCGAGGTCGATCACCATGGTCTTGTTCGCCTGGTGCGGGACGATCAGCTCGATGCTGTCCAGCAGCGAACCAGCGACCCCGTCCGGGTCCGGGAGGGCCTTGATGTCATCGAGCATCTGCGCCAGGTAGCGGCCGGCGAGCGCCTTGACCTCCGGGCCGTAGACCGTGATGTTGTTGCCGAACGCGGGGTTGGGCCAGATGATCGAGTTGACCTGGCTGGTCGGTCCGCTGGCGTAGGTCTGCATGTACTCGATGTCCGGAGGCGAGTCTGGGGGTGCGACGCCGACGACGATGGCCGCAGCACCGTCGCCGAAGATCATCCGCGAGGGCCGGACGTTGCCGATCTTGTCGGAGAACTTCTCCGCACAGACCAGCAGCACGGGGCGCTGCACCTGCTGGAGGATGCGGCAGGCCTCGGCCAGCCCGTAGCTCCTGCCCGCGCACGCGGCCACCAGGTCGACCGAGGCGTGGGTCTGCTGGATGCCCAACGCACCGGAGAGCCACGTCGCGATCGAGGGAATGAGCCGGGAGCTGGTGCAGGTGCAGACGATGACCGCCCCAACCTCCGCCGGACCCACCCTGGCGTGGTCCAGCGCCGACCGGGCGGCCTGCAGAGTCAGCTCTTCCAGGCTGCGGGAGGTGTAGCGACGTTGCTCGATGCCGGTCTTGGCCTGGATCTCCTCGGCGGCCATCGGTGACCAGTTGTAGGCCGAGTTGCGAATCACGTCCGCGTTCGTGCACACCTGCTCACCGTGCTCGACGGCCAGGGCCAAGATGGCGGGCTGCACCGCGAAGTCCCGGCGCACATCGATCGCGGGGTAGGGGCGAACCGGCGGTACCGCCTCGGGTGTCGGAGCTCCTCCGCCGACTCGGGCCGCCGCCGGGGACGACACCCGGGAGAGGAACCGCTCCACCTCGCGGTCGCGGGGGTGGAAGGCAACCACGTAGTCGTCGTCCCGCAGCCTCCCCACCTCGACGAGGGTGGCGTTCGCGCGATCCCAGGGGTACTGGTTGTGCAGGACCATCGACCAGCGGCGCAGGGCTTCGAGCTCCGCCACGTCCTCGTTGCAGTCGAGCATCTCGTCGTAGCTGTACCGGCGGAAATCGGGGTCGTACCGGGTCAGGCGCAACGTCTGATGACCTGGATCGGACAACAGCGTGGCCACGGTGGGTAGGACGGCCGAAAGCTCTGTCGCGTGGTTGCGGCGGTGACCGAACACGTCGAACAGGACGCCGAAGATGTCGTCCTCCACCGTGGCGTCCCACCGCGCAGGCATGTCCGGATAGGCGGACTCGACCGCAGACACCTTGGCTTCGCTGTCCTGCCACGGCGTCTGGATCGGCACGAAGACGTCCTCGCGGGTGCGGGGCACGTCAGCCCAGCGCGTGGGCCGCACGTCATACATCGTCATCGCAAAGCGATTGGCCCAGAACAGGTTCAACGCCATGTCTCGCATCAGCTCGAACTTGTTCGCGTACGAGCCGTCCTCGATCTGGGCGAGGATGTCGGTACCCGTCGGCGCTTTCGTGTCGAAGTCACGACGGACGACGGCATCCAGCTGCTCAAGACTGTCGAAGGTGGAGAAGTCGAGATCGGGCAGGAAGTTGGACGGAAAGACGATCTTTCCGTGTCTGTTGAGCTCAAAGGGTTGCATGCTGAGTCACCGCTTCACGGGCGTCGGGGGCTTGGAGCGATCGCGAGCCGGTCGCCCGGCCATCACATGTCGAGACCTCCGTTGACGCTCCAGACCTGGCCGGTGATGTATCCCGAGGCGTCGGCCGCCAGGA
>JBDTDI010000021.1:0-8438 GCA_039923155.1 Mycobacteriaceae bacterium | reverse complement strand
CTCCCCGGTCGCGGCGACGATCCGGGCCAGCACGTCGGCGAGGAACGACCCCCGCGCTCCCTCCGCCGAGCCGCTGCCCACCTCCTCGTGGTCGTTGGCCACCAGCACCTGGGTGTGTGCCGCCGGGGCCGAGTCGATCAGGGCGTGGGTACCGGAGTGGCAGCTGGTCTGGTTGTCCAGCCTCGGGGCCGCGATCCAGGTGCCCTGCGCCCCGGTGGCCGCCGCGGGCTGGGTGTCGGTGAGGACCAGGTCGTGCGCGACGATGTCGTCCACCTCGACCCCGAGCTCCGCCGCCAGCGCGTCGGCGAGCCCGGGCTCGGTGCCGAGGTCGCTGCTCCACATCGGGACGAGGTGGCGCTGCGGGTCCAGGGTGAGGCCGTCGCGGACGGATCGGTCGAGGTGGATGGCCAGCGACGGCAGCCGCAGCGGGGAGCCACCGAGCACCACCAGGCGCATCTCGCCGCCCCGCAACGACACCCGGCCGGCGACGGTCAGCTCCCGGTCGAGCCAGGTGTGGGCGAGCAGCCCGCCGTAGGTCTCGACGCCGACGAGGCGGTAGCCGGCCTGGCGTACGTCGTGGTGGGGGCGGACCTTGAAGGTGGGGGAGTCGGTGTGCGCGCCGAGCAGGCGCAGGCCCGCCTCCGACGGTGCGGCCGAACCCACCCGGAACGCGACGATGCTGCCCCCGCCGCGGATCACGTAGTGCCTCTGGCCGGGGGTCACCGCCCAGCGGTCGGCCTCGTCGAGCTCGGTGAAACCGGCGAGGCGCAGCCGTCGCGCCATCTCGGCCACGGCGTGCGACGGGGAGGGAGAGGCGTCGGAGAAGACGCGCAGGTCATCGCCGAGGCGCAGGTCATCCATGTCCGGGACCTTAGGCGAGGAGGTGGTCACCAGGCTCGGGCTCGGGGCCCGGGCACAGCGGCACGGGTACTGTGCTGCGCGTGATGGTGAGGTTGATCTGGCTGCTGGCGGGCGTGGCGCTCGGCGCAGCCGCGATGCGGGAGCGGCAGCGCCGAGGTGCACCGGTTCCGACCCCGGAACCGGCCCCGCGCACCGCGTTGCCGTCGCCCAACCCCCGACCGACCCCCGGTGGGCGGCACGCGTGGGTCCCACCCGACGAGAACACCACCCCCACAGACTGATTGCCAGAGAAGGACACCAGTGCAGACCCACGAGATCCGCCAGCGCTTCCTGGACCACTTCGTTGCCGCGGGCCACACCCCTGTGCCCAGCGCCTCGTTGATCCTCGACGACCCCAACCTGCTGTTCGTCGGGGCCGGCATGGTCCAGTTCGTGCCCTACTTCCTCGGTGACGTGCCCGCCCCGTACCCCCGGGCCACGAGCGTGCAGAAGTGCGTGCGCACCGGGGACATCGAGAACGTCGGCGTGACCACCCGCCACAACACGTTCTTCCAGATGGCGGGCAACTTCTCCTTCGGGGACTACTTCAAGCGCGACGCGATCGCCCACGCCTGGTCGTTGCTCACCTCCAGCACCGACGACGGCGGGTACGGCTTCGACCCCGAACGGCTCTGGGCGACGGTCTATCTCGACGACGACGAGGCGTTCGGCCTGTGGCAGGAGGTGGCGGGCCTGCCCGCCGACCGGATCCAGCGCCGCGGGATGGCCGACAACTACTGGTCGATGGGCATTCCCGGGCCGTGCGGTCCGTGCTCGGAGATCTACTACGACCGGGGCCCCGAGCACGGCGTGGAGGGCGGCCCGAAGGCCGACGAGGACCGCTACGTCGAGATCTGGAACCTCGTGTTCATGCAGAACGAGCGTGGCGAGGGCACGAGCAAGGACGACTTCGAGATCCTCGGGCCCCTGCCGCGGCCGAACATCGACACCGGCATGGGTGTGGAACGGGTGGCGTTCCTGCTGCAGGACGTGGACAACGTCTACGAGATCGACCTGGTGCGCCCGGTGATCACCGCCGCCGAGGAGCTGTCCGGACGCCGCTACGGCGCCGGTGGTCCCGACGACGTCCGCTTCCGGGTCATCGCCGACCACGCCCGCACCGCCGTCATGCTCGTCGGCGACGGGGTCACCCCCGGCAACGAGGGCCGCGGGTATGTGCTGCGCCGGCTGCTGCGGCGCATAGTGCGCTCGGCCCGTCTGCTGGGCATCCGCGAGCCCAGCATGCACCGCTTCGTCACCGTGGTCAGGGACTCCATGGCCACGTCCTACCCGGAGCTGGTGAGCGAGTTCGAGCGCATTGACCGGATCACCGTCGCCGAGGAGACGGCGTTCGCCCGCACGCTCGAGGCGGGTTCGGCCCTGTTCGACACCGCCGCTGAGCAGGTGCGCGCGAGCGGGTCGACCCTGATCGGTGGGGAGAAGGCGTTCGCGCTGCACGACACCTACGGCTTCCCGATCGACCTGACCCTGGAGATGGCCGCGGAGGCGGGCCTGAGCGTCGACGAGGCCGGGTTCCGCTCGTTGATGGCCACCCAACGTGCCCGGGCCAAGGCCGACGCGCAGAAGAACAAGACTGCGCACGGTGACCTGACCGCCTACCGGGAGCTGCTCGCGTCGGGGCCCACCGACTTCACCGGCTACGACGAGCTGGTCACCGAGGGCCGGGTGATCGGGGTGCTGGCCGACGGGGTGCGCACGCAGCGGGCGAGTGCTGGTGACGTGGTGGAGCTGGTGCTGGACCGCACGTCGCTGTACGCCGAGTCCGGTGGACAGGACAGCGACGCCGGTCGGATCACCGGAGCCGACTTCGACGCCGAGGTGCTCGACGTCCAGAAGGTCGCCAAGCAGCTGTGGGTGCACCGGGTGCGGGTGAGCGCGGGCGAGGTCGTCGAGGGTGTGGAGGTGAGCAGCCACGTCGACCCGGTCTGGCGGGCAGGCGCCCGGCAGGGCCACTCCGGCACCCACCTGGTGCACGCCGCCCTGCGTGAGGTGCTCGGGCCCAGCGCGCTGCAGTCGGGCTCCTACAACAAGCCCGGCTACCTCCGCCTCGACTTCGCCTGGCAGGGCGGGCTGTCCGCCGCCACGCGCAGCGAGGTCGAGGAAGTGGCCAACCGCGCGGTGCGCGACGACCTTCCGGTGCTGGTGGTCCACACCGACATGAACGGCGCGCAGCAGATGGGAGCCCTGGCGCTGTTCGGCGAGACCTACGACGCGCAGGTCCGGGTGGTGGAGATCGGGGGGCCCTTCTCGGTCGAGCTGTGCGGTGGCACGCACGTCGAGCACTCCTCGCAGGTCGGCCCGGTGACGCTGCTGGGGGAGTCCTCGGTCGGCTCCGGGGTGCGCCGCGTCGAGGCCTTCGTCGGCCTGGACGCCTACCGCTACCTGGCTCGCGAGCGTGCCCTGGTGCAGGGGCTGGCGGCCACCCTCAAGGTGCCCGACGACGAGGTGCCGGCCAGGGTCGAAGCCCTGCTGGCGCGACTCAAGGAGGCCGAGCGTGAGCTGGCGGGGGCCCGTGCGGTGTCCGCCCTGGCCGCCGCCGACCAGCTCGCGGCGGGTGCAGAGCGGATCGGCGACGTGCTCCTGGTGGCCACCCCGGCCCCGGACGGGGTGACGGGGCCAGACCTGCGCACCCTCGCCGGCGAGGTCCGCGGCAAGCTCGGTCAGCAGCGCGGGGTCGTGGCCCTGTTCTCCACGGCCGGGGAGCGGGTGAGCTTCGTGGTGGCCACCACCGCGGCCGCCCGCGAGAACGGCATGCGCGCCGGTGACCTGGTGGGGGTGTTCGGTCCAGCCGTGGGCGGGCGCGGCGGGGGCAAGCCCGACCTGGCCCAGGGGGGTGGGGACGCGCCGGCCGGGGTGCCGGCGGCCGTGCAGGCGCTGCGGACCCACCTGGCGCAGGTGGTGGCGTGAGGCGTGCTCAACCCGACCGACCCGGGGTCGACGACCCTGGGCGAGGCCGGCGCCTCGGCGTGGACGTCGGCAGCGTGCGGGTCGGCGTCGCCGTCAGCGACCCCGACGCGGTGCTGGCCACGCCGGTGGAGACGGTGCCCCGATCGCCGCGCCAGACCGGGCCCGACACCGCCGACCTGGCCCGCGTGCAGGCCCTGGCCCGCGAGCTCGAGGTGGTGGAGGTCGTGGTCGGGCTGCCGCAGACCCTGCGCGGCGAGCACGGCCGGGCCGCCGCTCTCACCGCGACCTACGCGCGCTACCTGCGGCGGGCGCTGGACCCGGTGCCCGTGCGCCTGGCCGACGAGCGGCTGACCACCGTGGCCGCCGCCCGCACCCTGGTCGAGGTGGGGGTTCGTGGGCAGCACCAGCGCGCGGTGGTGGACCAGGCCGCGGCCGTGCAGATCTTGCAGTCCTGGCTGGACGCCCGCCGATTGCTGGCAGTGGCCAACCCACCGGTGGCCGACCAACCGGTGGCCGACCAACCGGTGGAGACCACGTGGTGAACGACGACCTCGGGTTGCTCGGCGGTGACCCGGAGGGACCCGACCGACACGCGCGCTCCGGCGACAACCAGGGCTGGCGGGACCAGCACCGTGCGCTGCCCCAGCGTCACGACGTGGTCGGCGAGGTCCCTCGTCGTGGTCGCTCGCGGACGGAGTCGCGCAAGGCCACCGAGCGCCGGACCGCGGCCCGGCGACGGCGTCGCACGGGCTCGGTCGTCGCCGTCGTGCTCGTGCTGGTGCTGGCGGGCGGGGTCTACTTCGGTGGGCGATCCTTGCTGGGTGGTCTCGGCTTCGGTGACAGCGGGCCGTCCGACTTCACCGGTTCCGGGGTGTCCGACGTGGTGGTGCAGGTCAAGGACGGTGATTCCACCCGGGAGATCGGGGCGACGCTGGTGGCCGACGGGGTGGTGGCCAGTGCGTCGCTGTTCACCTCGGCCGCGGCGAGCAACCCGGCGATCGCCACGATCCAGCCCGGCTACTACCAGCTGCGCACCCGGCTGCCCGCGGGTGACGCCGTGACCCGGCTGGTGTCCAAGCAGGCGCGGGTCGGTGACCTGGTGCTCCCGGAGGGGCTCCAGCTTGCTGACGTGAAGGGCAAGACGGGCAAGGTGACCGACGGGATCCTCACCCGGATCCAGAAGGCCTCGTGCGTGGAGCTCAACGGCAAGCAGCGGTGCACGTCGCGCAAGGACCTGCAGACCGCGGCCGCGACGGCCGACCTCGCCTCGCTCGGGGTGCCGAGCTGGGCGTTGAAGAGCGTGTCCGCGGTGAAGGAGAAGGACCGTCGTCTGGAAGGACTGATCCGTCCCGGCAGCTACGACCTCAAGCCCGGGGCACCCGCCACCGTCCAGCTGACCCAGCTGCTGACGTCCTCGGCCGGCGGGTTCGCGAAGCTGGGGCTGCCGGACCTCACCGTGGCCGGGCTCAACCCCTACCAGGTCCTGGTCGTCGCGTCCCTGGTGCAGCGCGAAGCCCTGCCGGCCGACTTCTCCAAGGTGGCGCGGGTGGTCTACAACCGGCTGGCGGTCAAGCAGAAGCTGGAGTTCGACTCGACGGTGAACTACCCCCTGGACGTGCAGGCGGTCGCGACCACGCCGGGCGACCGGGCCGACGTGACCCCGTGGAACACCTACGCCACCGCGGGCCTGCCGCAGACCCCCATCGCCTCCCCCAGCGACGGTGCGCTCACCGCGGCGGAGAAGCCGGCGGCGGGCCGGTGGTTGTACTTCGTGACCGTCGACACCAAAGGGACCACGGTCTTCTCGGACACCTTCCCGGAGCACGAGAAGGCCATCCAGCGGGCCCAGGCCAACGGTGTCTTCGGCTGATCTCACCCCTCGTCGCGCGGCGGTGATCGGTTCGCCCGTCGCCCACTCCCGATCGCCGGTGCTGCACCGGGCGGCCTACGCCGCGCTCGGGCTGACCGGCTGGTCCTACGGACGAGTCGAGTGCGAGGCCGCAGGAGTGGCCGCACTGGTGGCCTCCCTCGCTCCGGAGTGGGTAGGACTGTCGGTGACCATGCCCGCCAAGCTCGCCGCCCTGGCCGTGGCCGACACGACGACCGCCCGCGCCCGGGCCGTGGGCGCGGCGAACACCCTGGTTCGCCGCGCCGGCGGGTGGCACGCCGACTGCACCGACGTCGACGGCATCGGTGGCGCCCTGGACGAGCTGGGGTGCGGCGACCTGCACGGGGCGCGCTGCGTCCTCGTCGGGGCCGGGGGTACCGCCCGCGCGGCCCTGGTCGCGCTCGCCGGGCTGGGTGCGGCGGAGGTCGACCTGGTCGCGCGGGACGCGGACCGGGCGGCAGGGGCCCTCGCGTGCGGCCAGGACGCGGGACTGGTTGTGCGCGTGGTGGAGGTGGGCGAGCTCGACCGGGTGGCCACCGGCGCCGACGTGGCCGTGAGCACGGTGCCCGCGGCCGGCTCGGCCGCGGTCGCCGAGGGACTGGCTCGCTGTCCCCGTGTGCTGGACGTGCTCTACGACCCGTGGCCCACGCCGGTGGCGACCGCCGTCCGCCGCCACGGTGGGCGCGTGGGGGGTGGGCTGTCGGTGCTGCTGCACCAGGCCTACGGCCAGGTTGAGCTGTTCACGGGCCGACCCGCGCCGCGCGAGGCGATGGCGGCAGCCCTGAAGACCTGAGCAGACCCGAGCGGGCCTGCGCGGACGTGAGGCACCATGGGCGCGTGCGCATCCTGCTGGTGGAGGACGAGGTGAACCTCGCCGAGACGCTGCGTCGGGGGCTGGTGGCGGAAGGTTTCGTGGTCGAGACCGCCGCCGACGGCGTGGACGGGCTCTGGCTCGGCAGCGAGCGCCAGTTCGACGTCATCGTGCTGGACATCATGTTGCCGCGCCTCAACGGCTACGACGTGCTCAAGCAGCTGCGCGCCCGGGAGGTGTGGACCCCGGTGCTGATGCTGACGGCCAAGGACGGTGACTACGACCAGACCGACGCCTTCGACCTCGGTGCCGACGACTACCTGACCAAGCCGGCCAGCTTCCCGGTGCTGGTGGCTCGGTTGCGGGCGCTGCACCGGCGCGGGGCTCCCGCCCGACCGGTGGTGCTGCAGGCGGGGTCGCTGAGCCTGGACCCGGCCCGGCGGCGGGTGGTGCGCGACGGGACCGTCCTGGACCTCACCCCCCGTGAGTACGGGGTGCTGGAGTTCTTGATGCAGCACAAGGGATCCGTGGTCACCAAGGCGGAGATTCTGCGGGGGGTGTGGGACGAGCACCACAGCGGCGCGGACAACGTCGTCGAGGTCTACGTGGGCTACGTGCGGCGCAAGATCGACGCCCCGTTCCACACCAGCTCCATCGAGACGTTGCGCGGGGTCGGTTACCGGCTCGCCGACGACGGCGGCTGACCGGACGGCGGCGGGGTGCGGGGCAGGGTGAGGGTCACCTCGGCCCCGCCGTCCCGCGACGCCCCGATACGCACGTCCCCGCCGTGCGCGGCCACGATCTCGGCGACGATCGCGAGCCCCAGACCGGAGCCACCCGCGGAGCGCGCGCGCCCGTCGTCCAGGCGCACGAACCGCTCCAGCACCCGGTGGCGCTGCTCCACCTCGATCCCGGGACCGTCGTCGGCGACCACCACCTGGACCAGGTCACCGTCGGTGGAGCAGTGCAGGGTCACCGACTGCCGAGCGTGGCGGGCGGCGTTGTCGACCAGGTTGCGGATCGCGCGGGTGAGCTGCTCGGAGTCCCCGCGGACCCGGGTGGGTGAGGTGTGCACGCTCACGGCAGGGCCGGGGGCGGCGCGCAGCCGCGCGGCCTCGGTGTCCAGGATGTCGTCCAGGTCGACGTCGACCGTCCGCAGCGGCAGTCCCCGTTCGTCGGCGCGGGCCAGCAGCAGCAGGTCGTCGATCAGGTGCTGCATCCGGACGGCCTCGGGCAGCAGACGGTCGGTCAGCAGCTCGTGGTCGAGGAAGTCAGGGTTGCGCGCACCGACCTCGAGGGCGGTGGTCAGGGTGGCCAGTGGGCTGCGCAGCTCGTGGGAGGCGTCGCCGACGAAGCGCCGCTGTGCGCCGTGCCCGGCCTCGACCCGGTCCAGCATCGCGTTCAGCGTCGTCGCGAGCCGGGCGACCTCGTCCCGGGTCTGGGGCACCGGCAGCCGGTCGGACAGGTCGGCGGTGGAGATGGCGCTGGCGGAGCGCCGCATCTGCTCCACCGGCCGCAGCGAACGGTCGACGAGGACGTAGGTGGCACCGGCCACGACGAGCACCACCACCGGGACCCCACCGGCCAGCAGCGCCGCGACCACGCTGAGGGTGTTGGTGATGGGCTGCTGCTCCACGGCGGCGATCGCGGTCAGCGGTGGCGTCGTCGCCGGCACGGTCTCCGCGGCCACCCGCAGCTCCGGCGAGATCTTCTCCGGGTGGAACGTGCTGACCGTGCCCGCCGAACCCAGCTGACCCGGGTCGACCAGGCCCGGCCCGGTCGACCCGGGGGTGGCCGCCAGCACGCGCCCGTCGGCGCCGACGACCTGGACGAGCGTGGCGCCGCCGCTGGGGGCGAGCAGGGCGGGGTCGAGGCGCTGGGGCCCACCGTCGGACAGCTGTTGGGCCACCT
>JBDTDI010000020.1:0-8196 GCA_039923155.1 Mycobacteriaceae bacterium | reverse complement strand
CGGTGACCGACCGTGAGCTGCACCGCGCCTCTGCAGCGGCACCCGCGCCGGCTGGGCTCACCCTGGACCTGGCCCCCGCCCTGCAGGGCTGAGCATGGCCGCCTGGAGTGCGGCCGACATGCCGGACCTGACTGGTCGGACCGCACTGGTCACCGGGGCCACCTCAGGACTGGGCCTGGTCACGGCCACCGAGCTGGCCCGGCACGGGGCGCGGGTCCTGCTGGGCAGCCGGGACCCCGACAAGGGCGCGCGCGCCCGGACCGCCGTGGCGGCCACGGCCGGGGGGGCCGAGCCCGAGCTGTTGGCCCTGGATCTCGCCGACCTGGCCTCGGTCCGCGCCGGAGCCGCTGCCGCCCTGGACCGCACCGGCGGCACCCTCGACATCCTGGTCAACAACGCCGGGGTGATGGCCCCGCCCCTGCGCTTCACGGTCGACGGCTTCGAGTCGCAGTGGGGCACCAACCACCTCGGCCACGCAGCGCTGACCTGGCTGCTCTACCCGGCCCTGGCGGCCCGCCCCGGTTCGCGGGTGGTCACCGTCTCCAGCCTCGCGCACCGGAGGGGCGCCATCGTGCCCACCGACCTCGACGACACCAGTCGTGGGGAGCGCTACTCGCCGTGGGGGTCCTACGCCCTGTCCAAGCTGGCCAACCTGTTGTTCGCGGTCGAGCTGGACCGTCGGCTGCGCGCCCAGCCGGGGCCGGTGAGCGTGGCCAGCGTCGCCGCACACCCGGGCTTCAGCTCCACCGGGCTGGTGCCGGCGATGATGGCCCACGCCCCACCGATCGCGCGCACCGTGATGAGCTCGAGCACACGCCTGCTCGGGCAGTCAGCGTCCGCCGGCGCCCTGCCGCAGCTGTACGCAGCCGTCGCCCCGGCGGTGGTCAGCGGGCGCTTCTACGGACCCCGGGGCCTCGGGCAGGTACGGGGTGCACCCGCCGAGGTGCGGGCCGCCGCCGCCGCCAACGAGAGCTGGGCCGCGGGGGTGTGGGCGCTGACCGCGGAGCAGACCGGCGTCGACCCGGTACCCGTCCTCCCACCGGACCCGGCACCCACCCGCCCACCGGACCCCATGGACGGACACAACCCGGAGTCGGGCGTACCGTCGCAGCAGTGACGATTGCACCGGAGGGACGAAAGCTGCTCCGCCTCGAGGTCCGCAACGCCGAGACCCCGATCGAGCGCAAGCCGAGCTGGATCAAGACCAGGGCCAAGATGGGACCCCAGTTCACCGAGCTGAAGGCCCTGGTCAAGCGCGAGGGCCTGCACACGGTGTGCGAGGAGGCTGGCTGCCCCAACATCTACGAGTGCTGGGAGGACCGCGAAGCCACCTTCCTCATCGGCGGTGAGCAGTGCACCCGACGCTGCGACTTCTGCCAGATCGACACCGGCAAGCCCGACGCCCTCGACCGCGACGAGCCACGCCGGGTCGCCGAGTCGGTGCAGGCCATGGGGCTGCGCTACTCCACCATCACCGGTGTCGCGCGCGACGACCTGCCCGACGGCGGGGCGTGGCTCTACGCCGAGACCGTGCGCAAGATTCACGAGCTCAACCCCGGGACCGGCGTGGAGAACCTGATCCCGGACTTCAACGCTGTGCCCGAGCAGCTGGCCGAGGTGTTCTCCTCCCGTCCGGAGGTGTTGGCGCACAACGTGGAGACCGTGCCCCGCATCTTCAAGCGCATCCGTCCCGCCTTCCGGTACCAGCGCAGCCTGGACGTGATCACGGCCGCGCGCGAGGCCGGGCTGGTGACGAAGTCAAACCTGATCCTGGGCATGGGCGAGACCCCCGACGAGATCGACGAGGCGCTGGGCGACCTGCACTCCGCGGGCTGCGAGATCATCACCATCACCCAGTACCTGCGCCCCAGCCCCCGTCACCACCCCGTTGACCGCTGGGTCAAGCCCGAGGAGTTCGTGGCCCACTCCGACGTGGCGCGCGAGCTGGGCTTCGCCGGCGTCATGGCCGGCCCGCTGGTCCGCAGCTCCTATCGTGCAGGACGGCTGTTCACCCAGGCCCTGGCGCACCGCGGACAGTCCGTGCCCGAGAACTTGGCCCACCTCGCCCAGGCGGGTACCGCGACCCAGGAGGCCAGCTCGCTGATGGCCCGCCTGGCGCCGAGCAGCTAGCCGCACCCAGCTCCGAGCGGCGTCTGCGAGGACGGCACCAGCACCCGTATCCTCAACAATTATGGCGAAGGACACGAACAGGGCCGGGAGCAAGGCGGGGACCAAGGCGAAGGTCTCCCCGGCCGACAAGAAGGCGGCCCGCGTCGCGACGCGGGCCGCGGGCAAGGAACGGCGCGGTCAGTTCTGGCAGGCGTTCCAGATGCAGCGCAAGGAAGACAAGGCGCTCATCCCGATCCTGCTCGGCATCATCGTGGTGACCGCGGCGGTGTTCTTCGGGATCGGCCTGATCTTCTCCGCGCAGTGGTTCGCCCTGCCCCTCGGGGTGGTCACCGGTGTGCTGATCGCGGTGATCGTGTTCGGTCGGCGGCTGCAGCACAGCGTCTACGCCAAGGCCGACGGACAGCCCGGTGCCGCCGGGTGGGCCCTGGAGAACATGCGGGGGCAGTGGCGGGTCACGCAGGCCGTCGCCGGCACCACCCACCTCGACGCCGTGCACCGGGTGCTCGGCCGCCCCGGGATCATCCTCGTCGCCGAAGGATCGCCGCAGCGGGTGAAGGGCCTGCTCGCCCAGGAGAAGAAGAAGGTGGCCCGCCTCGTCGGCGACACCCCGATCTACGACGTGGTGGTCGGCGACGGTGACGGGCAGGTGAAGCTGGCCAAGCTGCAGCGGCACATGACCAAGCTGCCGCGCAACATCGACGCCAAGCGGATGGACTCGCTGGAGACGCGACTCTCGGCCATCGGCACCCGCGGCCAGGGTGCGGCCATGCCGCGCGGCCCGATGCCTGCCGGGGCAAAGATGCGCGGCGTGCAGCGCGCGGCCCGGCGCCGCTAGCGCGAGCGGATGACCGCGGTCTGGGTCAGCCGGTCCTGCAGGCCTCGACCGTCGGAGTCGGAGATCAGGACGGGCACGACCAGGAACACCAGCAGCACGCGCAGCACCGCTCGGAACACGCCGACGGGAGCCTCGGCGTCGATGCGGGCCACCCCGATGCCGGCCACGGCCTGACCGGGGGTGGTGGCGAACGCGGCGACCGCCAGGATCGAGATCGCTGCCCACACGGGCAACCGCCAGTACCCCGGGTCGGCCGGGGCGGTGACCAGAAACGCGAGCAGGGTGGCGAGCAGCCAGTCGACGGTGATCGCGATCACCCTTCGACCGGTGCCGGCCGCGGCGCCCGGCCCTTCCGGCGGCAGGCCCAGGCGCTCACCGCGGTACTGGTTCTCCGTACCGTCGGTGTCGGCGGGAAGCGCTGCACGCGGCCCGTCCAACCACGTCTGGGTCACTCGTCCTGGTCTGCGGGCCACCTCATGAGGGTAGGTCGTGACGTGACGGTCGGCTCCCCGTGCAGGTCCGGTTTGCCACCCTCACGTGTAACACCGGCGAAACGTTCGGGTGACCAACGGGCAACACCACCTGCCTAGGTTGGCCGAGGTAGGTCGCACGGACGGCTGCCACAACCGGAGAGAAGGAGTCGATGGGCGTGTTCACGAATTCCGACGAGGCGCTGAAGTTCATCGCCGACGAAGGTGTCGAGTACGTCGACATCCGCTTCTGCGACCTGCCCGGCGTCATGCAGCACTTCAGCGTGCCCGCCAAGGCGTTCACGCAGGACGTGTTCGACGACGGTCTGGCCTTCGACGGCTCGTCGGTGCGGGGATTCCAGTCGATCCACGAGTCGGACATGCTGCTGCTGCCCGACATCGCCACCGCTCGCCTCGACCCCTTCCGCGCGGCGAAGACCCTCAACGTGAACTTCTTCGTCCACGACCCGTTCACCCGGGAGTCCTACAGCCGTGACCCGCGCAACGTGGCCCGCAAGGCCGAGGAGTACCTGATCTCCACCGGGGTGGCTGACACCGCCTACTTCGGCGCCGAGGCCGAGTTCTACATCTTCGACTCCGTCCGGTTCAGCTCCGAGCCCAACGGCACGTCCTACGAGGTCGACTCGTCGTCAGGCTGGTGGAACACCAACACCCCCTACGAGGAGGACGGCAGCCCCAACCGCGGCTACAAGACCCGCTACAAGGGTGGGTACTTCCCCGTCGCGCCCAACGACCAGCTCGTCGACCTGCGCGACGACATCGCGACCAACCTGCAGAACACCGGCTTCGTGCTGGAGCGGGGGCACTCCGAGGTGGGCTCCGGCGGGCAGGCGGAGATCAACTACCGCTTCAACACGCTGCTGCACGCCGCGGACGACCTGCTGCAGTTCAAGTACATCGTGAAGAACACGGCGTGGGCGGCGGGCAAGACCGTGACGTTCATGCCCAAGCCGCTGTTCGGCGACAACGGCTCCGGGATGCACTGTCACCAGTCGTTGTGGCGCGACGGCAACCCGCTGTTCCACGACGAGGCGGGCTACGCGGTCCTGTCCGACATGGCCCGGCACTACATCGGCGGGATCCTGCACCACGCACCGTCCCTGCTGGCCTTCACCAACCCGACCGTGAACTCCTACCACCGGCTGGTGGCGGGCTACGAGGCGCCGATCAACCTGGTGTACTCCCAGCGCAACCGCTCCGCGGCGGTCCGCATCCCCATCACCGGCAACAACCCCAAGGCCAAGCGGCTGGAGTTCCGCGCCCCGGACTCCTCCGGCAACCCCTACCTCGCCTTCGCCGCCCAGCTGATGGCCGGCCTGGACGGCATCAAGAACAAGATGGAGCCGGCGGCGCCGATCGACAAGGACCTCTACGAGCTGCCGCCCGAGGAGGCCAAGGACATCCCGCAGGCCCCGACCTCGCTGCCTGCGGTCATCGACCGCCTCGAGGCCGACAGCGAGTACCTGACGGCCGGCGGGGTGTTCACCCAGGACCTGATCGACACCTGGATCGACCTCAAGCGCACCGGCGAGATCGACCCCATCCGGCTGCGCCCGCACCCGTACGAGTTCGCCCTGTACTACGACGTGTGAGCTTGGATCCCGATCGGGCAGCGCCCGTGGTCACCACGACCACGGGCGCTGCCCGATCCGCGGGGTCCGAGGTTCAAGCGGAGCCGAAGACCCGCTCCACCACGGCCCGGGCCCGGCGGGTGACCTTGAGGTAGTGGTCCAGGAACGCCCCGGGCTCGGCGTCGGGCCAGCCCGCCGCGTGGGCCACCGCGGTCAGCACCCGTCCGGGGGCGGGCAGCTGGTCGGCGGCCTTGCCGCGCACGAGGACGAGTGCGTTGCGGGCCCGGGTCGCGGTCAGCCACGCCTGCTGCAGCACCTCCACGTCACCGGCCCCGACGAGCTCGGCGGCCCCGGCGGCGCTGAGGGCGTCCACGGTGGAGGTGGTGCGCAGGCCCGGTACGGCGTGCGCGTGACGCAGCTGCAGCAGCTGGGCGGTCCACTCCACGTCGGCGAGCCCACCCCGGCCGAGCTTGGTGTGGGTCGCCGGGTTCGCCCCCCGTGGCAACCGCTCGGCATCCACCCTGGCCTTGATCCGGCGGATCTCTCGGGCGGCGGTGTCGCTGATACCCCCGTCGGGGTAGCGGATCGGGTCGGCCATCGCGGTGAAGCGCTCCCCCAGACCGACGTCGCCGGCCACCGGACGCGCTCGCAGCAGCGCCTGCACCTCCCACGGCTGCGCCCACTGCTGGTAGTAGGCGGCGTAGGCCGCCAGCGTCCGCACCATGGGGCCGTTGCGGCCCTCCGGCCGTAGCCCGATGTCGACCTCCAGCGGCGGGTCCGTGCTCGCCGCGGCCAGCAGCCGACGGGCCCGCTCGGCCACCGCCGTGGCCCAGCGCACCGCATCCTGCTCGTCCGGTCCCGGCGCTGCTTCCTCCCTCGAGGTGGCCGTCGGCTCGCACACGAACAGCACGTCCGCGTCCGAGCCGTAGCCCAGCTCGGCACCACCCAGGCGGCCCATCCCGATGACCGCGATGCGCCCCGGCGCCGGCCCGTCCTCGCTGCTCGCGACGGAGGTCACTGCCGCGTCCAGCACGGCCGCCCAGATCGAGGACAGCGCGAGGCAGACCTGCTGCACGTCCAGCAACCCCAACAGGTCGACCGACGCCACCCGGGCCAGCTCGTGGCGGCGCAACGACCGGGCGACCTCCACCGCCCGCTCGGGTTCGGCGTGCCGGGCCGCGCTGGAGCACACCCCGTGCGCGACCTCGGCCGGGTCGGTCTGCAGCAGCCGTGGCCCGTCGGTGGTGTCACCGAAGCGCCGCAGCACGTCCGGCGAGCGGATCAGCAGCTCGGTGGCGTAGGGCGAGGTTCCCAGCACCTGCATCAGCCGCTGCGCCATGGAGGGCTCGTCCCGCAGCGCCCGCAGGAACCACGACGCGTCGACGAGGGCGTCCGACACCCGCCGGTAGGCCAGCAGCCCACCGTCGGGATCGGGGGTGTCCCCCAGCCAGTCCAGCAGGGTGGGCAACAGCACGGTCTGCACCCGGTAGCGCCGCGACACCCCGTTGGTCAGCGCCCGTAGGTGCCCGAGCGCCGCCGCCGGGGACACGTAGCCCAGGGCGCTGAGCGTGCGGGCCGCGGAGTCCGGGCTGAGCCGCCCGGTCCCGCTGTCGCTGCCCGCGACCGCGGCGAGCAGCGGGCGGTAGAACAGCTTTTCGTGCAGGCGTCGCACCCGGTGGCTGTTGCGTCGCAGCTCCGCCCCGAGCACCCCCGCGGCGTCGGTCAGCCCGTCGGGTCGGACGTGGGCGGCCCGGGCCAGCCACCGCACGGCGGCGGCATCGGCGGGGTCGGGCAGCAGGTGCGTACGGCGCAGCTTCTGCAGCTGCAGGCGGTGCTCGAGCAGGCGCAGGAACTCGTATGAGGCGGTCAGGTTCGCTGCGTCGTCGCGGCCGATGTAGCCGCTGGCGCCCAGCGCGGCCAGCGCGTCGAGGGTGCCGGCCACGTGCAGGTCCTCGTCGTCGCGCCCGTGCACGAGCTGGAGCAGCTGCACGGCGAACTCGACGTCGCGCAGCCCGCCCCAGCCGAGCTTGAGCTCGCGCTCGCGCAGCTCGGGCGGCACGCTGTCCTCCACCCGGCGGCGCATGGCCTGCACCTCACCGACGAAGTCCTCGCGGTCGGAGGCCGTCCACACCATCGGCGACACCGCCTGCAGGTACTCCTTGCCCAGCTCGAGGTCGCCGACCAGGGGCCGGGCCTTGAGCAGCGCCTGGAACTCCCACGTCTTGGCCCACCGGCGGTAGTAGGCCAGGTGGGAGTCCACGGTGCGCACCAGCGGGCCGGATCGTCCCTCCGGGCGCAGGCCCGCGTCCATCTCGAACAGCGCTGCGTCTGCGATCCGCATGAGGGCCGCCGCGAGCCGGGCCGCGGCCGCGTCGGCGGGCTCGGCGACGAACACCACGTCCACGTCGCTGACGTAGTTCAGCTCGCGGGCCCCGCACTTGCCCATCGCCACCACGGCGAGCCGGACCGGGCAGGGCTGGTCCCCACACGTCTCGGTCACCGCCACGGCCAGCGCCGCGGTCAGCGCGGCCCCGGCCAGGTCGGACAGGTGCGCGGCGACGTCGCTGTAGGTCAGCACCGGCTCGCCCTCCACGGTCGCCGCCAGGTCGCGAGCGGCCAGCACGAGCAGCTGGTCGCGGTAGGCCTGGCGCAGGGCCAGCACGGCCGCGGGACCGATCACCGTGGACCGCTCGGTGGACGGGTCAGTGTCCCGGTCGGCGCCGGCCGCGTCACCGGGCCTCGTCTCACCGCCCACCGCGGCGAGCATGGCGGCCCTCAGCTCGGCGGGGGTGGGCAGCGGCCCCTGGTCGATGAGGGTCCGCCAGGAGGACGGGCTGGTCACCAGGTGGTCACCCAGGGCTTCCGAGGCACCGAGAACCCCGAACACCCGTCCGCGCAGCGTCGTGTCGTCACGCAGCTGACGCTCCAGCTCGGCCCACTCCTGCGGGGCAGTCTCGGCGATCCGGGTGCAGGTGCGCAGCGTCAGGTCGGGATCGGCGCTGCGGGCGAGCGCCCAGAGCAGGGGTGCGTGCTCCGCGGTGTTCCACCCCAGCTCCTGCAGCCAGTCCGCGGCCGGGGGTTCGACCAGTCCCAGGCGACCCGGGCCGGGGACGACGGAGCGGGACCTCGGTGGGCTCACGGTGGGCTCACTGCGGCCCGAGCAGCGGCA
>JBDTDI010000019.1:0-6742 GCA_039923155.1 Mycobacteriaceae bacterium | reverse complement strand
CCCCCAACCCGGGCCCCGGGCAGCTGCCCGGCGGTCCTGCCAACGGCGACCCCTTCAACGGTGCGCCGCCCCAGGGCACGTTCCCGGGCCCGGGCACTGGCAACCCGGGTACTGGCAGCCCGGGTACCACCGCCCAGTCGTCGGCCACCGCGCAGCAGGCCGCGGGCATCGTCGACATCAACACCGTGGTCGGCTACCAGCACGCGCAGGCCGCCGGAACCGGGCTCGTCCTCACCGGCTCGGGCCAGATCCTGACCAACAACCACGTGATCATGGGCGCCACCAAGATCGTCGTCACGGTCATCACTACCGGCAACAGCTACGCCGCAACCGTGGTCGGCACTTCGCCGACCAAGGACATCGCCGTGCTCCAGCTCGCGGGCGCATCCGGGCTGACCCCCGCTGCCCTCGGCGACAGCGCCACCGTCAGCGTCGGTGCGGCCGTCACCGGAGTTGGGAACGCCGGTGGGGTGGGTGGCGTGCCCAGCGCCGCGCAGGGCAGCGTCGCGGCCCTGAACAAAACGATCACCGTCTCGGACAAGGGCGGAGGGAACTCGGAAACGTTGAACGGTCTGATCGTCACCACCGCGCCCATCCAGCCCGGCGACAGCGGCGGCCCGTTGTACAACGCGAGCAACAAGGTCATCGGCATCGACACCGCCGCGGCGACCAGCCCTTCCAACGGGACGACGTCTGCGGGCTTCGCGATCCCCATCAACTCGGCCCTGAGCCTCGCGAAGCAGATCACCACCAAGCAGGCCAGCGCGACGATCCACCTCGGCTACCCGGCGTTCCTCGGGGTGGGGTTCTCTCCGAACGCGACCAGCGCGACCGTGGGCCTGGTCTACCCGAGCAGCCCCGCGGCCCAAGCCGGTCTCGTCGCCGGTGACACCATCACCGCGGTCGACGGCACCGCCATCGCGGACACCGCGACGTTGCACGACGCGATCACCGCCCACCAGCCCGGCGATTCGGTCACCCTGACGTGGACCGACGCTGCCGGTGCATCCCACACTGCGACGGTGAGCCTCATCGCCGGCCCAGCTGACTGATGGTCATCCAGAGGTTGGCCCCCCGTGTGCCCAGGACCTACCCAGGAAACGTCCAGGTTCCCGGCGGGCAGCAGGACCACACTGACGCGGTGACCCCGAACGGGACCCGAGTCGCCGCCTCACCCGGGCAGGCCCCCGAGGCGCGTCTGCTCGTGGTCGAGGACGACCCGAGCATCCTGGAGCTGCTCTCGGCGAGCCTGCGCTACGCGGGCTTCGAGGTGCACACCGCCACCGACGGTGCCCGGGCGTTGACCGCGGCGCGGGAGGTGCGGCCCGAGCTCATCGTCCTGGACGTGATGATGCCGGGCATCGACGGCGTCGAGGTGGTGCGCCGCCTCCGGGAGGAGGGCCGGTGCAGCCCGGTGCTGTTCCTTACCGCCCGCGACGCGGTCGAGGACAACTTCAACGGCCTCACCGTCGGCGGCGACGACTACGTGACGAAGCCGTTCAGCCTCGTTGAGGTGATCGCCCGCATCCGCGCCGTGCTGCGACGGGCCAGCGACGGCCCCCCAGCCCCGGACGCGGCGCGCCTGCGCTTCGCCGACATCGAGGTCGACGCCGACACCCACGAGGCGTGGAAGGACTCAACGCAGGTCGCGTTGTCGCCCACGGAGTTCAAGCTGCTGCGCTACTTCCTGGAGAACCCCGGACGGGTGTTGAGCAAGGCCCAGATCCTGGACCACGTGTGGAACTACGACTTCGGTGGCGACGCCAACGTGGTGGAGTCCTACGTCTCCTACCTGCGCCGCAAGATCGACACCACACAACCCCAGCTCCTGCACACCCTGTGCGGTGTCGGGTACGTGCTCCGCGTCCCCCCGGGACTGACTACATCGACCACAAATCCAGCTGGGGCACTGCCCTACGCCTCGGCAGGCTGACTCCGCTGCATGGTCATGCAGCGCAATGCGCCAGGTCGCTTTCGCTCGGTTGTGAAACACCGCGCGAGCCCCAACGGCACCCGGGGGTCGCTGACCCAGTGGCGGGCAGCGGAGCTCGCCGTGGATGCGCCGCTCAGGGTTCTTTTGAAACGCTGTGCGATCACGAGTCGTCTGCCGATAGGGGTGACGGCGCGCGGTTGTGGTGGGTTTCTGCCAAGAGGACTTTGTTGGGCGAGCGTGGTCGAGGTTTGACGTCGCGGTGGGGTACGCCAGGTTCGGGTGGTTGTTTGCATCGAGGATCTGTCCTGCGGTCAGTTCTTGAGTGGCATGGCTCGACCGTTTGGGAGGGTGCGGCGGCAGGTGAGGGAGATGAGCTCGGCGGAGGTGGCGGCGACGAGCTCACCGTCGCCCCAGCTCCAGTTCAGGTCCGTGGCCTGCAGCCGTGCTCCTGTGAGGTCGACCCCGAAGTGTGACGCGACGCCGCCGGCGGTAAGGCTGTCGAGGATGGCCCGGGCGGCGTCGGGTGAGCAGGCCGGCGGCGCGTGAAGTGCGTTGGTGATGTCGAGGCCGTGCACGACGGCGTGGTTGAGTGCGCCGATCGCCCCGCCACCGGGTGGTTGCCATCTCGCCAGCGTTGGGGATCGCAGGTTGGCCAGGTGTTCAGCGATGGGTGCTGCGCTGTCTCGGGCGGCGACGGTGTCGGACATCGTCTGAAAGTCGCCGTGGGCGGCGGCCATCTCGGCACCGAACTGCTGCTCGCTCATCCGCGCCGGCATCGTCACGTGGGCGACGACTTCGCGCACGCGCCACTCCGCGCAGAGAGAAGGCCGGTCCCACACCTGCGGTTCGGCCATCTCGAGGGTGTCGGCGAGCCGGGCGTAGCTCTCGCCAACAAGCGTTTGCAGATCCATCAGGGTGCCTTCCGTGGAGTTCAAGCTGGTGGCGTTCGGGGCGAGGCCGTAGACCGTGCCTGGGTGCCGGGTGGGGCTACCCCGTGGACAGGTGGCGTGGCGCACGGGCGACGGTCGGGACCCGCGCTCGAAGGACCTCTGCCGCATCCGGTGGGGCGATTTCCGGCGGGGGCGAAGTGGAGGTCGCCTGTCGCCGCAGCAGCTGGACCCACTCCAGGCCACCCCCGCAACCGGCAAGGGGTCGGGGCTGGGGGAGTGGGTGGGTGGGGCCATCGTCAGCGTCGCCAGAACAGGTGGTGCACCACCGCGCTGCGGCCGGGCACGACGTCGCAGTGGAACCGGTCGAACAGCTCCTCGGGTGAGGACCACAACCGGGAGCCGACACCGAGGGTAATGGGGGTGACGGCGATATGCAGGGTGTCGACGAGGTCGGCGTCGAGGAACTGCCGGATGGTGGTTGCACCGCCACCCAACCGGACGTCCCGGCCGTTCGCTGCCTCCCGGGCTCGCTGCAGGACGGCGGTGGGTTCATCGTTCAGGAAGTGGAACGTTGTGTCGGAGAGGGTGAACGAGGGCCGTTCGTAATGGGTCATCACGAACACGGGGGTGTGGAACGGTGGACGATCGCCCCACCAGCCCTGCCAGTCGTGGTCGGTCCACGGACCCCGTAGGGGGGAGAACTTATTGCGCCCCATGATCTCGGCACCGATGTTGCGGTCATAGTCTCGAACCAGGTAGTCGTCCAGGCCGCGGCTGCCGCCCGGGTCGGTGCGCATTACCCAGCTCGCGGTCGCCCCCGCCCAGGTGAACATGCTCCCCGGATCGGCGTGACCGAACGGCCGCTGCAGGCTCTGGCCCTCGCCGGCGCCAAAGCCGTCGTGAGAGACGGTGAAGTTCTGCACTCGAAGCATCTGCTGCACTGCTGTTCCTTCCCGGTTCGCGGACCTCACTCAGGTGGACGACCGGACAGTCGCGAACTCATCGGGGTTCGAGGTCGGCCTAACCGCGGGCCAGGCGTCCACCGCGCTGAACAGCGTCGCGACGCCCACCGACGGGTTGCCCCACATCTGCTTTCCTGCACTGCCGTACCTGTGGCGTCAGCTCGACCGGTGCCTAGCCCGCAGGCGGTGGGCGTGGGGGGCAGGTGATCAGCCCTGTGCATCCTGCGGGGTCGTGGTGAGCTGTCCGATGCGGAGGTGGTTGCCGAACGGGTCCCGCAGGCCGAAGTCGATGCCGTAGGGCTGCTCGGTTGGCTCGGAGGTGAACTCGACCCCCTTGGTCTTGAGGTCGGCGTAGGTGGCGCGGGCGTCGGCGGTGGTGAGCATCAGCCAACCACCGGCGGCGCCCTTGGTGAGCAGGTCCCGGGCCGTGGCCGCGGTCGACTCGTCCAGGGCGGGGCCCCCCGGCTTCTCCAGCAGCACCTGCCGTCCGGGATCGCCCGGGACGCACACGGTGAGCCAGCGCATGAACCCCAGGTCCGCGTCGGTGTGGACCTGCATGCCCAGCACCCCCACGTAGAAGTCGAGGGCCGCATCCTGGTCGAGGACGTAGAGGTGGGAGCACGAGATCGAGGTCAGCATGGGACCACGCTAGGGGCTGGTCCCCGCACGATCTTCTCCGGAAATGCTCGGTCTGCGCCAGCTCATCCCGAAGCAGCTCGGTGCCACCGGCAGCGGTCCCCGGCGCCGGTAGGTGCTGGGCGGTTCCCCGACGATGGTGCTGAAGGTGCGGCTGAAGGTGCCCAGGCTGGTGAACCCCACGTCGAGGCAGACCTCGGTGACGGAGCGACCGGTGGTGCGCAGCAGAAACATGGCCCGCTCCACCCGCCGCCGCTGCAGGTAGCGGTGCGGGGTCTCCCCGAAGGTGGCCCGGAAGGTCCGGGCGAAGTGGGCGGTGGACACGTGCGCCAGCCGGGCCAGCCCCGCCACGTCCAGCGGCTCGGCGTAGGAGCGGTCCATCGCGTCCCGCGCCCGCAGCATCCACCGGTTCGACTCCTCACGCCCCACCCCACCAGCACACCACGACGGCGGACACCGGGATGCAGCAGGTTTGGAGAAGCCCCGGCCCGTGTCTCGCTCCTACCGTCACGGCAACCCGTCCACCCAGCCCTCCGGAGCCCCCATGACCTCGACCGACCTGTCGTCGCTCACCACCACCGGGAGTTCCGGCGCCCGGCGTCGCACCGGATGGGCCCTGACCGCCCTGGCCGCGGCCTTCCTGGCTGTCGACGCCGTGCTCCACGTGGTGCGCCCGGACGCGGTGGTCCAGTCCTTCACCGACCTCGGCTACCCCGTCGACCTGGCCCGGCCCCTGGGGTTGCTGGAGCTGGTCTGCCTCGCCCTGTACCTGCTGCCGCGCACGGCCCCGTTGGGTGCGGTCCTGCTGACCGGGTACCTCGGGGGAGCGGTGTCGGCGCACGCCCGCCTGCAGGACGCGTTGCTGAGCACAACGCTGTTCCCGGTCTACCTCGGGCTAGCACTGTGGGCCGGGCTGTGGCTGCGCGACCACCGCGTCCACCTGCTCACCACCTCACCCACGCGACCTGCCCCTCTTTCGTCGACCTGACATCTGACGTGCGGTGTTCGTCCGACGCCCACGGAGAACGAGCAAGTACCAGCAGAACCCTGCAACTCGCATGCAGTGGCACATCCGCGCGGGCGCGACCACCATTGGGGGACCGGCCGCCTCTCATCGGGCTGTGGGGGGGCTGCCCCGGTCGGGCCTGAGGGTCGTGGGCGGGCACCGTCACCACGTGACCTTCGTGGACGTGGTGGAGCTGGTCGGCAAGGGTGTTGATGGGGCCGGGGTCGCCAACCTGGTGGTGGGTGCGCCCGCAGCATCGACTGTCGCCTTGCGGTGTGCCGTCCTGCGGCAGGACGGTGTCTACCGGCAGTACCGCCAGCAGCTGGGTGGCTCGATCCTGTTGGGGCTGGAGCTGCTCGTGGCCGCGGACATCATCCGGACCGTGGCGGTGGCGCCCACGATCTCGAGCATCTCGCTGCTCGCGGGCGTCGTCGTGATCCGCACGTTCCTGAGCTTCTCCCTCGTACTGGAGATCACCGGCCGGTGGCCCTGGCAGAAGTCCCACCCGGCAACCCCCACTCAGCCCAGCACCCCGGCCGCACGTGATGGGAGTCGGGGTCGGACCAGATGGGTCCAACCCAGCGCCGGTACCGCCCGCTGCATAGTTATGCAGATTCGTTAGTGAGTTCATATTCGAGCGGCTGTGAAACACCCCGAGAGCTCTGACGGCACCCTCGGGTCGCCGACCCAGTGGACGTCGGAACACACCGAGCCGGATGCGCCGCTCACGGCCGGTTGTGGAACGTCGTCGTGGGGTCCGGGCGTTAGCCGCGGCTGCGGTTGCCCGAAGCTCAGGCGAGGTCTGATCTGCCATGCGTTTCCTGGACACGGATCCTCAAGCGTTTATGCGGCTGGGCTGGATTCGTAGTATGCGTTGTGGACTTCGTTTGGTGTTTGATAGTCCAGAATTGAGTGGAGCCTGCGCGAATTGTAGCGTCCGTCGATCCACTCCGCAATATTACGGATGGCGTGGGCGCGGGTGGGGTAAGCAGTACGGTGGGTCAGCTCGTTCTTCAACGCCGCGAAGAAAGACTCAGCAATCGCGTTGTCATAGCAAATCCCGGTGCTGCCCACCGAGTGACGAATGTCCAGCGAGCTCAGGGTGTCATGAAACTCGGCTGAGGTGTAGTTACTTCCCCGGTCGGTGTGAAAGATCGCGTCGGGTTGCAACGCAATAGTCGCGGCGGCTTTGTGGATGGCGGCGCTGATCAGCGGTGTGCGGTAGTGGTCGTCCAGGGCGTAGCCGATGACCTTTTTGGAGTAGCAGTCGATCACGGTGGCCAGGTACACCCATCCTTGCCAGGTGTCGATGTAG
>JBDTDI010000018.1:0-32986 GCA_039923155.1 Mycobacteriaceae bacterium | reverse complement strand
CGTGCAGGTCGGCGCATCCTCGCCCCTGGCGTCACTGCCCCTGATCGGCCGGCCCCCGACCGTCACCGCCACGCCGCCGAGCCCGGTCGCGGTGAAGACCCTGCTCACCCCGGCGCCGGCCACCGCTCCCGTGCCGGCGCCCGCGGCGGTGACCGCGGCCCTGGGCCGCCTGGCCGCGGTGCCGGCCCTCGGCTCGCTGTCCGGCGAGGTGACCGACGCGCGCAGCGGCACCGTGCTGTGGTCGTTGAACCCGAACGCCCCCCGGGTCCCTGCGTCGACGATGAAGGTGCTCACCGCGGCGGCAGCGCTGCTCACCCTGGGCCGCGACGACACGACACCGACCCGGGTCGTGGCCACCTCGCGACCGGGGCAGCTCGTCCTGGTCGGCGGTGGGGACGTGACCTTGTCCGGCCAGCCGGCACCCGCACCCACCTACTACCCGTCAGCGCCCCGCATGTCCGAGCTGGTGGCCCAGGTGAGGTCCAGCGGCGTGAAGGTGAGCTCGGTGGTCGTGGACTCCAGCCGCTGGAGCGGACCGCTGCTGGCCAAGGGCTGGTTCTCCGCCGACATCGCGGGCGGGAACACCGCGCCGGTGCAGCCGGTGATGCTCGACGGCGCCCGGCTCAGGCCGCTGCAGGAGTACTCCCCGCGAAGCGCGACCCCCGCCCTCGACGCGGGCCGGGCGCTGGCCGCCGGGCTCGGGCTCGACCCCGCTGCGGTGAGCGCCGGAACCGCCCCGCAGGGAGCCCGTGTCGTCGCCGAGGTCAGCTCGGCGACGCTGCAGACCCGCGCACAGTTCATGCTGACCACCTCCGACGAGCTCGAGGCCGAGGCGATCGGTCGTGAGGTCGCCCTCGCCACACAGGCCCCCGCAACCTTCACCGGGGTGGCGGACGCGGTCCGGGGGGCCCTGGCCGGAGCCGGGTTCGACGTCACCGGGCTGGCCGGTTTCGACGCCAGCGGGCTGTCCGTCGACGACCGTGTCCCGGCCCGGCTGCTCGCCACCGTCCTCACCGCCGCCGCAGGGGACGGGCCACACGCCGCCGCGCTGCGGCCGCTGCTGTCCTGGTTGCCGGTGGCCGGAGCCACCGGCACCCTGGCCGACCGCTACTCCGGCACCGCCGCCGGAGCCGGGTACGTGCGAGCCAAGACCGGCACCCTGACCGGGGTCAGCTCGTTGGCCGGCACCGTGCTCGACACCGACGGACGGGTGCTGGTGTTCGCCCTGATGTCCGCAGGAACGGCGCCCGCCGACGCCCGGCCCGCGCTGGACGCCCTGGCCGACGCGCTGCGCGGCTGTGGTTGTCGATGAGCAGGGGTCGCCGATGAGCAGGGGTCGCCGATGAGCAGGGGTGGTCGATGAGCGCGCCGAAGACGCCGGTGCTGGACTGGCCGCTGGCCGGGCGCACCGCGGCCCGGCTCGCCCGCCCCGGCCCGGTCGTGACCGCGGCGCAGGCCAGCAGCGTGGTCGCCGAGCTGAGCCGTGCTGCCGTCACCGCCGAACAGCCGGTGCGGGAGGTGACCCACCTCGCCGACGGGCTCGCGGTGGCCCCGGCGCTGGTGCTGGACCGGCCCCGCTGGGCCGGGGCCGCAGCGCTGTCGATGGGGCGGCTGACCGGTACCGCAGCGGTGCCCGGCGGAGCTGGGCCAGGGGTGGCCGGCCGGGTCGGGGCGCTGCAGGCAGGGGCCCTGCTGGCCTACCTCTCGCAGGCGGTGCTCGGACAGTTCGACCCGTTCACCCACCGCCCGGGCACCACCACCGGGACCCTGCTGCTCGTCGCTCCCAACGTGGTGGCCGTCGAGCGTGCCCTCGGGGTGGACCCGCACGACTTCCGGTTGTGGGTGTGCCTGCACGAGGTCACCCACCGGGTGCAGTTCACGGCCGTGCCCTGGATGAGCTCGTACATGGCCGACACCGTGGCCACCCTCACCGCACCGGCGGGGGGCTCGGAGGTGCTGGGTCGCGCGCTGGCCGCGGTGCGGCAGCGACCCGAGGGCGTGCTGGGCCTGGTCCGCAGCCTGCAGGCCCCCGAGCAGCGGGACGCGCTGGACGCGCTGCTGGCCCTGGGCACGCTGCTGGAGGGTCACGCCGACCACGTCATGGACGCGGTCGGTCCCACCGTGGTGCCGTCGGTGACCCGTATCCGGGTCCGCTTCGACGCCCGGCGCACCCGGGCCACCAACCCCGTGCACCGGGTGCTGCGCGCGCTGCTGGGGGTGGACGCCAAGATCGCGCAGTACGTGCGGGGCAAGGCCTTCGTCGACCACGTCGTCGACGCGGTGGGCATGGACGCCTTCAACACGGTGTGGACGTCACCGCAGACCCTGCCCACCGACGCCGAGATCGCCGCACCCCAGCGGTGGGTGAGCCGGGTGCTCGGATGAGCCTGACCAGGTGAACGGTCCCGACCCGGCGGTGGCGCAGGTGCGCCGCGCGGTGCGCCGGTGGCGGGCCGAGCACGCCCCACAGGTGGTGCCCGCCGTGGCGTGCTCCGGAGGCGCAGACTCCCTGGCCCTGCTCGCCGCCACGGTCCACGAGGCCGGCGTCGGCGTGCGGGCCCTGGTGGTCGACCACCAGCTGCAGCCCGGATCGGCGCAGGTCGCCGCCACCGCGGCCACGGTCGCCGCGGGGCTCGGGGCCCAGGCGCAGGTGCTCACGGTGCGGGTGGTGGGCGGTGGGGGGCTGGAGGCGGCCGCCCGTCGCGCCCGGCAGGCCGCGCTGCGCGGCGCGGCGGGGGGTGCCCCCGTGCTGCTCGGGCACACCCTCGACGACCAGGCCGAGACCGTGCTGCTGGGTCTGGGCCGCGGTTCGGGGCCTCGCTCCATCGCCGGGATGGCCCCCCACGACCCGCCGTGGGGTCGACCGCTGCTGGACGTGCGGCGGGAGCAGACGCACGCCGCCTGCGCCGCGCTCGGGCTGCACCCGCACCACGACCCGCACAACGACGACCCGTCGTTCACCCGGGTGCGGCTGCGCCACGAGGTGCTGCCGATCCTGGAGGACGTGCTCGCCGGGGGCGTCGCCGCGGCCCTGGCCCGTACGGCGGCCCAGCTGCAGGACGACGTGGCGGTGCTCGACGCGCAGGCGCTGGACCTGCTGGCGCGGGTGCGCGACGGTGGCGACCTCGACGCCGACGAGCTCGGCGCGCAGCCGGCGGCGCTGCGCAGACGGGTGCTGCGGACCTGGCTCACCGCGCACGGCGCCACCGCGCTGACCGACGCCCAGCTGCGGTGGTGCGACGCGCTGCTCGGTGCGTGGCGCGGCCAGGGTGGGGTCCACGTCGGGGGTGGGTTGGTGGTGTCCCGCCGACGTGGCAGGCTCACCACGACCGCGGATCCTGCCGAGAGCTGAGGGGCGCACCCCGTGTACGAGGGCGACATCGCGTCGGTGTTGATCAGTGCCGAGGACATCGCAGCCCGAACCGCCGAGCTGGCTACGGCGATCGCCGCCGCCGAGCCGGACGATCCGCCCGACGACCTCATCCTCGTCGGTGTGCTCAAGGGCGCGGTCATGTTCATGACCGACCTGGCCCGGGCCCTGCCCCTGCCGGTCCAGCTGGAGTTCATGGCCGTCAGCTCCTACGGCAGCTCCACCAGCAGCTCGGGCGTGGTGCGGATCCTGAAGGACCTCGACCGCGACGTCGCCGGACGGCGGGTGCTCATCGTCGAGGACATCATCGACTCGGGCCTGACCCTGAGCTGGTTGATGCGCAACCTCAGCAGCCGCAACCCGGCCTCGCTGCAGGTGTGCACCCTGCTGCGCAAGCCCGACGCGGTGAAGGTGGACGTCGAGGTGGCCCACGTCGGCTTCGACATCCCCGACGAGTTCGTGGTCGGGTACGGCCTGGACTACGCCGAGCGCTACCGCGACCTGCCCTACGTCGGCACCCTCGAGCCGGCGGTCTACCGCAGCTGAGCGGTGCGCCCCGAGGGGACGGCCACCGGGAACGTCTACCGCCCCGTGTTCGTTGTCCCGTTCGACAGCTGCTCGAACCCCGGTGGCCGTCGTGGTACCGGGGTAACCTGAGCGTTCCGGGGCGGTCCCTGTTCGCAGGGGCGGGCTACCCGGACTCGGATCCTGGAAGGACGAGGCCGCCCCCGGCCGCACCTGTATGACGCGAAAGAACATGCCCCGCAACGTCGGCATCGCACTCGTGCTGCTGCTGCTCGTGGTCGGCTTCAGCTTCTTCAGCAACAGCACACGTGGCTACACCACGGTCGACACCTCGGCGGCGCTGACCCAGCTGCAGACCGGCAAGGTCAAGCAGGCCCAGATCGACGACCGCGAGCAACAGCTGCGACTGACGCTGGCCGCGGGCACGTCCGGGGTGAAGAACGTCCCCGACGGCACCACCGAGCTGATCACCAAGTACCCGGCGGACGCGTCCGAGCAGATCTTCAACGACGTCCGCCAGGCCAAGCTCGCCGACGGGTTCACCACCGAGGTGAACAACCCCAGCTGGATCTCCAGCCTGCTGTCCTTCGCGCTGCCCCTTCTGCTGGTGCTCGGCCTGCTGTTCTTCTTCATGAACCGCGCCCAGGGCGGCGGTCGCGGCGGGGTGATGGGCTTCGGCAAGTCCAAGGCCAAGCAGATCACCAAGGACATGCCCCAGACGACCTTCGCCGACGTGGCGGGTGCGGACGAGGCCGTCGAGGAGCTCTACGAGATCAAGGACTTCCTGCAGAACCCGCAGCGCTACCAGGCCCTCGGAGCCAAGATCCCCAAGGGCGTGCTGCTCTACGGCCCGCCCGGCACCGGCAAGACGCTGCTGGCCCGCGCGGTGGCCGGCGAGGCCGGGGTGCCGTTCTTCACCATCTCCGGCTCCGACTTCGTCGAAATGTTCGTCGGCGTCGGTGCGTCGCGGGTGCGTGACATGTTCGAGCAGGCCAAGCAGAACGCGCCGGCCATCATCTTCGTCGACGAGATCGACGCGGTGGGCCGTCAGCGCGGTGCCGGTATGGGTGGCGGTCACGACGAGCGCGAGCAGACCCTCAACCAGCTCCTGGTCGAGATGGACGGCTTCGGCGCCCGCACCAACGTCATCCTCATCGCGGCCACCAACCGCCCCGACATCCTCGACCCGGCCCTGCTGCGGCCCGGGCGCTTCGACCGGCAGATTCCCGTCGGCGCCCCGGACCTGGCTGGGCGCAAGGCGATCCTGCGGGTGCACTCCACGGGCAAGCCGATCGCCGACGACGCCGACATGGATGGGCTGGCCAAGCGCACCGTGGGCATGTCCGGTGCCGACCTGGCCAACGTGCTGAACGAGGCGGCCCTGCTGACCGCCCGGGAGAACGGGACGCTGATCTCGGCGGCCAACCTGGAGGAGTCGGTGGATCGCGTCGTGGGGGGCCCGCGTCGCAAGAGCCGCCTGATCAGCGAGCACGAGAAGAAGATCACCGCCTACCACGAGGGTGGGCACGCGCTGGCCGCGTGGGCGATGCCCGACATCGAGCCGGTGTACAAGGTGACGATCCTGGCCCGCGGCCGCACCGGTGGGCACGCGCTCGCCGTGCCCGAGGACGACAAGGGCCTGATGACCCGCTCGGAGATGCTGGCGCGGCTGGTGTTCGCCATGGGCGGTCGGGCGGCCGAGGAGCTCGTGTTCCACGAGCCGACCACCGGGGCGTCCTCCGACATCGAGCAGGCGACGAAGATCGCCCGGGCCATGGTCACCGAGTACGGGATGAGCTCGGCGCTGGGTGCGGTCAAGTACGGCCAGGAGCAGGGCGACCCCTTCGTCGGGCGCTCCATGGGCAACCAGGCGGACTACTCCCTCGAGGTGGCCCACGAGATCGACGAGGAGGTGCGCAAGCTCATCGAGGCCGCGCACACCGAGGCGTGGGACATCCTCAACACCTACCGGGACGCGCTCGACGCGCTCGCCAGCGAGCTGCTGGAGACCGAGACGCTGAACCGCAAGGACCTCGAGCGGGTCCTCGCCGACGTGCAGAAGCGTCCGCGGATCACCGCGTTCAACGACTTCGGTGGCCGCACCCCGTCGGACAGGCCCCCGGTGCAGACTCCGGGGGAGCGGGCCATCGAGCGCGGCGAGCCGTGGCCGCCGCCGGCCCCGGCACCGCGACCGGACCTGCGCAAGCCCGAGCCCGTGGGTGCCGGCGTCGGCGGTTGGGCGGGATCGAGCTCGTCGGGCGGCCAGCCGGGGCCCAACCAGGGCGGGGGCCAGCCGTGGGGCGGGCCCCAGGGCTACGCCAACCCCCCGGGTCAGGGCGGGTGGGGCAACGCCGCACCGCGACCGCCGCAGGGTCCGCCGCCCCGGTCACAATCCAACTACGGCGCGCCGCCGGGATGGTCGGCGCCCGGTTGGCCCCCGTCGGACAGCGACCGCAGGGGTGGTGGTCCCCGCAACGGTGGTCCCGGCAACGGCGGGTCCCAGGACGGTGATCCCCGCACCGGTGGGTTCCGAGACGGTGCTCCCCGCGACGGTGGGTACCGCAACGGCAACGGTCCGCAGGAGCCCCGCTTCGACGAGGGGCGAGGGACGCGTGGGGGTTCTGGTGGCCAGGGCTCCGACCGGGGGTACCTGCCCCCGGAGTACGCCCCTCCGGGCTGGGCTGCCCCCCAACCCTCCGGGGGTCACCGGCGCGACGAGGGGTCCGACAACCACGGCTCGCGCGCCGCGGGTCCAGGGCCGGAGCCGACGCGTCAGTGGGACTCGGGCGAGATGCACGAGGGCCGCGACGACGACGGTCGGGGCTGACCGGACCGCACCACCTCAGGTTCGGCCAGACCCGGAAGCAGCCGGTGCGTTCACGCGCAGACGAGAGAGCAGGAGATGTCGTGGTGTCGACCCTCGAGCAGCAAGCCGCTACCGAGCTTCGCGGGCCCCGAGTACCGGGCCACGACGTCTTCGACGCCCCGCGGGCGGAGGCAGCGGTGCGTGAGCTCCTGCTCGCCTGCGGCGAAGATCCGGAACGGGCCGGTCTGCGGGAGACCCCCGCCCGGGTGGCCCGGGCCTACCGCGAGATGTTCGCCGGCCTGTACACCAATCCTGACGACGTGCTGTCGGCGAACTTCGACGAGTCCCACGACGAGCTCGTGCTCGTCAAGGACATCCCGATGTACTCCACCTGCGAGCACCACCTGGTGTCCTTCCACGGCGTGGCCCACGTCGGCTACATCCCGGGGGTGCACGGTCGGGTCACCGGCTTGTCCAAGCTGGCCAGGGTCGTCGACCTCTACGCCAAGCGGCCCCAGGTGCAGGAACGCCTCACCGGTCAGGTCGCCGACGCCATGGTCCGACGCCTCGAGCCGCGCGGGGTGATCGTGGTGATCGAGGCCGTCCACCTGTGCATGGCCATGCGCGGCATCCGCAAGCCCGGCGCCACCACCACGACCTCAGCGGTCCGGGGGGTGCTCAAGTCGAGCGCAGCCTCGCGGGCCGAGGCCCTGCAGCTCATCCGGGGCCGGTGAGCAGCCCCCGCCAGCATGCGGACCTGCCCGACCCGGGCCGCTGCGTCGTCATGGGGGTGCTCAACGTCACCCCCGACTCGTTCTCGGACGGGGGGCGCTACCTCGCCCAGGGCGCTGCCGTCACCCACGGCTTGGCGCTGCACCGAGACGGCGCGGACCTCGTCGACGTCGGGGGCGAGTCCACCAGGCCCGGGGCCGGGCCCGTCGACGAGGCCGAGGAGGTGCGGCGCGTCGTCCCCGTGGTCGCCGAGCTGGTGGCCCACGGCGTGGCGGTCAGCATCGACACCATGCACTCCACGGTCGCGCGGGCGGCCCTGGAGGCGGGCGCACGCGTCGTGAACGACGTCTCCGGCGGTCTCGCCGATCCGTTGATGGCCCGGGTGGTTGCCGAGGCGGGCGTCCCGTGGGTGCTGATGCACTGGCGTGCGGGGCCGGGCTTCACCCACACCGGTGTCCCCGGGGTCGAAGCCGGGTACGAGGACGTGGTCGCCGAGGTGCGGGAGGAGCTGATCCGACGGGTTGACGCCGCGGTGATGTCCGGGGTGGACCCCGCGGCGCTGGTCATCGACCCCGGTCTGGGGTTCGCGAAGAACGCGGGGCACAACTGGGCGCTGCTGCGCACCCTTCGTGCGTTCACCGACCTCGGCTTTCCGGTGCTCGTCGGCGCCTCGCGCAAACGGTTCCTGGGCTCGCTGCTCGCCGACCACGACGGCAGCGCCCGGCCGGTGCAGGGGCGCGAGGTCGCCACCGCGGTGGTCTCCGCACTGGCGGCGATCAACGGGGCCTGGGGCGTGCGGGTGCACGACGTGGCGGCCTCGATGGACGCGGTGGCGGTGTCCACGGCGTGGACCCTGGGAACCTCGCCCGCCGCGAGGGAGACAGGTCGGTGAGTGACCGCATCGAGCTGCGTGGGCTGCGAGTCTTCGGTCATCACGGGGTCTTCGACCACGAACGCCGTGACGGCCAGGATTTCGTCGTGGACCTGGTGGTGAGCCTGGACCTCGCCGCGGCCGCCGCGTCGGACGCCCTTGCCGACACCATGAACTACGGCGAGCTGGCCCAAGCGGCCGCAGCCGTCGTCTCCGGTCCGCCCCGGGACCTGATCGAGACCGTCGCCGCCGAGATTGCCGACGGGGTGCTCGTCGACCCGAGGGTTCGTGCGGTCGAGGTCACGGTGCACAAGCCCTCGGCCCCCATCCCGCTGACCTTCACCGATGTCGCGGTGGTGGTGGCGCGGGGTCGAGCGTGAGCCGCGCGGTCCTGAGCATCGGCTCCAACCTCGGGGACCGGCTCGCGCACCTGCAGAGCGTGCTCGACGGCCTGGGGGTTGGCGTGACGGCGTGCTCCGCGGTGCACGAGACCGCACCGTGGGGCGGCGTGGAGCAGCAGGACTTCCTCAACGCGGTACTCGTCGTCGAGGACCCGGCCCGTGGTCCCCACGACTGGTTGCGGGCGGCGCACGGGCTGGAGGCCGCCGCGCAGCGCGAGCGGGCCGTCCGGTGGGGTCCGCGCAGCCTCGACGTGGACGTCCTGGACTGCGACGGCGCGCACAGCGACGACCCCGAGCTGACGCTGCCCCACCCGCGTGCGCACCTGCGGGCGTTCGTGCTGGCCCCGTGGTTGGAGGTCGATCCGACGGCCGTGGTGCCCGGGCGCGGTTCGGTGTCGGCCCTGCTCGCTGGTCTGCCCGACGTCGAGCGGTCCGGGGTGCGCCGCCGTGCGGACCTGGTGCTGGAGCGTCGGCGGTGAAGCCCACCCGGGTGGGTGACCTGCTCGCGCTGGCGGCGCTCACCGGTGTGCTGGCCTGGGTCGTGGTCCGGGCGTTCTACGGTGATCTGCCGCCGATCTCGCGCCTGGCCGGCCTGCCGCTGCTGGTGCTCGGCGCGGCCGAGGTGGGCCTGGCGGGCGTGCTTCGCCCCCGGATCGAACGTCGCCGTGGTGCACGTCTGCTGGACCCCATCATGGCGGCGCGCTCCGCGGCGCTGGCCAAGGCCTCGTCACTGGCCGGTGCGCTGCTCAGCGGCGCCTGGGTCGGGCTGGGGATCTTCCTGCTGACGGAGCGCGACCGCCTCTCGGCCGCGGTCGACGACACCGCAGGGGCCGTTCTCGGGCTCGCATCCTCCCTCGTGCTGGTGGCCGCGGCGCTGTGGTTGGAGCGCACCTGTCGGACCCCCGGTGACCGCGACGTCCGCTGACGCTGTCCTGGACACCCACAGTCACGGAGTTGTCTCAGCGAGTGGTGGCCCAGGTAACCTGCACCCATGACGACGGAACGCACCACCGGTGCCCGTCGAGCGGGGCGGGGCGGGGTGCAGGTGCTGGGCGGGGTGCTCGCGGCCCTGGCGATCTTCGGCAGCGTCGTCCTGTTCTTCACCGATGACGTGCGGCTGCTGCGCCTCGGACTGGTGGCGCTGCTCTGGGTGGCGTTCGCGGCCTTGATGGCCGTGGTCCGCTTCCGCAAGGACGCCGAAGCCTCCCAGGCCCGTGCCCACGAGCAGGGGGTCGTGTACTCCCTCGAGCTCGAGCGGGAGGTACGCGCGCGTCGGGGGCGCGAGCTGGCCCAGGAGCACGAGGTCCGCGACCGGGTCGGGGCGGAGGTCCGGGCCGAGGGCCGCCTGCAGCTCGACGAGCTGCGCGACGAGCTCAGGGTGCTGCGCGAGAGCCTGTCGGTGTTGGTCCACGGTGACTTCCTGGCCGAGCGGGTGGCGCTGCGGGCTGAGTCCACCCGCCTGCGGTTGCTGACCGACACCGCGCGGGTGGAGGCGACCCCGAGCGTCGGGCAGCTGTCCGGGGTTCCCCCCCTCGACGCGGAGACCGTCGAGGCAGACAACCCCGAGGCAGACAACCCCGAGGCCGACAACCCCGAGGCCGACAACCCCGAGGTCCCCGAGGAGCCCGGTGCCCACAGCACGGGCCGCTCGGTGTCCGATCTGATGGCCGCGTTCGGTGTCTCCGTCGCCTCTCGACGGCGCCGCGAGGGCTGAGCGCCCCACGGTTCAACGGTCGATGTCGCCGACCACCAGGGCGAAGGATCTCAGCACCACCCCCAGCTGGGCCACCGTGGTGCCCGGCAGCAGCACGGCCAGCGCCTGGACGTTGCTGAACGACGGGGTGCGCAGCCGCAGCCGCCACGGCGTTGGCTCCCCCCGGGAGACCAGGTGCACCCCGGCGACCCCGAGCGGTGCCTCGCCCCAGACGTGCACCGAACCCTCGCCCGGGACGAGGCTGCTGGGCAGGCGGACGTTGACCGGTCCTGGTGGTACCTGGGCCAGGCTCTGCCGGACCAGGAGCACCGCGAGCTCCACCTCCTGCACCTGGGCGTGGACCCGGGCCAGCGCGTCACCGGCTCCGCCCACGTGCGGTGTCACCTGCAGCCCGGCGTAGCCCGGCGCCGGGTCGTCCCGCCGCAGGTCCACGTCGACCCCGCTCGCCCGGCCGGCCGGGCCGGTGACGCCGAGCGCCAGCGCCGCGTCGCGGGGTAGGACGCCCACCCCACGGTGTCGCTCGGCGAAGGCCTCGTCGTCGACGGTGGCGGCCCGCACCGCCGCCGCGGCCGCCTCGACCACGCCCAGGACGCTGCTGACCTGGGCGGTCCAACCCGCCGGCACGTCCTCGCGCAACCCGCCCACCCGGTTCGCGACCAGGTGGATCCGCCCGCCGGTGGCCACCTCGAGCACGTGCTGCAACGCCTCCCTGGCCGTCACCGCCGAGCGGGACGCCGTCGAGGGCGGATCGGTCAGCGGGGTCAGGAACGCGAGGTGGGCCATCGCCGCCCCCAGCTCGCAGAACAGGACCCGCAACGCGACCGCCCGCTCGGGCACCGTGATGCCGGTGAGCTGCTCGACCGCGCGGGCGACCAGGACCTCGTTGGCCATGGCCGCCCACCAGTCGTGCCGGTTGGCGAGCACCATCACCTGGCGGTAGTCCCGGACCTCGAACAGCTTCTCGGCGCCGCGGTGCAGGTGTCCGACCAGCGGGACGGCGGAGAGCACCACCGCGTCGTCACCGTGGCCGGAGACGCCTAGGCGCAGCCGAAGCGCCCCGTGCGCGCCCGGGTGCAGCGGTCCCAGGTCCACGACACGGTCGACCCCCAGGTGCTCGGTCGCGGCGCCGACCCCGACGGTGATCTCCACGCCGCCCATCGTCGCGCACCGCGACGCCGTGAGGTCAGCGCGGTGGGTGAACGGCGCCCGCCGCCGGACGGAGGCCGAGGCTGTGGATCCCGAGACTGGTCACCCGGACCGCCCCGCGGGCCACCGCCCACCAGTCGAACCCGCCGAGGCCGCCGGGGTCGGTCAGCTCGGCCAGGTGGCCCGCACGCTCGGCGCGCGCGAGCCAGTCCTGCCCGCGCACCGGCGCGCCCAGCCCGTCAACCCCACCCAGGTCCGCGAGGGCCAGGCGCTGAGTGGTGCGCACCCCGCCGGCCAGCGCCTGCACCGACGGCCAGTGCACGTGCGCGGTCACGTCGCAGCTGCCGTCGGGCACCGGCATCACCTGCCGGCCGTGGCGGTACGCGGCGAGGGTGTCGGCCACGCCGTCGACGCCGTAGTCGACCGCCACGGCCGCGCCCGCACCCACCGCCGCCAGCACCTGCGCCCAGAGCGCGTCGCGCGAGCACCCGACCTCGACCCGGGTGCCCTCGGCCGGTGAGCCCCAGCGCCGCAGCCAGGCCGCCTCCACCCCACCGACGGCCGGCCCGGGCCGCTGCGCGCCGTCGCCGTCGACCTGCACGCGCCGCAGCACACCCTCGTGGCGGGTCACCACCGCGGCCGGCACGGCGTCGAGCAGCTCATGGGCCACGACCAGACCGCGGACCGGGGCAACGACCTCGGCCCGCCACGGCAGCCGCCAGCCGGCCGGAGCGGGTCGCAGGTCGACCGCGACGGGCCTCAGCCGGGCCCGCAGCGCCGACGGCGCCCCCTCCACCATGGCCGCCAGCAGCTCGCCACCGCCCGCCCCCAGATCCACCAGATCGATTCGTCGGGGGTGCTCCAGGGCGGTGTCCACCCGAGCCAGCAGCTCGAGCAGGGCTCCGGCCAGCAGGTCCCCGACGTGCACCGAGGTGCGGAAGTGGGTGGCCGGCGCTCCCGCGGCGTGCACGAAGCCGCCCGGTCCGTACATCGCGGCCGCCCACGCACGCTGCCAGTCCTGCCACACGGTCACCGATCGTGCCCGATCGCGTCGTACCCTGTGCGTCGACGTCCGGGACCTGTCCGCAGGCCTGGAACGAGACGAGGACGGTGAGCACGATGACGGCGTCGCACGAGCTGCCGGGCGCCCCGGCCCCGGCCCGGTTGGCCATCGGGGTGATCTCGGCGGGACGCGTGGGCACCGCGATGGGCCAGGCCTGGGAACGTGCCGGGCACGTGGTGGTGGCCGCCTGCGCGGTGTCGAGCGCCTCCCGGCGACGGGCTGCGACCCGGCTGCCCGAGGCGCAGGTGCTGCCCCCGGACGAGGTGGCGGCCCGGGCCGAGCTGTTGCTGCTCGCGGTCCCCGACGACGTCCTGGCCGGCCTGGTCACAGGGCTCGTGAGCACCGGCGCGGTACGTGCCGGCCAGATCGTGGCCCACACCGCAGGGGCGCTCGGCGTGGGCGTGCTGACCCCGCTCGCGGCGGTCGGCGCGCTGCCCCTGGCGCTGCACCCGGCGATGACGTTCACCGGTCATCCCGAGGACACCGAGCGACTCGCCTCGGCGTGCGTGGCGGTGACCGCGGGGGACGAGGCGGGGTGGGCGGTGGGAGAGGCGCTGGCGGTCGAGCTCGGCGCCGAGCCGGTGCGGGTGGCCGAGGTCGACCGGGCCCGCTACCACGCTGCGCTGGTGCACGGGGCGAACCACCTCGTCACCCTGGTGCGGGACGCCGTCGAGGTGCTGGCCTCGGTGAGCACCGGGGACGTGCCCGGAGAGCGGGTGCTCGCACCGCTGCTCTCCGCGGCGCTGGACAACGCGCTGCGGCGCGGTGACCGTGCGATCACCGGTCCGGTCGCCCGGGGGGACGCGGCCGCGGTGTTGGTCCACCTGCGCGAGCTGGCTCGGACCGAGGACGTCGTCCCCCTTCCCGGTGCGCAGGGCTACCGGCTGGTCGACGGCTACCGCGCCCTGGCCCGACGCACCGTCGCGCGCTGCGCCCGCGCCGGGCTGCTCGACGACGCCCAGGTGCAGGCCCTGGCGGAGGTGCTGCAGTGAGCCCGTTGCGCCCCCCACGGTTCACCACCGGCGAGCTCGGAGTGCACCACGACCCGGCCGGGCTCGCCGCCACCACCCGCGCGCTGGGGGCCACGGGTCGGTCGGTGGTGCTCGTGCCGACCATGGGCGCGCTGCACGCCGGGCACCTGGAGCTGGTGGCGTGCGCACGTCGGGTCCCTGGCTCGGTGGTGGTCGTGTCCCTGTTCGTCAACCCGCTGCAGTTCGGTGCCGGGGAGGATCTCGACGCCTACCCGCGGGCGCTGTCCCGGGACGTGGACCTGCTGCGGGACGCCGGCGTCGAGCTGGTGCTGGCTCCCTCGACGGCATCGATGTACCCCCACGGGCCACGCACCACGGTGCACCCCGGCCCGCTGGGCGGCGAGCTGGAAGGGGCCTCCCGGCCCGGGCACTTCGCGGGGGTGCTCACCATCGTCGCCAAGCTGTTCTCGCTGCTGCGACCGGCCAGCGCCTTCTTCGGGGAGAAGGACTACCAGCAGCTGACCTTGATCCGGCAGCTCGTCGCCGATCTCGACCTCGGCGTGAAGGTGGTGGGTGTGCCGACCGTGCGCGAGCCCGACGGGCTGGCGCTGAGCTCGCGCAACGCCTACCTCGACGCCGAGCAGCGACGGGCAGCCGTGGTGCTGTCGGCAGCGCTGGTCGCCGGGGCGCACGCCGGGGCCGGTGGCCCGGACGCGGTGCTGTCGGTCGCGTCGCAGGTGCTGGCGCAGGAGGCGGGGGTCGACGTCGACTACCTCGTCCTGCGGGACCCCCACCTGGGGCCGACCCCCACAGCAGGAGACGCCCGGCTGCTGGTGGCCGCCAGGGTGGGGTCCACCCGACTCATAGACAACGTCGGGGTCCGTCTGATCGACACGACCGGCGCCGCCCACGGCGTCGCGAACCGGGAGCGCTGAACCGTGTTGCGAACCATGCTCAAGTCCAAGATCCACCGTGCGACGGTGACCCAGGCGGACCTGCACTACGTGGGTTCAGTGACCGTCGACCGCGACCTGATGGACGCTGCCGACCTCCTCGAGGGCGAGCAGGTGGCCATCGTCGACGTGAGCAACGGGGCCCGGCTGGAGACCTACGTCATCGCCGGGGAACGAGGGTCGGGCGTGCTGGGCATCAACGGGGCCGCTGCGCACCTGGTGCATCCCGGCGACCTCGTCATCCTGATCGCCTACGGACAGATGGACGCCGCCGAGTGCCGCTCGTCCGTGCCCCGGGTGGTCTTCGTCGACGGCGCCAACCGCATCGTCGAGCTGGGCTCGGACCCGGCGCACGCCCCGGCCGGGTCCGGGCTCGTCGGCGGCAGCGAGCCCGCCGAGACCCCGGACGCCACCGCCCTGCACGCGCTCGTCGGCGCACCCACCGTGCCCGCAGGAGCCTGAGGGTGCTGCTCACCGTCGACATCGGCAACACCAACATCGTGCTCGGGCTGTTCGACGGCACGGGCGACGACGCCACGCTGGTGCGCGACTGGCGGATGCGCACCGATCCCCGGATGACCGCAGACGAGCTGGCGCTCACCGTGCGCGGTCTGCTGGGGGCGCACATGGCCGACGTCACCGGGGTCGCGGCCCTGTCGACGGTCCCGGCGATGCTGCGCGAGCTGCGCGCCATGCTCGGACGCTACTGGCCCGACGTGAGGCACGTCGTCGTCGAGCCCGGGGTGCGCACCGGGGTGCCGCTGCTGGTCGACAACCCGAAGGAGGTGGGCGCCGACCGCGTGGTGAACACCCTCGCCGCGCACCACCTGCACAAGGTGGCCTGCGTGGTGGTCGACTTCGGCACTTCCACCAACATCGACGTGGTCAGTGCCCGCGGGGAGTTCCTCGGCGGAGCCTTCGGCCCGGGCCTGGGGATCTCGATGGACGCGCTGGCGGCCCGGGCCGCGGCCCTGCGCACCGTCGAGATCGTCCGGCCGCGCTCGGTGATCGGCAAGAACACCGTCGAGTGCCTGCAGTCGGGGATCCTGTACGGCACCGCCGGACAGGTGGACGGTCTCGTCCGCCGGATCGTCACCGAGCTGGCGGGCACGTCCGGCGAGCCGGTGGCCGTGCTCGCGACCGGTGGACTGGCCCCGCTGGTCGTCGCAGAGTCGGAGACGATCGCCCACCACGAGCCGTTCCTCACCCTGGTGGGCCTGCGGCTGGTCTACGAGCGCACCACCTAGGAAAAGGCCCCGCAGCTGCGGGGCGCGGCCGCACTACGCTTGCCCCCCGTGACCGACACCGCCGCACCCGTGCCCGACCCCCCGTTTGACCCCGGATTCGAAGAGGCACCGGAGCAGGTGCGGATCCGACGGGACAAGCGCCAGCGGATCCTCGCCGAGGGTGGAGACCCCTACCCGGTGAGCGTGCCGCGCACCCACACGATCGGCGAGGTCCGCGACGCGCACCCGGACCTGCCACCGGACACCAGCACGGGTGAGCAGGTCGGCGTGGCCGGGCGGGTGATGTTCGCTCGAACCGGCGGCAAGCTGTGCTTCGCCACCCTGCAGGCCGGTGACGGCACCCAGCTGCAGGTGATGCTCAGCCTGGCCGTCGTGGGGGAGGCCCCGCTCGCGGCCTGGAAGGCCGACGTCGACCTCGGTGACCACGTGTTCGTGCACGGCGAGGTCATCACCTCGCGCAGCGGCGAGCTCAGCGTGATGGCCGACGAGTGGCGGATGGCCGCGAAGACGCTGCGGCCGCTGCCCGTGGCCCACAAGGAGATGAGCGAGGAGGCCCGGGTCCGTCAGCGGTACGTGGACCTCGTCGTGCGTCAGCAGGCCCGCGACACCGTGCGGCAGCGCTCGCTCGTGGTGCGCGAGCTCCGCCACGCCCTCGAGCGGCGAGGATTCCTCGAGGTGGAGACGCCGATGCTGCAGACCCTGCACGGGGGTGCGGCGGCGCGTCCGTTCACCACCCGGTCCAACGCCATGGACCTCGACCTCTACCTGCGCATCGCGCCCGAGCTGTTCCTCAAGCGGGCCGTCGTCGGGGGGTTGGAGAAGGTGTTCGAGATCAACCGCAGCTTCCGCAACGAGGGGATGGACTCCACCCACTCGCCGGAGTTCGCGACCTTGGAGACCTACGAGGCCTACGGCACCTACGACGACTCCGCCCGGATGATCCGTGAGCTGGTGCAGGAGGTGGCCGACGCCGCGTTCGGCACCCGTGAGCTCACCCTCGCCGACGGCAGCACCTACTCCGTCGGGGGCGACGCCGCGGGGGAGTGGGTCACGATCGAGATGTACCCGACGCTGTCGGCCGCGCTCGGTACCGAGGTCACGCCGCAGGACCCCGCCACGGTGCTGCGGGCCCACGCGGTTGCCGTGGGCCTGGAGACCAATCCCGGCTGGGGGCACGGCAAGCTGGTGGAGGAGCTGTGGGAGCACCTCGTCGGCAACGACCTGTGGGCGCCGACGTTCGTGCGCGACTTCCCGGTCGAGACCTCGCCGCTGACCCGCCAACACCGCAGCATCGTCGGGGTGACCGAGAAGTGGGACCTCTACGTGCGCGGGTTCGAGCTGTCCACCGGTTACTCCGAGCTGGTCGACCCGGTGGTGCAGAGGGAACGCTTTATCGACCAGGCGCGCCTGGGCGCGGGAGGTGATGAGGAGGCCATGCGCCTGGACGAGGAGTTCCTTACCGCCATGGAGCACGGAATGCCGCCCACGACGGGTACGGGAATGGGGATCGACCGTCTGCTCATGGCCCTGACCGGGCTGGGTATTCGCGAGACCATCTTGTTCCCCCTCACCCGACCGCTCGCATGAGCGGTCCTCTCTCCGTGAGCCGGGTGGAGAATATCCAGAAGTAGGCTAAAGTTTGCCGCGATCGGGGGATCTGGCAACCGAGGAGAACAATTCAGAATGGCAAAGCAGCAGAAGGTGACCATCGAGTACACCGATGACGTCTCGGGTGACTCGCTCGTCGCCGACGACGTGCGCACCGTCGAGTTCGCGCTCGACGGCTCCAGCTACGAAATCGACCTGTCCGCCGACAATGCCGCCAAGCTGCGTGACGAGCTGGCCACCTGGATTGGACACGCACGCAAGGTGACCGCGAACAAGCGGGTGGCGAGGGTCGCGGCCGCGCCGCGCGCGGGGCGGGCCAGCGTCGACCGTGAGCAGAACCAGGCGGTCCGCGAGTGGGCTCGTTCGCAGGGCCACGAGATCTCCGACCGGGGTCGGATCTCCTCCAAGGTCATGGCCGCCTACCAGGCCGCCCACTGATCCCACCGCTCGTGCCCCAGTGCCCCCGCGCCGACACGGCCCGGGGGCACCGGTGTGCCCGGACCGGGCCCGTTCGCCCGTAGCGCAACGCAGACGGAAAGCCTGGCGGGGCAGGGGTGGTTGTAGCAGTAGCGCGGGCAGGACCATCGCGACGAGGCGCGCGGGCAGGCCCGTGTCGGGCCGGACGATTACAGTGAGAAGCACGGGCGGAAGCCGTCGGTCGACGTCCCCGGCGCGAGCGCCAGGAAGTGCACAGACGAGGGAGAGCAATGTTCGAGAGGTTCACCGACCGCGCACGGCGCGTCGTGGTGCTGGCCCAGGAAGAGGCCAGGATGCTCAACCACAACTACATCGGTACCGAGCACATCCTGCTCGGCCTGATCCACGAGGGCGAGGGGGTTGCCGCCAAGTCGTTGGAGTCCCTGGGCATTTCCCTCGAGGGTGTGCGCAGCCAGGTCGAGGAGATCATTGGTCAGGGCCAGCAGGCGCCGTCGGGGCACATCCCGTTCACGCCACGGGCCAAGAAGGTGCTCGAGCTCAGCCTGCGGGAAGCTCTGCAGCTCGGGCACAACTACATCGGTACCGAGCACATCCTGCTCGGCCTCATCCGCGAGGGCGAGGGCGTCGCCGCCCAGGTGCTGGTCAAGCTGGGCGCCGACCTCAACCGGGTCCGTCAGCAGGTCATCCAGCTGCTGAGCGGCTACCAGGGCAAGGAGCCCGCCGAGGCGGGCACCGGGGGTCGCGCCGAGGGGACCCCTTCGACGTCGCTGGTGCTCGACCAGTTCGGTCGCAACCTGACCCAGGCGGCTCGCGAGGGCAAGCTCGACCCGGTCATCGGTCGCGAGAAGGAGATCGAGCGGGTCATGCAGGTGCTGTCTCGCCGCACCAAGAACAACCCGTGCCTCATCGGTGAGCCCGGCGTCGGCAAGACCGCAGTCGTCGAGGGCCTGGCGCGCGCGGTCATCGCCGGTGAGGTTCCGGAGACCCTGAAGGACAAGCAGATCTACACCCTGGACCTCGGCTCGCTGGTGGCTGGCAGCCGGTACCGCGGTGACTTCGAGGAGCGCCTGAAAAAGGTGCTCAAGGAGATCCGCACCCGCGGCGACATCATCCTGTTCATCGACGAGATCCACACCCTGGTGGGTGCGGGTGCCGCCGAGGGGGCGATCGACGCGGCCAGCATCCTCAAGCCGATGCTGGCCCGCGGCGAGCTGCAGACCATCGGGGCCACCACGCTCGACGAGTACCGCAAGTACGTGGAGAAGGACGCCGCGCTGGAGCGGCGCTTCCAGCCCGTGCAGGTGGGGGAGCCGAGCGTCGAGCACACCGTGGAGATCCTCAAGGGGTTGCGCGACCTCTACGAGTCGCACCACCGGGTGTCGATCACCGACGGCGCGCTCGTGGCCGCGGCCACGCTGGCCGACCGCTACATCTCCGACCGGTTCCTGCCCGACAAGGCCATCGACCTGATCGACGAGGCTGGTGCACGGATGCGCATCCGCCGGATGACGGCGCCGCCCGACCTGCGTGACTTCGACGACAAGATCGCGGCCGCCCGTCGGGAGAAGGAGTCCGCGATCGATGCGCAGGACTTCGAGAAGGCCGCGAGCCTGCGCGACACCGAGAAGCAGCTGCTCACCGCCAAGAGCGAGCGGGAGAAGCAGTGGCGCTCCGGTGACCTCGACGTGGTCAGCGAGGTCGACGACGAGCAGATTGCCGAGGTGCTGGGCAACTGGACCGGGATCCCCGTGTTCAAGCTGACCGAGGCGGAGACCACTCGGCTGCTGCGCATGGAGGACGAGATCCACAAGCGGATCATCGGCCAGGAGGAGGCCGTGACGGCCGTCGCCAAGGCCATCCGTCGCACTCGTGCGGGTCTGAAGGACCCGAAGCGCCCGTCCGGCTCGTTCATCTTCGCCGGCCCTTCCGGCGTCGGGAAGACCGAGCTCTCCAAGGCGCTGGCCCAGTTCTTGTTCGGCGACGACGACTCACTCATCCAGATCGACATGGGTGAGTTCCACGACCGTTTCACCGCTTCCCGCCTGTTCGGGGCACCTCCGGGTTACGTCGGTTACGAGGAGGGCGGCCAGCTCACCGAGAAGGTGCGGCGCAAGCCGTTCTCGGTGGTGCTGTTCGACGAGATCGAGAAGGCCCACCACGAGATCTACAACACCCTCCTGCAGGTGCTCGAGGATGGTCGGCTCACCGACGGCCAGGGACGGACGGTGGACTTCAAGAACACGGTCCTGATCTTCACCTCGAACCTGGGTACGTCCGACATCTCCAAGGCGGTCGGTCTTGGGTTCTCCGGCGGCTCCGGCGCCGACTCGAACTACGAGCGGATGAAGCAAAAGGTCAACGACGAGCTGAAGAAGCACTTCCGTCCCGAGTTCCTCAACCGCATCGACGACATCGTCGTCTTCCACCAGCTGACCTCCGACGAGATCGTGAAGATGGTGGACTACATGCTCACCCGGGTCGAAGGTGCGCTGAAGAACAAGGACATGGCCCTGGAGGTCACGGAGAACGCCAAGCAGCTGCTGGCCAAGCGTGGCTTCGACCCGGTGCTGGGGGCGCGCCCGCTGCGGCGCACCATCCAGCGCGAGATCGAGGACCAGATGTCGGAGAAGATCCTGTTCGGCGAGCTGCAGCCCGGTCAGATCGTCCTGGTGGACGTGGAGGGCTGGGACGGTGAGGGCAGCGGCGAGGACGCTCGGTTCACCTTCCGCGGTGAGACCAAGCCGTCGGTGATCCCGGACCTGCCCCCCGTGGAGCTCAGCAAGGACTGAGGTCTCGGTGGCCACCGCGCCCGCTCGCCCCGCAACCGGGGCGGGCGGGCGCGGTCGTGCGGGCCCGTTCGTGCTGCGACTTGTCTGCGCGTCGGGTAGCCATGGGGGCATGGCTGAGCACACGACGATCTCCTCCGACGAGTCCGACACCCCCGCGCGCGAGCAGCTGCAGCGGGCCTTCAACCACTTCGACGAGGTTGTGCACCGTATTCCGGACGGGGCGTGGGAGACCGCCACCCCCTGCCAGGGATGGACCGTGCGTGACCTGCTGGCCCACATGACCAGCGAGCACCTGTGGGCTCCCCGGCTCCTCGCGGGTGAGACCCTCGAGCAGGTGGGGTCGGACTACGACGGCGACGTGCTCGGAGAAGACCCAGAGGCCGCGTGGGACAGCGCGGCCACCGGCTCGCGCCAGGCCTGGGCCGACGCGGACGACGACACCCCCGTGCACCTGTCCTCCGGCGACACCACGGCCGGGGAGTACGCCGAGCAGATGCTGCTGGACCTGACCGTGCACGCCTGGGACCTGTCTCGGGCGGTGGGCCTGGACCCCGCCGAGGGTGCAGTACCCGAGGCGGTGCTGCACGTGCTCGCCTACGTCCGCCGCTCGGGGATGGCGGGCCGGGCCCCGTTCGGGCCCGAGGTCCAGACCTCCTCCGACAACCCGCTGGACCAGCTCGTCGCGTTGCTCGGTCGCCGTCCCGCGACCGACTGAACCTCCGATCCGGGTCAGCCCGTCTTCTGGGACGGCTCGTCGCGGCGGAACGTCACGGTGGCCTCGGTGCAGGTGCGCGCGCCGTCTGGCCCACCCTGGACCCGTACCACGGCCACGCTGCGGCTGTGGTGCACCACCTGGGCGCGCCAGCGCACGTCGGGCTGAACGGGGGTCGGGCGCAGGTAGTGCACGCGCAGCGAGCCGGCGCGCCATTCGGTGTCCCCGGACATCTCGCTCACCGCGGCGTGCGCCACCCGCTCGGAGGCGCACACCACGATCCCGCCGTGCACGATGCCCATGGGGTTGGCGAGGCGGGCGGTGCCGGCCAGCTCGAGCGTCGCACCGTGCGCGTCGGCCTGCGGCCGCCCACCCAACAGGTCCAGGGTGCGCAGCGCGGGATCAGGGACGGTGCCCGGCGTGGTGGGCATCTCGTCGGCGATGTCGACACCGTGGCCCAGCTCGATGAAGCGGCCCCAGTTGCTGACGACCGCCACCACCTGTCCCGTCGCGTCGACCGCCTCGCACCGGGTGAACGCCCCACCGGCCTGCACGGTGCTGCTGCGCGGTACCGCCTGCAGCTCGTCGCCGGACCAGGCTCCGGGCAGGAAGTCCAGCGACAGCTCGGAGGTCACCGAGCCGTGGCGTCGGCTGGGGCGGGCCAGGAACACCTGGTGGCCGACCGCGTCGTCGAGAAACACTCCCAGCGCCCCCGGACACTGCGCGCCGGTGTCGTCCAGGACCCAGTCACCCAGACCCATGCGGAGGCCGACGTCGTCTCCAGCCTGGGCGAAGCCGTGGACCCGGAACATCGACTCCGGGGTGAGGTCGGGGCTCAACACTTCGACGGTTCGACGTGCATGACCACGTCGAAGGAGAGCAGCGTCGCCCCGGTGGCGACCGGGGCGCGCCCGGCGGGCCCGGCGTGGGCAGCGGGAGCGCCGTCGCTGGCCCATGCCTGGTAGGCCTGCTCCGACTCCCACCGGGTGTAGACGAAGTACCGAGGTTCGGTGCCGGTCGGGCGCAGCAGCTCGAAACCCAGAAAGCCTGGTGCGCCCTCGACGGCCGCCGCCCGCGCGGCGAACCGCGCCTCCAGCTGTTCCCCGGCGCCCTCGGGCACCTCGATCGCGTTGATCTTGACCACGGCCATGCCCGCGACGGTACCGGTAGGTTCAGCGCCCGTGCTGCACGACCTGAGGGGTACTGGCCCGCCGATACTGCTGGTGCACGGGCTGATGGGCGCGGCCGCGACCTGGACGACCGTGGCGGGCTGGTTGGGGGCGCACGGTCACGTGTGGGCGGCCGACGCGCCCGGGCACCGGGGCCGGGCCGAGCCCGGACTCGGGCACCTGGGCCGGGCCGAGCCCGGACCGTGGACCACCGAGCGCTTCGTCGACGAGCTCGAGGCGGTCCTGGAGACCGTGGCATCACCCGCAGAACCCGCGGTGCTGTGGGGGCACTCGATGGGCGGGCTGCACGCCTGGGTGCTGGCCGCGCGTCGGCCCGACCTCGTCCGCGGACTCGTCGTCGAGGACATGGCGCCGGACTTCCGCGGGTACACCGCAGCGGGATGGTCGACCCGCACACGACAGTGGCCGCCGGTGTTCGACGAGGCCGCCCTGGTGAGCGAGTTCGGCGAGGTGGCCGGTGCGTACTTCCGGCAGGCGTTCACGCGCACCCCGCAGGGCTGGGTGTGTCACGGCGAGCCCGCGGTGTGGGGCGAGATCGCCGCCCACTGGGGCACCCGTGAGCACTGGGACGCGTGGCGTGGCGTGCGCTGCGAGGTCCTGCTGCTGCAGGCCGAGCACACGGTGACCCCGCCCGGCCAGATGGCCGAGATGGCCGCCGCGGGTCCGCACGTGAGCAGGCTCGTCGTCGCGGGTAGTGGCCACCTGGTGCACGGGCACGCACCCGAGGTGGTGCGCGTGGCCGTCGAACAGCTCCTGGAGCGTCTCCCGGCGGGCTGACCCGAGCTCAGCCCTCGCCGGCCAGCGCGAACTCACCCCGGGGGGTCTGCTCCACCAGGCCGTCGGCGAGCAGCGAACCCAGGGCCCGGTCGCACTGGGCCGGGTCCTGGGGCCACACCACGTCCAGGTCCGCCCGAGGCAACGGGGTGCTGCCTTCGCGCAGCACGGCCATGAGCAGCCCACGCACCTGCCGGTCGGTGCCGGCGAAGCGTTGCCCGGGGGCCCGCGGACCGGTGTGCGCAGGCCGTCCGAGCCGCAACCAGGCGCAACCGTCCTGCACCGGGCACCAAGGACACTGTGGGGCCCGGGCGGTGCACACCACGGCGCCCAGCTCCATCAGTGCCTTGGAGACGCTCACGGCCGCGCCCACGTCGCCCGGCAGCAGCGCCTCGGTGTCGGCGAGGTCGCGGGTGGTCGACACCAGACCGGCCTCGGCCCGCCCGTGCTCGGCCCTGGCCACCACCCGGCGGACGTTGGTGTCCACCACCGGAACGCGTTGCCCGTGGGCGAAGCAGGCCAACGCCCGGGCGGTGTAGCTGCCCACCCCCGGCAGGGCGAGCAGCTCCTCGAGGTCGGTGGGCACGGTGTCGCCGTGATCGGTGGCCAGGACCCCCGCGCAGGCGTGCAGCCGCAGCGCCCGCCGCGGATAGCCCAGGCGACCCCAGGCGCGGAGCACGTCGGCGGGGACGGCGGCGGCCAGCGCGCTGGGCACCGGCCAGCGCGCCATCCACTCCGTCCAGACTCCGCTCACCCGGGCGACCGGAGTCTGCTGCAGCATCACCTCGCTGACCAGCACACCCCACGGTGTGGTGCCCGGCTCCCGCCACGGCAGGTCACGGGCGGCGCCGGCGAACCAGTCGGTGAGGGCGTCGGTGTCCACCCCTCAGGTGACCTCGCGGAGGATGGCGCCCGCCGACAGGTCGACGACGAACCCGCGCAGCACGACGCTCTCCAGCAGGAACGGACTGCGCCGCAGCCGGGTCAGGCCCTGGCGCACGCTGGCCTCGACGTCGGTGAACGACTCCACCGACCAGGTCGGGCGCAGACCGCTGGACTCCTCGAGCTCGTCCTTGAACTCGTCGTCGCCCATCGTCGTCATCCCGCAGCCGGAGTGCTGGGCCAACAGGATCTCCGTCGTTCCCAGGCGACGCTGGCTGATGGACAGCGACCGGATCACGTCGTCGGTGATGACCCCACCGGCGTTGCGGATGGCGTGGGCCTCTCCCGGGCGCAGACCGAACAGGTCGTAGAGGTCCAGGCGGGCGTCCATGCAGGTGACGATCGACGTGGCCAGCCTCGGGACGACGGGCAGCGCCCCCAGGTCGATCCCGCCGGATCGCTCCCGGTTGCGCCGGACGAACTCCTCAACCCCGGACATCCAGTCGGGTCCCTTCTCGCCAGGCGGTGATCTGCTGATCGAACACCCTCACCGCGGGCGGACCGGCACCGCCCCCCGCGGGGTCCGGCAGCGACACGCCGTGCGCACCGCCGGTGTCGGGCACTTCCTGCCGCTAGCGTCGGGCGGGTGCTGAGCCCGACCGGACCTATGCCCCCGCAGGTGTACTGGCGGCGGCGCGCCCTCGCCGTAGCCGTGGTGGTGGTGGTGGTCGTCCTGGTGGTGTGGATCGTCTCTGCGCTCGTCGGCGGATCCGCGCCCGAACCCACCGCGCAGCAGAGCCCGCTGGCCGCGCCCGCCACCACCTCCACCGCGCCACCGGTCACGCCGGCGCCCGCGAGCACGACGACGGAGCCGGGCAGCACCCCCGCTGCGGCAAGCACCGCGTCGCAGACGAACCCGGCGGCACCCACCGCGGCTGCGGTCCCGTCAGCGGCCACGTCAGGGGCTCCGTCAGTGGCCCCGCCGATCTCGACGGCTGCCACCCCACCCCCGCCAACCTGCGTGGACCCGTCGGTCGCGGTCGTGGCCCAGGTGGCCCAACCGTCCTACCCCCTCGGTCAGCAGCCGGTGTTCCGGATCCTCATCAGCAACGTGGGCAAGACGCCCTGTGCGCGTGACCTCAACGCGGCGCTGCAGTCGGTGACCGTGTTCACCGCCGACGGCAGCACGCGGCTCTGGTCGAGCAACGACTGCTACCCCGGAAAGACGACGGACGTCCCCACGTTGGCCCCCGGCAAGGTCACGACGTTCAGCGTCAAGTGGGCCGGAACGACGTCGGAGCCCACGTGCACCGCGGACCGGACCCCGGTTCCGGCCGGGCAGTACCGGGTGGTTGCCGCGCTCGGCAAGCTGGTCAGCGCGCCCGTGCCGTTCACCCTGACCTGACATGCCCGGAGCCGGCCGCGAGGCTCCACCGGCGCAGGGGGCTGGGAGCGTCGCTCCACCCACGGGTTGGCGAGGTTGCACCCGATCCGGTCCGGACGTGGGTATCCGCGTGGGGGCATGAATCCGGTGCAACCTCGCCAGCCGTAGCGCTCCACGGTCACGTCGGCAGCTAGCCGTAGCGCTCCACGGCTACATGGGGAGCTATCCGTAGCGCTCCACGATCGACGACTCGGCCAGGCGGGACAGGCCCTCCCGGATCATCCGCGCCCGGGTCTCTCCCACGCCCCCGACGGTCTGCAGGTCGTCGGCCGTCGCGGCCAGCAGGCTCTGCAGGCTGCCGAAGGCGTCCACCAGGCTCGCCCGGACGGTGCTGGGCAGGCGCGGCACGCGGGCCACGAGTCGGTACCCGCGCGGGCTCATCGCCTGCTCCAACGACTCGGCTCCTGACGGGTGGCCGAAGCCGGCCGAGACGGTGGACAGGTCCAGCAGGTCAGCGGTGGACAAGGCGTCGAGCGCGGCCAGCACCTGTTCGAGGCTGCGCCCACCCACCGCCAGGTAGTCGAGCACCAGGTGCACACGCTCGGTGTCAGTGCCGTCGGAGAGCTCGGCGAGCTGCAGGGCCAACAACCGTCCGTCGACACCGAGCTCCACCACGTGGGAGGAGATCTCCCCGGCGATGCGGCGAACCATCTCCAGGCGCTGCACCACCGTCATCGCGTCCCGCAGGGTCACGAAGTCCTCGATCTCGAGCGCCGACAGCTGTTGGGAGACCTCGTCGAACCGGGCCCGGTAGCGCTCCAACGTGTCCAGGGCCTGGTTCGCCCGGGACAGGATGGTGGCGGAGTCGGCCAGCACGTGCCGGATGCCGGCGACGTAGACGCTGATGGTGCTCATCGACTGGCTGACGCTCACCACCGGGTAGCCCGTCTGGATGGCCGTGCGCTCCGCGGCACGGTGCCGCGTCCCGGACTCGTCGGTGGGGATGCTGTGATCGGGCACCAGCTGCACGTTGGCCCGCAGGATCCGGCCGGCGTCCGTCGACAGCACCACCGCGCCGTCCATCTTCGACAGCTCCCGCATGCGTGTCGGGGCGAACGCGACGTCCAGGGAGAAGCCGCCGTCGCAGAGCGTCTCCACGAGCGGGTCGTGCCCGAGCACGATGAGAGCCCCCGTGCGCCCCCGCAGGATCCGCTCCAGCCCCTCGCGCAGGCCCGTGCCGGGCGCCAGCCGGGCCAAGGTGGCACGCAGCGGGTCGCCGGGGTCGTTGATGGTCGACACCGCCTACCTCCCCGTTGCACCGCCTACCGGGGATCGCCCGGGCCGCTGCGGATCATAAGCCACGACCGACGCGAGCCTCGTCGGTGAACGGGGCAGCCCGAGCACCTGCAGCGCCGAAGCCAGGTCAGGCACCACCGTGACCGCCATTCCGGCGGGGGCCGGCCCCGAGTTCGGCGGGACCAGGGCCCGGGTGAATCCGAGCCGCGCAGCCTCCGCGACCCGCCTCGAGGCCCCGGTGACCCGGCGCACCTCACCGGCGAGGCCGACCTCGCCCAGCACGACCATGTTCGCGGGCAGCGCCACGTCCCCGTGAGCCGAGGCGATGGCCATGGCCAGGGCCAGGTCCGCGGCCGGCTCCAGAACCCGCATGCCGCCCACGGTGGCGGCGTAAACCTCGGTGTTCGACAGCTCGATCCCGCAGCGGCGCTCCAGCACGGCCAGCACCATCGAGACCCGCGCCGAGTCCAGCCCGCTCACCGCCCGCCGTGGGTTGGCCTGGCTGGACGACGCGACCAGGGCCTGGAGCTCGCCCAGCAGGCAGCGTCGGCCCTCCACGGCCACCGTGACCGCGGTCCCGGGGACCTGCTCCCCCCGGTGGTGCAGGAACAACCCGGACGGGTCGTCCACCCCGGCGATGCCGTCCGCCCGCAGCTCGAAGCAACCGACCTCGTCCGCGGCACCGAACCGGTTCTTGATCCCGCGCACCATCCGCAGGGTGGAGTGCTTGTCGCCCTCGAAGCTCAGCACCACGTCAACCAGGTGCTCGAGCGTGCGGGGCCCGGCGACCGCGCCGTCCTTGGTCACGTGTCCCACCAGCAGCACGGGCAGCCCACGGGCCTTGGCCAACGACGTCAGGGCAGCCGTGACCGCGCGCACCTGGGTGACACCGCCCGGCACGCCGTCGACGTCACCGGCGTGCACCGTCTGGACCGAGTCGATCACCAACAGGTCGGGCTCGACGGCCTCGACGTGCCCCAGGACGGTGTCCAGGTCCGTCTCCGCCGCCAGCCACACGTGCTCGTGGACCGCGGACGTGCGCTCGGCGCGCAGCCGCACCTGACCGGTGGACTCCTCGCCGGTGACGTAGAGGGCCCTGCGGCCGGTGCGCGCGAAGCAGGAGACCACCTCGAGCAGCAAGGTGGACTTGCCGACACCGGGCTCACCGGCGAGCAGCACCACCGAACCGGGGACGATCCCGCCCCCGAGCACCCGGTCGAGCTCAGCCACCCCGGTGGGCTGGTGCTCCGCCGTGCTGGCGTCGACGTCGGTCAGTCGCAACGCCGGGGGGTGGGCCTGCTCGGTCCCGATCCCGCCCCGGTGCGGACCCACCACCGCGGGCACGTCGGAGACGGAGCCCCACTCACCGCAGTCCGGGCACCGACCGACCCACTTGGCCACGACGTGCCCGCACGCGGAGCACCGGAAGCTCGTCCTGGGTCTGGGCACACCAGCAGGTTAGAGGCCCGCACCCACAGTTCTGGGCGACCGGCGTGACGGTCAGCTGATCTTGCTCTCCCTGGGATGAGCGAGCGGGACCGGCACGGTGATGGCGCCCGCCTTCGCGAAGGTGAAGGTCACGGAGACGTTCAGGCCGGGCTTCAACGGTTGGGTCAGCCCGGTGATGCGTGCTTGGACCAGTCCGGCCGCGTTGTTCGCGGGGCTGGCGGGAGGAATGGAGGTCCCGTCCGAGGCCTCCTGCGCGACCGAGACCAGCGTCGCCTGCCCGGGCACCTGCTTGGACCCGCTGAGGGTGACCTGACCGGCCGGGGTGGTCACCGACTCGAGCTCGTCCGGAGTGGTACCACTGTTGCTGATCGTGAATTGCAGCGGCGCGTCCTGGCCCGCGCTGTAGGTGCTACCCGTCGAGGGGAACTGGATCGTCACGTCCCGCACGGCGATCTTGTCGGACTGGCCCTGCCCGCCGTTGACGGCGGCAACCTGGCTTCCGATGGTGCCGACCTGGCCGGAGCCACACCCGGCGACCAGCAGGACGGCCGCGGATGCGGTCAGCACCGCGACGGACCTGCGGGCGGTTCTCGTGGCCATCACGGTGGCGTCCTCCCAGACGGTGTTCGGTGCCGGGCTCCGCGTCGAGGGGTCCCAGCTAGGGGATCAGGGTAGTGCCCCGTGCTCCGCGGTCCCAAGGGTGGGCCCCATGATCGCCGGTGATCCACGTCCGCGCACGGTTGTCAAGCCCTGCGGGACGCCTCGCAGTGCTCTGACCTGCAGGAACGGGGCCCGGCCCGGGGAGGCGGCGTGTTAGCATGGCCTCATCGAAAGGGGCTTGTGAACTCATGATCTTCAAGGTCGGAGAAACCGTTGTCTACCCGCACCACGGGGCGGCGCTCATCGAGGCGATCGAGACGCGCACCGTCAAGGGAGAGCAGAAGGAGTACCTCGTTCTCAAGGTCGCGCAGGGTGACCTGACCGTGAAGGTCCCGTCGGCGAACGCGGAGTACGTGGGCGTGCGCGACGTCGTCGGCCAGGAGGGCCTGGACAAGGTGTTCGAGGTGCTCCGGGCACCCCACACCGAGGAGCCGACCAACTGGTCGCGCCGGTACAAGGCCAACCTGGAGAAGCTCGCCTCCGGGGACGTGAACAAGGTCGCGGAGGTGGTGCGTGACCTCTGGCGGCGTGAGCAGGACCGGGGCCTGTCGGCGGGTGAGAAGCGCATGCTGGCCAAGGCGCGCCAGATCCTCGTCGGCGAGCTTGCGCTCGCCGAGGGCACCGACGACGAGAAGGCCACCTCGATCCTCGACCAGGTGCTCGCCACGGCATCCTGAGCCCGATGAGCAGCACCGTCGACCGGCCCGTCCCGCCTGAGCGGGGCGGGCCGGTTCGCGTCGCGGCGGTGGTCCCGGCGGCCGGGCGCGGGATGCGGCTCGGCGCCGGTGTGCCGAAGGCGCTGGTGGTGCTGGGCGGCGTGAGCCTGCTGCAACGCTGCGTGTGGGGTCTGACCGGCTCCGGTGTCGTGGACCTGGTGGTGGTGGTGGCACCGGAGCAGCTGGTTGACGACGTGCGTGCGCTCCTGGGCCCGGGCGTGGTGGTGGTGGCCGGGGGCGTCGAGCGCACCGACTCCGTGCGGGCCGGGCTGGCCGCGGTTCCGGACACCGTCGAGCACGTGCTCGTGCACGACGCGGCCCGGGCCCTGACCCCGCCGGAGCTGGTGGCTGCGGTGGTCGCGCGGCTTCGGGCCGGGGCGGCGGCCGTGGTTCCGGTGCTGCCGGTGGCCGACACGATCAAGGTCGTGGACGCGGACGGGCTGGTCACCTCCACCCCGGAGCGTTCGGCGCTGCGTGCCGTGCAGACCCCGCAGGGTTTCGAGGCCGCGCTGCTGCGCGCGGCCTACACCGGCGCCGTCCCGGCGACGGACGACGCGGGTCTGGTCGAGCGCGTCGGCGGGGCGGTGCACACGGTTGCTGGTCACCGGTTGGCCTTCAAGATCACCACCCGCCAGGACGTGACCCTGGCCGAGGCGCTGCTGGCGGTGGGCACGTGAGGGTGGGGGTGGGCACTGACGTGCACCCGGTGCAGGCCGGTCGGCCGTGCTGGGTCGCAGGACTGTTGTTCGACGGTGTCGACGGCTGCGCGGGGCACTCCGACGGCGACGTGGCCGCGCACGCGTTGTGCGACGCGATGCTCTCGGCCGCTGCGCTCGGGGACCTGGGCGCGGTGTTCGGCACCGACCGCCCGGAGTGGGCCGGCGCCTCGGGGGTACGGCTGCTCGGCGAAGTTGCCAGACTGGTGGGCGAGGGTGGCTGGCGGCTGGGCAACGCTGCCGTGCAGGTGATCGGCAACGCGCCAAAGATCGGCCCCCGCCGCGCCGAGGCTCAGCAGGTGCTGGGGGCGGCCGCCGGAGGCACGGTGTCGGTCAGCGCCACCACCACTGACGGCCTCGGCCTCACCGGGCGGGGGGAGGGGCTGGCGGCGATCGCCACGGCGCTGCTGCTACCCCGGTGATTCTCGCGTGATGAGAACCGACCATTGATCCTTTCTCACTCTCGAACGATGCTGGTCTCATCGCTCGAGGACGAGAGGAGGTCATCACGATGGCGGACGGCGGCAGGCGCAGCGGCGGCGCGGCACCCGGTGGCGCCTCCTTCGTCCGCGGGCTGAACGTGCTGATCGCCGTCGCCGAGCTGGGCGAGGCCCGAGCGGACGAGATCGCCGTGGACGTCGACGTCCCCCTGAGCACCGTCTACCGCTACCTGCGCACGCTGTGCGAGCTGCAGCTGGTCGAGGAGCGGGACGGGTCCTACGTCCAGGGGTGGCGCTGGATCGAGCTGTCCGGGCGCGAGGTGGCGCACACCCGCCTCGTCGAGCTCGGGCACTCGTTCCTCCGCGAGATTGCCGAGTGCACCGGGGAGACAGCGGTGCTGGCCGTGCGCGCCGGAAACCACGCGGTGTGCCTGCGCCAGGTCGAGTCCCACCACCCGATGCGGATGGCGTTCAAGATCGGTCAGCTGCTCCCGCTGGACGCCGGTGCCGGGCAGCGGATGCTGCTCGCGCACGCCCCCGCTGCGGTGGTGGAGCACGTGCTCGCCGAGCCGGTGCCCCACGCAACCGGCCGGCCCCGCAGCAGGTCCACGATCGCCCGGGAGCTGGAACAGGTTCGACGTCAACGGTTCCTCGTGTCGCACGGGGAGCTTTCCGACGGCGCCGTCGCGGTCTCCGTGCCGGTCTTCGCCGACGGTGAGATCGCCTGCTCGCTCACCGCGGCCGGCCCGGAGAACCGTTGTGACGCAGCGTGGCAGGCCACCGCGCGCAGCGTCCTCGTCGAGCTCGGTGGCCGGTTGTCCAACGCGCTCGGCGAGCGGGGCGCCCACACTCCGCGCGAGACCGCGTCCACACCCTGAGCGCACCCACACCCGAGCGTCGATCGACCTGCCCGCACCCCAGTCCACGCAGTCCGAGGAGGACACCATGGTGAACGGAACCGACGTCGAGGTCGGCGGCGAACCGCTGACCCTCACCGACCTGCTCGCGGTCGCCCGGCACGGCGCGCAGGTGCGCCTGGCCGCCGACGTGCTCACGCGGATGCAACCCAGCCTGGACTGGGTCCGCGACGCCGTCCATCCCGGTCCGGACGGAGCCGTGGCACCGATCTACAGCATCAACACCGGCTTCGGCTCGCTGGCCGGACGGGCGGCGTTCCAACGGCCCGGCATGGCCGCCGAGCTGTCTCGCCGACTGGTCCTGTCCAACGCCTCCGGAGTGGGACGCTGGCTCGAGGCCGACGTCGTGCGCGCCGCCATGCTGATCCGGCTCACCAGCCTCACCCGCGGCCACTCCGGGGTGCGCCCGTTGCTCGTCGAGCTGCTGGCGGAGATGCTCAACCGCGACGTGCTGCCGGCGGTCCCGGAGTTCGGCAGCCTGGGGGCGAGCGGGGACCTCATCCCCCTCGCGCACCTGGCCATCATCATGACCTGCGACCCCGGTACCGACGACGACGAGCACGAGGACGCGGAGGAGGACAGCGGGCAGGCCTGGCACGAGGGCCAGGTGGTGTCCGGGCTGGCCGCGATGCGGGCCGCCGGCCTCGAGCGGGTAGCCCTGGAGGCCAAGGAGGGCTTGGCCCTGCTCAACGGCACCTCCTTCTCCACCGCGATGGCCGCGCTGGCCGTGCACGACGCGCAGCAGCTGGCCGAGACCTCCGAGGTCACCGCGTCGATGTCGATCCAGGCGCTGGCCGGCTTCGGCGACGCGTTCGTGCCCCAGATCCACCTGGCGCGCGGGCAGACCGGCCAGATCGACTCTGCGGCCCACCTCCGCGCGCTGCTCGCCGGCACCGACCTCGTCGACGGTGACGAGCACACCGACCCGCGTCGCCAACCCCCCCAGGACGCGTACTCGCTGCGCTGCGTGCCCCAGGTGCTGGGCGCGGTGCGGGACACCTTGGCCTTCGGTCGCGGCATCGTGGAGCGGGAGATCAACGCCGCCACGGACAACCCGCTGATCTTCCCTGCTCTGCCGGCCAGCAGGACGCTCAAGGCCGTCTCCGGCGGCAACTTCCACGCGGAGTACCTGGCCTTCGTCTCCGACTTCACCGCGATCGTGACCACCGAGATCGGCAACATCGCCGAGCGCAGGCTGTTCCGACTGGACGACGGC
>JBDTDI010000017.1:0-11180 GCA_039923155.1 Mycobacteriaceae bacterium | reverse complement strand
ACTGACCTGCGCCTCACCGGCGGCCGGGGTCTCACCCGCAGACAAGGTCTCGCTGACGTCGTCCAGCACCGCGGACAGCGGTACCTCCAGCGCCCCGCAGATGGCGGCCAACAGCTCGCTCGACGCTTCCTTGCGACCCCGCTCGACCTCCGAGAGGTAGCCGAGGCTGACCCTGGCGCTGCCCGACACCTCCCGCAGGGTGCGGCTCTGCGCCGTCCGTGCTCGGCGCAAGCTGTCTCCGATGGCCTCACGCAGCAGAACTGCCATGGTCTTCGCTCCCCAATTCCTACGATCGCGGACGGTCCTCGTCGCCGCGCCTCACCCATGTGAACGCACCAGCGGTCACGATCGGTTCCCCGGTACCACCCCGGGCCGGAGAAGCGACGGGTTCAGCAACGCAGCCTGTTGCATTCTCATCCCTTCTCGCCGCAAGCGCACCGCGCGCACGACGTAGTCGACGCCGGTCACCACGGTGAGAACCACCGCGACCCCCAGCACGACCACCGCCACCAGGTGCGCTGGCCCGGGCAGCGGGAGCACGTAGAGCCCGATTGCCAGTGACTGGGCCAGCGTCTTGGCCTTGCCGCCCCGGCTGGCCGGTATCACCCCGTGTCGGATGACCCAGAACCGCAGCAGCGTGACGCCGAGCTCACGAGCGATGACCACGACGGTCACCCACCACGCGAGCTCGGCGAGCAGGCTCAGGCTGACCAGGGCCGATCCGATGAGGGCCTTGTCCGCAATGGGGTCGGCGATCTTCCCGAAGTCGGTCACCAGACCGCGCCGCCGGGCGATCTGGCCGTCCACCCGGTCGGTGAAGGCCGCCACCGCGAAGATCACGAACGCCACCACCCGCCAGCCGACCGCCTCACCACCGTCGGCGAACAGGGCCGCGAGAAAAACCGGAACCAACGCCAGGCGCAGCACGGTCAGCACGTTCGCGATGTTGAGCACCGGGGGCTGGCTCCCCGGATCGGGGCTCACCCCCGCGCCTGCGGACCACTGGCGAGGGCCGGCGCCTCGACCGGACCACTGGCGAGGGCCGTCGCCTCGACCGGACCACTGGCGAGGGCCGTCGCCTCGACGATCAGATCGACACCCTCCGAGGCGACCACCGTGCAGCGCCACAGCTCACCGACCGACACCTCGCCCACCTCGGTGAACACGCACTCGCCGTCCACCTCGGGCGCCTGGTGCGCGGCCCGACCCGTGGCCAGACCCACCTCACCATCGGCCAGCTCCCCGTCGCCGTCGGACTCCACCAGCACCAGCACCTCGGTGCCGATCCGGTCCTCGGCGCGCTGGGCGGTGAGCTCGTCAACCAGCGCCGAGATGCGCTCCACCCGCTCGGCGACGACGTGGGCGGGCAGGTGGTCGGGCAGGCCCACGGCTTCGGTGCCGTCCTCGTCGGAGTAGCCGAACACGCCGACGGCGTCGAGGCGGGCACCGATCAGGAACTGCTCCAGCTCGACCACGTCGTCCTCGGTCTCACCGGGGAACCCGACGATGACGTTGGTGCGGATTCCGGCCTCCGGGCTCAGTGCGCGGATCCGGGCGCACAGCGCCAGGAAGCTCTCCCGGTCCCCGAAGCGCCGCATCCGGCGCAGCACCGCACCCGATCCGTGCTGGAAGGAGAGGTCGAAGTAGTCGGCCACCCCGGGGGTACCGGCGATCGCGGCGAGCAGCGCCGGGCGCGTCTCCGCCGGCTGCAGGTAGCTCAGCCGCACCCGGTCGATGCCCTCGACCTCGGCCAGGGCGGGCAGCAGCGTGTCCAGCAGAGTCTGGTCTCCCAGGTCCTTGCCGTAGGACGTCGAGTTCTCGCTGACCAGGTACAGCTCGCGCACGCCCTGCTCAGCCAGCCACCGGGCCTCGCTGAGCACGTCGGCGGGACTGCGGGAGACGAAGGAGCCCCGGAAGGAGGGGATGGCGCAGAAGCTGCAGCGGCGGTCGCACCCGGAGGCCAGCTTCAGCGGAGCCACCGGGGCGTCGTCGAGGCGGCGGCGCACCACGCGGCTCGCGGGCCCCCACGCGTGCCCGGGCACGGTGACGTCGGCGCTGGCCGCGGGACGATCGACCGGGGAGATCGGCAGCAGCAGGCGACGGTCCGAGGGGGTGTGGCTGGGCACGTCGTGCCCGGACATGATCTCCTGCAGCCGAACCGCCATCTCGGGGTAGTGGTCGAAGCCGAGCACAGCGTCGGCCTCGGGCAGGTCGGCGGCCAGCTGCTCGCCGTAGCGCTCGGCCAGGCAGCCCACGGCCACCACCTTCGCCCCGGTGTCCGACGCGGCGAGCAGGGTGTCGATCGAGTCCTTCTTGGCCTGCTCGACGAACCCGCAGGTGTTGACGACCACCAGGTCAGCGGGCTCGCCGTCCGCGACCAGGGTGAAACCGCCCTCGGCCAGCCGACCCGCCAGCTCCTCGGAGTCGACCTCGTTGCGGGCGCAACCCATGGTCAGCAGTGACACGCGAGGGGTCGGGGCAACAGGGTTCATGACGGGAGCGGACACTGCTGCAGCCTAGTCGCCGACCGGTGGATACCCTGCCTGACATGAGTGTGCGGCCCGTGGAGGTGAGGCGGGCGCGCACCGCGGACGTGCCCGGCATCAAGTCCCTCGTCGACCACTACGCCGGGCGGATCCTGCTGGAGAAGGACCTGGTGACCCTGTACGAGGCCGTGCAGGAGTTCTGGGTGGCGGTGCAGGACGGTTCTGTCGTCGGCTGCGGGGCGCTGCACGTGCTGTGGGCCGACCTCGGCGAGGTGCGCACCGTGGCGGTCAAGCCCACGGTGCTCGGGCGTGGGGTGGGTCACGCGGTGGTGGACGCCCTGCTGCAGGGGGCGCACGGCCTGGGTCTGCAGCGTGTGTTCGTCCTCACCTTCGAGACGGCCTTCTTCCGCCGGCACGGCTTCGTCGAGATCGAGGGCACCCCGGTGGACGCACCCGTGTACGAGGAGATGCGTCGCAGCTACGACGCGGGCGTGGCCGAGTTCCTCGACCTGAGCTACGTCAAGCCGAACACCCTGGGCAACACCCGGATGCTGCTCACCCTGTAGCCCCACCGGCCGCACCCGCCCCCAGCCCATGCCCCGTCGCCCCGGCTCGCGATCAACAGGACGTGGGCGCGGCTGGAGCCGCGGCAGGTCGACCTAGGGGTCCTGGTGATCGTGGGCAAGGGGTGCGTGGACGGACGTCGAAGGACGGAGCCTCCTCGCACGCTGACGACTGGGCTCGAGCTAGTCCGAACCGTCGCCAGCCGGATCGCCGCCACGGACCGACCACAGCAGCCCGTCCAGCTCCTCGGGCTTGACCAGCACGTCGCGGGCCTTGGAGCCTTCGCTGGGACCGACGACGCCCTTGGTCTCCATCAGGTCCATCAACCGGCCCGCCTTGGCGAACCCGACCCGGAGCTTGCGCTGCAGCATCGACGTCGACCCGAACTGGCTGGTGACCACCAGCTCCATGGCCTGCAGCAGCACGTCCATGTCGTCGCCGATGTCCGGGTCTACGTCCTTGGTCGCACCGACGGTCTTCACCGTGACCCCCTCGGTGTACTCCGGCTCGGCCTGGCTCTTGGCCGCCTCCACGATGGCCGAGATCTCCTCGTCGGTGATGAATGCGCCCTGCAGGCGCACCGGCCGCCCGGCTCCCATGGGCAGGAACAGCGCATCGCCCATGCCGATGAGCTTCTCGGCGCCCGGCTGGTCCAGGATCACCCGGCTGTCGGTCAGCGACGAGGTGCCGAAGGCCAGGCGCGACGGCACGTTCGTCTTGATGAGCCCGGTGACGACGTCGACCGAGGGCCGCTGCGTGGCCAGCACCAGGTGGATCCCCGCGGCCCTGGCCTTCTGGGTGATGCGGACGATGGCGTCCTCGACGTCGCGCGGGGCGGTCATCATCAGGTCGGCGAGCTCGTCGACGATGGCCAGGATGTAGGGGTAGGGCCGGTAGACCCGCTCTCTGCCCAGCGGCGCGGTGATCTCCCTAGAGCGCACCTTGGTGTTGAAGTCGTCGATGTGACGGACCTTGTTCACCTGCATGTCCTGGTAGCGCTGTTCCATCTCCTCCACCAGCCAGGTCAGCGCGGCGGCGGCCTTCTTCGGCTGGGTGATGATGGGGGTGATCAGGTGCGGGATGCCCTCGTAGGGGGTGAGCTCGACCATCTTCGGGTCGATGAGGATCATCCGGACCTCGTCCGGCGTGGCCCGGGCCAGCAGGCTGACGAGCATCGAGTTCACGAAGCTCGACTTGCCGGAGCCGGTGGCGCCGGCGACCAGCAGGTGCGGCATCTTGGCGAGGTTGGCGGTGACGAAGTTGCCCTCGATGTCCTTGCCCAAGCCGATGACCAGCGGGTGGTGGTCGCCCTTGGTGGTCGGGGCGAGCAGCACGTCGGCCAGGCGGACCATCTCCCGGTCGGTGTTGGGCACCTCGATGCCGACGGCGGACTTGCCCGGGATGGGCGCGAGCAGGCGCACGTTGTCGGTGGCCACGGCGTAGGCGATGTTGCGGGCCAGCGCGGTGATCTTCTCCACCTTGACCCCGGGGCCAAGCTCCACCTCGTAGCGGGTGACGGTGGGCCCGCGGGTGAACCCGGTGACCGCGGCGTCGATGGCGAACTGCTCCAGCACGCCGGTGATGGCCTCGATCATGGCGTCGTTGGCGCTGCTGCGGGTCTTCGGCGGCTCGCCCGGTCGGAGCAGGCTCACCGAGGGCAGCACGTAGTCACCCTCGACCACCCGCTCCAGGCTGAGCTGCTGGCCCGGGGCGGGTTCGGACGCGACGGGCGCCGCCTGCGGGGCCGGGCTGGGCGCGGTGTGCTCGGTGGCCTCGGCGGGCTTGGTCACCGGTTCGACGGTGCTGGCCTGACGACGACGGGACGGCTTGCGCAGCTTCTCGACGACCGGCGCCAGCACCTCCTCGGCGTCGGAGACGGTCGCGTCAGCATCGGTGGTGTCGTCCGTCGCCGCGGCGCTCCGGTGGGTGAGCTGACGCAGTCGGGTCGGCACCTCGCGAACCGTGGTCCCGGTGAGCACCAGCACACCGAACGCGGCCACCAGCACCAGCAACGGCACTGCGAGCCATGCACTGACCCCCGCGGCGAGGGGATCGCCGACCGCGTGTCCGACCCAGCCGGCCGCGCTCCGCTGACCCTGGGCGGTCTGTGGGGCGCCGGCGACCAGGTGCCACAGCCCGAGACCGGGCACACCCACCAGCACTCCCCCGAGCACGAACCGGGGGCGACGCTCAGGAATAGGCGGGGTCCGCATGAGGGTGACCGCGAGGATGACGGCGAGCAACGGGATCAGGGTCGCCGCAGCGCCCACGACCGCGCGCAAACCGGTGTCCACACCCGCTCCGACCGGTCCCCCCGCACCCCACCACACGCCGGCGGCAACCACGACCGCGACCGCGAGCAGGGCCAGGGCGATGCCGTCGCGGCGGTGCCCGGGCTCGATCTCCCGGGTGCGGCCGACGGCCCGCGCGCCGGCACCGACTCCCCGGGCCAGCCCCCCCCAACCCGCGCGCACCGCTCGCGCCGTGAGGCCCGGCTCACGGGGGGTGCTGATGGTGCGGGACCCGGCCTTGGCGGTCGAGGCTCTGGAGGTGGCCCTGGGGCTCGCACTCTTGGGCCGGTTCGTCGTCGCGGCCGGACGGCGGGGCGCGGTGCGCGTGGTGGACCGGGGCGCGCGCTTGGCGGACCCCCGGGTGCTCGTCCTGCCGGCCATGGGGTCAGGCTAGTCCCACACGTCCCATAGGTCCCAGCAGGAACATGCCGGGCTTAGCGGCCGGCCAGCGTCCGCCAGAGGTCAGCCGACGAGCACGCCCGCCGAGCGCAGCGCGGCCTCGAGGGCCTCGAGCTGGTCGGCGTCCGGGCCGACGACGGGCAGCCGCGGAGCGCCCACGTAGACGCCGAGCAAGCCCAGCGAAGCCTTGCTGAACGCCACCCCGCCCAGCGGAGCCATCGCCGCGCACAGCGGCAACAGCTCGGCGTTGATCCTCGTGGCGGTGGCCACGTCGCCGTGTTCGAAGGCGTCGACCATCGCCCGCAGCGGGCCAGCCACCACGTGCCCGATGACACTGACCACCCCCACGGCGCCCACCGACAACCACGGCAGGTTCACCGGATCGTCGCCGGAGTACCAGGCCAGTCCGGTCTCGGCGATCAGCATCGCGCCCGTCGCCAGCTCACCCTTGGCGTCCTTGACCGCGACGATCCGCGGGTGCTCGGCGAGGCACCGCAGCGTGTCGGGCTCGATCGGCACCGACGAGCGGGGCGGGATGTCGTACAGCATGACCGGCAGCTCGGTCGCGTCGGCGACGGCCCGGAAGTGGGCCACCAACCCACGCTGGGACGGGCGGGAGTAGTAGGGGGTGACCACCAGCAACCCGTGCGCCCCGGCCTCGGCGGCCTGCCGGGCCAGGGCCACCGAGTGGGCCGTGTCGTTGGTACCGGCGCCGGTCACCACCGTGACCCCGGGACCGACGGCCTCCAGCACGGCCCGCAGCAGCGTGACCTTCTCCGCCTCGGTCGTGGTCGGCGACTCCCCCGTCGTGCCGGCCAGCACGAGACCGTCGCACCCCTGCGCCACCAGGCTCGTCGCCAGCGCCACCCCGGCGTCCACGTCGAGTCGGGCGTCGGCGTCGAAGGGGGTCACCATCGCCGTGAGCACGCGACCGAAGGGCCGCCCGGGCGTCGCGCTGGGGGTGATCGGCACACCGGAGGTCATGCGCAGCAACTTACCGCGCGACCTGCGCTCAGAAGCTGCGCTCCAGGTGCAGCACCGTGTCGACGTCGGCCTGATCGCCCCGGGTGTCGATGCGCACCTCGTCACGGCCCATGGCGTGCAGCAGCAGCTCGGCGGGCTCACCGATCAGGGTCACTGTGCGTGGCCCCTTCTTCGCCGTCATCTGGGCTCCCGAGGTGCGCTGCAGCACCACCCCGACGGGGCTGCGCCGGTAACCCAGGCGGCCGACCGCCTTGAGCTTGCCCCAGAGGTCCTGCTGCTGGGTAGCCGGCAGCAGACGCGGCTGCCAGCCCGGTGCGGCCCGTCGCACGTCCTCGTGGTGCACGAACAGCTCCATCGCGTTGACCTGGGAGTCAAGCAGCCGGAACGGCGACCAGAAGGGAGGTCCACCGCGGACGTCGTCGACCAGCTCGTCGAAGTCCCGCGCGGCCAACCCGTCCTGCACCTTCTGGGTGTACCCGGCTAGCGGGCTGAGCAGGATGCCTGGTGCTGCGTCCAGGCGGCGTTCCCGCAGCACCAGGTGGGCGAGCAGGTCGCGGACGGTCCACTCCCCGCACAGCGTCGGGGCTTCGGGACCCGAGCGAAGAGCGAGCTCCGTCAGCTCGGTCCGCTCGCGCTGCGCGATGGTGGGCATGGTGAACCTCCGTGGTCGGTCTGCCTCGATCCTGCCGGACAGTCGCCCGACAGGCTGGTCGGAGCGGTCTCAGACCGCGATCGGGGCCGAGATGGCGGGGTGGTGGCGGTAGTCGTGCACCACCACGTCGGCCGGGGTGTGCTCGAACAACGACGGGGCGGAGCGAAGCTCCAGCCGGGGCCAGGGGTAGGGCTCACGGTCGAGCTGGGTGCGCACCTGCTCGACGTGGTTGTCGTAGATGTGGCAGTCGCCGCCGGTCCACACGAGGTCGCCGACCCCCAGGCCGAGCTGAGCCGCGACCATGTGGTTCAGCAGCGCGTAGCTGGCGATGTTGAACGGCACCCCGAGGAACAGGTCCGCGCTGCGCTGGTAGAGCTGGCACGACAGGCGCCCGTCGGCGACGTAGAACTGGAACAGGGCGTGGCACGGCGGCAGGGCCATCGAACCGAGCTCGGCCACGTTCCAGGCGGACACCAGGTGCCGACGGGAGTCCGGCGCGGTGCGCAGCGACTCCAGAACGGCGCTGATCTGGTCGAGGTGTCGACCGTCGGGGGTGGGCCAGCTGCGCCACTGCACCCCGTACACGGGGCCGAGCTCCCCGGCGGCGTCGGCCCACTCGTCCCAAATGCTCACCCCGTGCTCGCGCAGGTAGGCCACGTTGGACTCCCCGCGCAGGAACCACAGCAGCTCGACGACAACTGAACGCAGGTGCACCCGCTTGGTGGTGACCAGCGGGAACCCGTCGGTGAGGTCGAAGCGCAGCTGGCGACCGAACACGCTGCGCGTCCCCGTGCCGGTGCGGTCGGACTTCGGCGTGCCGTTGGCCAGCACGTCGGCCAGCAGCTCCTCGTACGGGGTGCGGTGCACAGCAGAGATCCTCGCAGACCCGCCAGCCCACGATGACATCCGAGACCGACCCGCCAGCCCACGATGACCTCCGAGACCGACCCGTCAGCCCACGATGACCTCCGAGACCGACCCGTCAGCCCACGATGACCTCCGAGACCGACCCGTCAGCCCACGATCGCGTACGGGCTCGAGGCGACCGTGCTGCCGTCGGTCAGCGTTGACGTCTCGAAGTCGGCGAACACGTGTGGCGCCTCGACCCGCAGCACGCCCAGGCACGCCACCGCCAGCGCGCGGACCTCGGGGTCGGTGAGGTCGGTGCCCCGCGCCGCGACAAAGTGCCGCCACGCCCGATAGCTGCCCGTCACCACGAGCTCGGTGGCGCTGGCCCGCGGCAGCACACCGAGCGCAACCTGACGGGCCTGCTTGCGGGCCGCAGGGGTGGTGGCCCCGGACTCGGCCAGACGGGCCAGCAACGCGTCGTGGGCGCGGCGGGCGGCGTCCACTGCCTCGTCGAACATCTGGGTGGCTACGGGGTCCTGCGCCACCAGCTCCGGTACGGCGATCTCGGACTCCGCGCTCGGGACGTGGCGGGGCGAGAGCTCGGACACCGACAGGTGCCGGTGCCGCACCACCTCGTGGGCCACCGCGCGGGACACCCCGGACACGTGCAGCGTCGCGCTGGCGTGCTCCAGCACCGAGAGGTGGCCGACCTGCACCAGGTGGGCCAAGAACCCCGCGTTGCTCGCCGTGGCCGGTCGTTCCCGGGCCCAGCTCTGGTAGACCGCGCGTCCAGCGAGCTCGGCGACGGCCTGCCCACCGTCGGCGTCGGAGGTGAACGGCAGGTCTTCGGGAGCCACGAGCTCGGTGCGGCCCACCAGTCGAACGCGCAGGGGCACGGTTCGGGGCACCGCACTCCTCCTCAGGTCGCTCGAAGCTCGACGCAGCGCTCCACGGAGCTTGTCGCATCGTAGCGTCAGACCCCACCCGCCCTTGACTGACATCAGGAGTGACGTCATAGTGGTGTCATGAACTTGGACAGCTACACCGACACCCTGCGTGAAGACCTCGTGACCGCCGCGTCGCTCGGCGACGACGCGACCCGCGCGACGGCCGCCGCGCTGGCCGGCGCTCTCGAGCCGGCTGCCCGGCTCCTGCTCATGAACGCGCTCTCCGACCTGGCGGCCGAGGTCACCGCAGCCCTGGACGACCGGGTGGTGGAGGTCCGCCTCGACGGGCGTGACCTGCGGGTCGTCGTCTCCGGCAACGGCGCCGACGAGAAGCCGTCCCCGCAGCCAGCGCCCCAGACGTTCAACCCCTTCAAGGCGTCGTCCGGCTCTGACGACGTCATAGGTGACGTCAGCCGCGTCACGTTGCGGATGGTGGAGCAGCTGAAGGCGCGGGCGGAGGAAGCCGCCACCCGCGACGGGGTGTCGCTGAACTCGTGGCTGTCGCAGGCCGTGCAGGGCGCGCTGCGGGAGCCCGGGGGTCGACCGGGCGGCTCGGGCACCCTGCGCGGCTGGGTGCGGGGATGAGCGCCCCCGAGTCCGGCCCCGAGCGCCCTGAGCGCACCGAGAGCTTTGACACCACGCAGCCGGCCGAGCTGGACCTCACCGTCGGGTCGGGCACGGTGCGGATCGAGCTGGTCGATGACGCCACGTCGGTCCGCGTCGTCGTGCGGGCCGGTCCGGGACCCTGGTGGGCGGGGCGCCTCGGAGAGGTGCTCACCGCGGTCGGCAACCTGCAGGCACCTGCACCGGGTGGTGGCGCACCGGGCACCGACGCCGTGACGGCCACCGAGATCTCCTTCTCGCCCGGCCGGTCCCGCCTGGTGCTGCGCACCCCCCGCTCTGGCGGCGGTCGGACGTGGCCGCTGGACGTCGTGGTCACCGCCCCCACCCGGTCCCGGGTGCTGGTGCGCACCGGTTCGGCGAGCACCGAGGTCATCGGGGTGGCGGCGGCGGTGGACGCCTCCACCGGGGCTGGCGACGTGACGCTCGGCGACGTCGCGGACGAGATCCAGGTACGCACCGGCTCCGGGGACGTCCGCACCGGTCACCTGCACCGGGGCGGCCGGTTGCGGTCGGGCTCGGGTGACCTCGTCGTGGACGCCACGTCCGGCTCGCTGGACCTGGTCACCGGCTCGGGGGCCCTGCGCATCGGGATCAGCGCGGGCGTCCTCGCCGAGCTCGACGTCAGCTCGGGCTCAGGTCGGGCCACCTCCACCCTGCCGTCGGCCACGGCCCCCTCGGGTGCGGCCGACTCGATCCGGGTGCGTGGCCGCACCGGCTCCGGTGACGTCGTGGTTCAGGCCGCCACGACCTGAGCCGCGTCCGGCCCACCGGCCCACGACGACGGTGGCGCCGAGGCCGTCGTCGGTCACCACGGTGCTCGCCAGGCCCGCGGCCCGCACTGCGGCCACGGTGCCCTCGACCTGTCGCGCACTGGTCTCGATGAGCACGTGCCCACCCGGCGCCAGCCACCGCGGCGCTTCGGCGGCGACCCGCCGGTGCACCTCGAGCCCGTCCGGGCCACCGTCCAGGGCCACCCGGGGCTCGTGCACGCGAGCCTCGGACGGCATGAGCGCGATCTCGCTGCTCGGTACGTACGGCGCGTTGAGGCACAGCACGTCAATCCGGCCGAGCAACCGGGTGGGCAGCGGAGCGAACAGGTCTCCGGTGTACACCCCGGCACCGGGCAGGTTGCGGGCGGCCCAGACGGTGGCGGTCGGGTCGACGTCGCTCACGTGCAGCTCGGCGACGTCGACCTCGTGCTGCAACGCCGCGGCCACTGCCCCCGCCCCGCAGCAGAGCTCCACCACCACCGCCCCTGGCGGGGCCACCCCGGCGGCGGCGCGCACCAGCAGCTCGGTGCGCCGGCGCGGCACGAACACCCCGGGCCCCACCAGCACCCGCCGACCGCAGAACTCCACCCAGCCCAGCAGGTGCTCCAGCGGCT
>JBDTDI010000016.1:0-7511 GCA_039923155.1 Mycobacteriaceae bacterium | reverse complement strand
GGCTACGACATCGTGCGGCGGTTGCGGGCGGCCGGCCTGCACGACGTCGGGGACGCGTCGGTCTACGGCACGCTGCGGCGGCTGTTTCAGGCCGGCGCGCTGACCGCCTACGTGGTGCCCAGCGAGGAAGGCCCGCACCGCAAGTACTACAGCCTCAACGCTCCCGGGCGCGATCGCCTCTCGACGACGGCGAAGACGTGGCGCGCCTTTGCCGAGACCATGGACCAGCTGATCGGGGATGCCGCATGAACACCCAACCGACCGTGAGCAAGACCCACCAGGACTACCTGGCCCGGGTGCGTGCAGCCCTGGCCGACCTGCCCGCCGGTGAGGTCGACGACATCCTGTCCGACGTCGCCGTGCAGCTCGAGGAGTCCGACGATCCGGCCGAGGTGCAGCGCCTGGGGTCGCCCGAGGCCTACGCCGCCGAGCTCCGGTTGGCCGCGGGCTACCCGGGTGAGGTTGCGCCGACGAAGGGAACGTCGAACCTGCGCGCGCGCCTGGCGGTTTGGCTGCTGGGCCTGGCGTCCGTGGCGGCCGGCCTCAACGGCATCTACGGTGCCGGCCGCGGTGGGGTCGTGGTGGGCCTGGTGGTGCTGGTGGGGCTGCCTGCAGGGGCGGGGTGGCTCGCGGCCCGGGGCCAGGGTGGCTTGCGGACCCTGCCGGAGGTCGAGGCCGCGCGCCGGGGTGCCCGGCAGCTTGCCGAGGCCACCCCACCCTCGGTGCGGGATCTGGTCGTCTCGCTGCGACCCGCGTGGTGGGTGCTGCGCGCCGGCCTCGCCGCGGTGCTGCTGCTCGGGGTCATCAGGGTGTCGTCGTCGTTGGCCGTCGCGCTGGTGCTCGCTGTCCTGCTCATCGCCCCGTCGGTGTGGCTTGCGCGTCGGGCCGCGGGAAACCGGAGCTGGTCCTGGATCGCCATTCCGCTCAACGTCCTGGCCGTGGGCGTGCTGCTCGCGCTGCCGTCCGTGGCGCGTGAGTACGCCTACGCGAGCAACGGGGGCTACAACGACCCGGCCCCCGCAGCGGAGACGGGCCTGTCGGTGTCGAACGTCTACCCCTTCGACGCCAACGGCCGCCCGCTCACCGACGTCTACCTCTACGACCAGGACGGCCAGCCGATCAAGGTGTGGGAGTCCACCTGCACCGACGGGACCTACGAGAACACCCCCGGGGTGGACCAGCAGGACCCGGTCAACCGCTTCCCGCTGCCGCACGTCGTGCAGGACCCGAGGACCGGGGCGTGCACGGTGAAGAGCGGACTGCCGTTCAGCGTCGCCATCCCGGCGGGAACCGCCGCCCTCACCCCGGCGGAGACCACGTCGTCCACGCCGGCTCCGGCAACCTCGCCGACCCCGACTCGCTCGGCAACCCCGACCACCCCCACCCGCCCGGCAACCCCGACCCCGACCCCGACCCCGACCTCCACTAGGTAGGTCTCGCGTCAGGAACTCGTCAAGACCGGCCCCGGCGGCGTCAAGGAGCCGTTGAAGCGGGGTCGCGGCCCGCCCGGCGGCGGCAGGCTCCTCACCGGATCGCACCCGACGGGTGTGACGGAGTGGACGGAGCACCTGCGATGGCCGACCTGGCCTACGTCCTGGTGATGATCGGCGGTTTCCTGGTCTGCGCGCTGACCCTGCGCGCCCTGAACGGCCGGTGACCCCGGTGGTGATCACCATCGTGCTGCTCGTGATCGCCTCGGTGCTGGTGGTCTACCTCCTGGTGGCCCTGCTCGACCCCGAGAGATTCTGATGGGCCCCGCCCTCGCCGCCACGCTCCAGGTGTCCGTGGTCATCGTCGTGCTCGGGCTCGTCTACGTCCCGCTCGGTGACCACATGGCCCGCACCTTCACCTCGACCAAGCACCTGCGCGTGGAGCGCGGGTTCTACCGCGTGAGCAGGGTCGACCCGGACGTGGACCAGACCTGGGGCGCCTACGCCGCCAGCCTGCTGGGGTTCTCCTTCGCCAGCATCGCCCTGCTCTACCTCATCCAGCGGGTGCAGAACCTGCTGCCGATGAACAACGGCGTTCCGGCGGTCCCGCCGTCCGTGGCGTTCAACACGGCGATCTCCTTCGTCACCAACACCAACTGGCAGTCCTACTCCGGTGAGTCGACCATGGCGAACCTGACCCAGATGATCGGGCTCACGGTCCAGAACTTCGTCTCGGCCGCGGTGGGTCTCGCGGTGGCGGTGGCCCTGGTGCGCGGGTTCCTCCGGTCCCGCGGCGGGCGGATCGGCAACTTCTGGTCCGACCTGCTCCGCGGCGTGGTCCGGGTGCTGCTCCCGCTGGCCCTCGTCGTCGCGCTGATCCTGCTCACCCAGGGCGTCATCCAGTCCTTCCACGCCGGCTTCTCCTCGACCGGGCTCGACGGGGTTGCCGCGCGGAACCCCCTGGCCCCCGTCGCTTCCCAGGAGGCGATCAAGGAGCTGGGGACCAACGGCGGTGGCGTGTTCAACGCCAACTCCGCCCACCCGTTCGAGAACCCCACCCCGCTGAGCAACATCGTCGAGATCCTCGCCATCCTGCTCGTCCCCGTCTGCCTGACCCGCACCTTCGGCACCATGGTCGCCGACCGGCGCCAGGGCCTGACGATCCTCGGGGTCATGGGCGTGCTGTGGGGTGCCATCCTGGCCGTCACCACCGTCTCGGAGTCGCACGCCAGCGGCATCGCCGGAAAGGCCGCCGGCGCCATGATGGAGGGTAAGGAGGTCCGGTTCGGGATCCCCGCGTCGGTGCTGTTCGCGACGAGCACCACCGGCACCTCCACCGGCGCGGTCAACGCCGCGCACGACAGCTTCACCGCCCTCGGCGGCGGAGCACTGATCCTCAACATGCTCTTCGGCGAGGTCGCCCCCGGCGGCGTCGGCACCGGCCTCTACGGGATCCTCGTGCTCGCGATCATCGCGGTGTTCATCGGTGGGTTGCTGGTCGGACGCACCCCGGAGTACCTGGGCAAGAAGATCGGTCGGCGTGAGATCACCATGGCGGCCCTGTCGGTGCTCGTCATGCCCGCCCTGGTGCTCGCCGGCAGCGCGACGGCCATCGCCTTGTCCTCCACCACGAGCGCTCAGGGCAACAGCGGCGACCCAGGGACGAACAGCTCGATCCACGGGTTCTCGGAGGTGCTCTACGCCTTCACGTCGGCGTCCAACAACAACGGCAGCGCCTTCGCGGGCATCACGGTGACCAGCGACTTCTTCCAGATCTCCCTCGCGCTCTGCATGTTGCTCGGGCGCTTCCTGCCCATCCTGTTCGTCCTCGCGCTGGCCGGTTCGCTCGCCGCCCAGCGCAAGACCCCGGCGACGGTCGGGACGCTGCCCACGCACGGAACCCTGTTCAGCGGACTGGTCCTCGGCGTCGTCGTCCTGGTCGCCGCACTCACCTTCTTCCCGGCCCTCGCGCTGGGCCCGATCGCAGAGGCACTCGCCTGATGAGCACGAACACCATCCCCCTGGTGCAGGACACCACGGCCGGCGGTGCGTCCACCGCGGCCGAGAGCCGGGTCGGCTCCGGGATCTTCGACCCCCGCCAGCTGCTCACCTCCCTGCCCGACGCGTTGCGCAAGCTCGACCCACGCCACCAGGCCCGCAACCCGGTCATGTTCGTCGTGCTGATCGGGTCGGTGCTCACCACCGTGCTCGCCATCAAGGACCCGTCGGTGTTCGCGTGGCTGGTCACCGTGTGGCTGTGGTTCACCGTGCTGTTCGCCAACCTCGCCGAGTCGGTCGCCGAGGGCCGCGGCAAGGCCCAGGCGGCCACCCTGCGTGCGGCCAAGAAGGACACCATCGCCCGCCGTCTCAACGACGACGGGTCCGAGACCGAGGTGCCCGGCAACGAGCTGACCCTGGGTGACAAGGTCGTCGTCGAGGCGGGCGGGGTCATCCCGGGTGACGGCGACGTCGTGGAGGGCATCGCCAGCGTCGACGAGTCCGCGATCACCGGGGAGTCCGCGCCGGTGATCCGTGAGTCCGGCGGTGACCGGTGCGCCGTGACCGGAGGCACCACCGTGCTCAGCGACCGGATCGTCGTGCAGATCTCCTCCAAGCCGGGGGAGTCGTTCGTCGACCGGATGATCGCCCTGGTCGAGGGAGCCTCCCGCCAGAAGACCCCCAACGAGATCGCCCTGAACATCCTGCTCGCCTCGCTCACCATCATCTTCGTCCTCGCAGTGGTGGCGATCGGACCGATGGCGGCCTACGGCGGCCAGATGCAGGACCCGATCAAGCTCATCGCCCTGCTCGTCTGCCTCATCCCCACCACGATCGGCGCCCTGTTGTCCGCGATCGGCATCGCCGGCATGGACCGGCTGGTGCAGCGCAACGTGCTCGCCATGTCCGGACGTGCGGTCGAGGCGGCGGGTGACATCGACACCCTGCTGATGGACAAGACCGGCACCATCACCTTCGGCAACCGGCGGGCCACCGCCCTGGTGCCCGTCGGGGAGGTCACCGTGCACGAGCTGGCTCGCACGGCCCGGCTGTCGAGCCTGGCCGACGAGACGCCCGAGGGGCGCAGCGTCATCGACCTGTGCGCCGCCGAGCACGGGCTGGGGGTCGAGGCCACCGCCGAGGAGCTGCGCGCGGAGTTCGTCGGGTTCACCGCGCAGACCCGGATGAGCGGTCTGGACCTGCGGGGCTCCGCCGACGGTGACCTCGTGCAGATCCGCAAGGGGGCCAGCAGCTCGATCGTGGCGTGGGTCAGGGGCAACGGTGGAACCACCGGCCCCGACGTCGACGACGCGGTCAACGAGATCTCCAACGGGGGTGGCACCCCTCTCGTCGTGGCCGAGAAGGACGGGTCCGGTTCCGCCCGGGTTCTGGGTGTCATCGCCCTGTCCGACGTGGTGAAGCCCAACATCGCCGCGCGGTTCGCCGAGCTGCGCGCCATGGGGATCCGCACCGTCATGGTCACCGGGGACAACCCGTTGACCGCCAAGGCGATCGCCGCCGAGGCCGGGGTGGACGACTTCCTGTCCGAGGCGACGCCGGAGGACAAGCTCGCGCTCATCCGCACCGAGCAGGAGGGCGGGCGTCTCGTCGCGATGACGGGGGACGGCACCAACGACGCCCCCGCGCTGGCCCAGGCCGACGTCGGTGTGGCCATGAACACCGGTACCTCCGCGGCCAAGGAGGCGGGGAACATGGTGGACCTGGACTCCGACCCCACCAAGCTCATCGAGGTCGTCGGGATCGGCAAGCAGCTGCTCATCACCCGTGGCGCGCTGACCACCTTCTCCCTGGCCAACGACCTGGCGAAGTACTTCGCGATCCTGCCCGCGCTGTTCAGCGGGATCTACCCGTCGCTGGGCCGGCTGAACATCATGCACCTGTCCAGCCCGGCGTCGGCGATCCTCTCGGCCGTCATCTTCAACGCCCTCATCATCGTCGGGCTCATCCCGCTGGCCCTCAAGGGCGTGCGCTACCGACCCGCCACGGCCGCGAAGCTGCTGCGGCGCAACATCGGCGTCTACGGCGTCGGCGGCGTCATCGCCCCGTTCGCCGGCATCTACGTCATCGACCTCATCGTCCGCCTCATTCCCGGGATCGGCTGAAAAATGCGGTTCACCACCTCGCTGCTCCGCCAGACCGGCGCCGGGCTGCGTGTCCTGATCCTGCTCACCGTCCTGGTGGGCCTCGTCTACCCGGCCGTGGTCTGGGGGGTCGGCCGGATCGGCTCCAGCTCGGCGGAGGGTTCCCCGCTGATCGACGCCCGCGGCTGTGTCGTCGGGAGCTCGCTGCTCGGCGTGGATCCCCAGGTACCCGCGGGCAGCCCCGACCCCTACTTCCACTCCCGGGTGAAGGGTGACTCCACGGCCAAGGATCCGACAACGGCAGCGATGGCCCCCGGTGACCCCGCGAACAGCGGCGGCAGCAACCTGGGCCCCAACAGCGAGGCGCTGACCACCGACATCGGCATCCGCCGCAGGGTCGTCGCGGCCCGGGAGGGTGTCACCCCGGCGCAGGTCCCCACCGACGCGGTCACCGGTTCCTTCTCGGGCCTCGACCCGCAGATCAGCCCGGCCTACGCGGCACTGCAGATCCCGCGGGTGGCCCGGGTCTCCGGCAGGACGGTCGCCGCGGTCACCGCCCTGGTGGCCGACAACACCGCTGGGCGCCAGCTCGGGTTCCTCGGTGAGGAACGGGTGAACGTGCCCGCGCTCAACGTCGCGCTCGGCCTCACCGCGGCGCGCTGCGGCACCCCCAGCGGTGGATGATGCAGCGATGGGCATCAGGGGTGGACGCGGGGAGCTGCGCATCTACCTGGGTGCAGCGCCCGGCGTGGGCAAGACCTTCGCCATGCTCGGGGAGGCCCACCGCCGGGCGGAGCGCGGCTGTGACGTCGTGGTGGCGCTGGTCGAGACCCACGGCCGCGAACGCACCGCCCACGCGCTCGAGGGCCTTGAGGTCGTGCCGCGCAGGGTGGTCGAGCACCGCGGCGCCGGGCTGGCGGAGATGGACATCGACGCGGTGCTCGCCCGTCACCCGGACGTGGCGGTCGTGGACGAGCTCGCCCACCGCAACGCCCCCGGGGCCCGTCACGAGAAGCGCTGGCAGGACGTCGACGAGCTGCTGGCCGCGGGCATCGACGTGCTCTCCACGGTCAACGTGCAGCACCTGGAGAGCCTCAACGACGTGGTGCAGCGCATCACCGGCGTCGTCCAGCAGGAGACCGTTCCCGACGAGGTGGTCCGCCGCGCCGAGCAGGTCGAGCTCGTGGACATCACCCCGGAAGCACTGCGCCGCCGGCTCTCCCACGGCAACGTGTACGCACCCGCCAAGGTGGACGCCGCGCTGAGCAACTACTTCCGAGCCGGCAACCTCACCGCCCTGCGCGAGCTGGCGCTGCTGTGGGTGGCCGACCAGGTCGACGCGGCCCTGGCCCGCTACCGCGCGGACAACGCCATCACCGACACCTGGGAGGCCCGCGAGCGGGTCGTCGTGTCCGTCACCGGGGGACCCGAGTCGGAGACGTTGGTGCGGCGGGCCAAGCGGATCGCCTCCCGCGCCGGGGGTGAGCTCCTGGTCGTGCACGTGGTCCGGGGCGACGGGATCGCCGGGCCGTCGCCGGCCGGGATGGTGCGGGTCCGCAAGCTCGCGGAGGCCGTCGGCGCCAGCGTCCACAGCGTGGTCGGCGACGACGTGCCGGCCACCCTGCTCGAGTTCGCCCGCAGCGTGAACGCCACCCAGCTCGTGCTCGGCACCTCCCGCCGGTCGAGGTGGGCGCGGATGTTCGACGAAGGCATCGGCGCCACCGTCGTCCAGGACTCCGGCCCGATCGACGTCCACATGGTCACCCACTCGGAGTCCCACAGTCGTCGGTTCCGGTTGCAGCGCTTCACCTCCTCCCGCCCCCGCCTGCTGAGCTGGGTGGCCGCGGTGGTGGTGCCCGCCCTCGCCACCGCGCTGCTCGCCGGGCTCGGAAAGTTCCTCGACTTCTCCAGCCAGGGGATCCTCTACTTCCTCGTCGTGCTCGGGGTGGCGCTGCTCGGCGGGGTCGGCCCCTCGGTGCTC
>JBDTDI010000015.1:0-8722 GCA_039923155.1 Mycobacteriaceae bacterium | reverse complement strand
CGACGACCATCCATGCTGAGCACGCTCAACGCCCACCCGGCGGTGTGCACCACGTCGCCGACCACCGGGATCCGACCCAGGTGGGCGAGCACGACGCCGGCCAGGGTCTCGTAGTCACCCTCAGGGGCGGTGAAGCCGGTCGCCTCGCTGACTTCGTCGACCCGCAGCAGCCCGGAGGCGTCCCAGCCGCCTTCGTGCCTGCGGACGTCGACCTCGCGGGTGTCGTGTTCGTCGCGGACGTCGCCGACGATCTCCTCGATGAGGTCCTCCATGGTCACCATGCCCGCGGTTCCGCCGTACTCGTCGACGACCAGGGCCACCTGCAGACCGTCTCCACGCACCCGGTCCATCAGGGCGTCGCCGTCCAGCGTCCCCGGCACGGTGGGCACGCGGCGCACGATCCGCTCCAGCGGCGTGGCGTGACGCTGCGCGTCGGGGACGACGAACGCCTGCTTGACGTGCACCACGCCCAGCGGGTCGTCCAGGTCGCCCTGCACGACGGGGAACCGGGAGAAGCCGGTCCGGCGGGCAGCGGCCAGCAGGTCGTCGACGGTGTCGTCGGCGGCCAGGGTCTCGATCCGGACCCGGGGGGTCATGAGCTCGTCGGCCGTGCGCTCACCGAAGCGCAGGGAACGGCTCAGCAGGGCCGCGGTGCTCTCGTCGAGCGAGCCGTGCTCGGCGGAGGTGCGCACCAGCGAGCCGAGCTCCTCGGGGGAGCGGGCCGAGCGCAGCTCCTCGGCCGGCTCGATGCCGAGGCGGCGGACCAACTTGTTCGCCGTCCCGTTCAGCGCGGTGATGAGCGGCCGGAACACCTGCGAGAACCGGGCCTGCGCCCCGGCGGTGAACCGTGCCGTGGCCAGCGGCCGGGCGATGGCGAGGTTTTTGGGCACCAGCTCGCCGAAGACCATCGACAACGAGGTGGCGATGACCAGGGCGAGGGTCAGGGAGATGGCCCCACCGAGCTCGGTCGACATCCCCAGCGCCTCGAACCCGGGGCGCAGCAGACCGGCCAGGACCGGCTCGGCGATGTACCCGGTGACCAGGGTGGTGATCGTGATGCCCAGCTGCGCACCGCTGAGCTGGAAGGACAGGGTCCGGTGGGCGTGGCTGACCTGCTGGGCCCGGGCGTCACCACCCTCGGCGTGGGCGTCGACGGTGGAGCGCTCCAACGTGGTCAGGGAGAACTCGGCCGCCACGAACAGGGCGGTGCCGGCGGTGAGGGCAACCACGCCGAGCAGGCCGAGCACGGTGAACAGCACGGTCATCCGCTCGTCCTTCGGGGGACGCGGTCGAGCAGGAGGCGGCCGGGACCAGGTCCCGGCCCGGTACTCGCGCCCTCCTCGGCGGACCCGGCGTCAGGCTCGGCGGCGGGTGGGGTCACATCGGGCTGCGGGGAGGGTGCCTCAGGCACCGGAGTCCTTCCTCTGGGGACGGGTGAACGCGCACGATCGTACAAGACCAGGCCCGCTCGACCCGGCCTCTCGGCCCTCGTGAGGCGCTCAGCCCATCCGGGCGGCGACCTCGGGCGGGAACCCGCCGGTGGCGACCGGGCCCCACCTGGTGGGGGTGATCCGCAGCAACGCCTTGTCCTGCTCGCGCATGGCGGTCCGGTAGGCGTCCCAGTCGGGGTGCTCACCGGAGATGGAGCGGTAGTAGTCGACGAACGCCTCGGCGGCCTCGGGCATGTCCAGCACCTCGCAGTCGCCGTCGACCTGGACCCAGGCGTCGTTGAAGTCCTGGCCGAGGATGCACAGGCTGACCTGCGGTCGCTTGCGTGCGTTGGTGGTCTTCGCGCGTTGCGGATAGGTGGCGACGACGATGCGACCCTGCGGGTCCACCCCGCAGCTCACCGGCGACAGCTGGGGGCGCGCGTCGGAGCGGGTGGTGACCAGGATCGCCTGGTGGCGGGGGCGCACGAAGTCGAGGAGCTCGTCCAGAGACACGGTGTCGGAGGTCGCGACGTTGGCCATGAGGTGAACGCTAGCGCCCGCTCGGGTCACCAGCCCGCCGGCAGTGGGCGGCCCTCGGCAAAACCGGCAGCCGACTGGACCCCGAGCACCGCCAGCTCGGCCAGCTCGGCCAGGGTCCGGGCCCCGGCGTAGGTGCAGGTGCTGCGCACGCCGGCGCAGATGTGGTCGAGCAGGTCCTCCACCCCCGGTCGTTCGGGGTCCAGCCGTATCCGGGAGGTGGAGATGCCCTCCTCGAACAGTCCCTTGCGGGCCCGGTCGAAGGCGCTGTCGGTGGCGGTACGGGCGGCGACCGCCCGCTTGGACGCCATCCCGAAGCTCTCCTTGTAGGCCACGCCCGCGGCATCGTGGTGCAGGTCGCCGGGCGACTCGTGGGTACCGGCGAACCACGACCCGATCATCACGTTCGACGCACCGGCCGCGAGGGCCAGGGCGACGTCGCGGGGATGGCGCACCCCGCCGTCGGCCCACACGTGCCCGCCCACCTCGGCGGCGGCCGCGGCACACTCGGCCACCGCCGACAGCTGCGGGCGCCCGACCCCGGTCATCATCCGGGTGGTGCACATCGCCCCCGGGCCGACCCCGACCTTGACGATGTCGGCCCCCGCGGCGAGCAGGTCCCGGGTGCCCACGGCGGTCACCACGTTGCCGGCCACCAGCGGCAGGCCCAGGTCGAGATCGCGGACCGCCGCCAGCGCGGCCAGCATCTTCTCCTGGTGCCCGTGGGCGGTGTCCAGCACCAGCAGGTCAGCTCCGGCCCGGGCCAGCGCCGCGGCCTTGCCGGCGACGTCGCCGTTGACCCCGACCGCGGCGGCCACCCGCAGCCGGCCGGCGGCGTCGACCGCGGGAACGTACATGCCGGCGCGCAGCGCACCGGTCGGGGTGAGCACCCCGGCGAGGGAGCCGTCCTCGGCCGTGAGCACCGCGAGGGTGGCGTGCTCGGCGTGCAGCGTGTCGAAGACCACGCGGGGCTCGGTGGTCACGGGCAACACGACGAACTCGGTGTCCATGACCTGGGAGAGGCGGGTGAACCGGTCGACTCCGGTGCAGTCGGCCTCGGTGACCACCCCGACCGGGCGCCCGGCCGTGACGACCACGGCCGCGCCGTGGGCCCGCTTGGGCAGCAGCGCCACCGCGTCGGAGACCGCGTCGTCGGGGGACAGGACCACCGGCGTGTCCGCCACGAGGTGGCGACTCTTCACGTGCTCCACGGTGTGCGCGACGGCGGGCACCGGCAGGTCCTGGGGCAGCACCACCAACCCACCGCGCCGCGCCACGGTCTCGGCCATCCGACTGCCCGCGACCGCGGTCATGTTCGCCACCACGACGGGGATCGTGGTGCCCGAGCCGTCGGTGCTCGCGAGGTCGACGTCAAAGCGCGAGGTCACCTCGGTACGGCCCGGGACGAGGAAGACGTCGTCGTAGGTCAGGTCGTAGGGCGGGGTCTGTCCGTCGAGGAAGCGCACGCCGACGCACGATACGGGGACAGGGTCAGGCCATGATGACGTGATGAGCCAGAGCCGCGCCGTGCTGCTGCTGCGCGGGGTGAACGTCGGCGGTGCGAACAAGGTGGTGATGGCCGACCTGCGCGAGCTGCTGACGGGGCTCGGGCTCGCCGACGTCGTCACGGTGGGCAACAGTGGCAACGCCGTGTTCGCCACGGACGCGAGCACGCACTTGGACACGCTGGCGCAGACGGTGACCACCGCCCTGGCCGAACACCTCGAGGTGACCTCGAGCTGCGTGGTCCGCACCGACTCCCAGGTGCGTGCCGCCCTCGCGGGCGACCCGTTCACCGACCTCACCGTGGGGGTCGACAAGGCGGGCTCGAGGATGCTGCTGCTGTTCACCTCCGCCGACCCCACCGCCACCCAGCTCGCCCGGCACGACCCCCGCACCCTGGATCCGGCGCGGGTGGCGCTGGGCGCCCGGGTGATCTACCAGTGGTGCCCGGGCGGGATCCTCGCCGCACCCGACGTCAGCACGGCGGTACGGCGGGGGTGGGGGGTGGAGGTGACCGGACGCAACCGCAACACCGTGGAGAAGCTGGTGGCCCGCTTCGACACCTGACCTCGGCACCGGGCACGATTGCCGGCATGCGCATCGCCCTTCTCGGTACCGGCCGCATGGCCACCCACCTCGGCCGCCACCTGCTCGACGCCGGCCACGACCTGACGGTCTGGAACCGCACCAGCGCCCGGGTCGAGCCGCTGGTCAGCGCGGGAGCGACGGCGGCCGACAGCGCCACCGCGGCGGTGGCGGGGGCCGAGATGACCGTCAGCGTGCTGTTCGGGCCCCCCTCGGTGCGCGAGACGATCATCAACCCGGACCTGTTCACCGCCGGCGACCTGTGGCTGGACATCACCACCGTGGGACCCGAGGACGCCACCTTCCAGGCCTCCTGGGCGAGCCACAAGGGAGTCCGCTACGTCGCCGGGCCGGTGCTGGGGTCGATGGCCCCGGCCGAGAAGGGCGAGCTGGGGGTGATTCTCGGCGGATCGGGCGAGGACGTCGCCGCGGTCCGGGAGGTGGTGGACCTGTGGGGCGCCGTGGAGAAGATCCGCGTGGTGCCCACCGCCCGCGAGGCCGCGGCCGGCAAGCTGGTGGCCAACCTCGCGCTGGCCGTGGCCGTGCAGGGCGTCGGTGAGGCGCTCAGCTTCGCCTCCGACGTCGGCCTGGACCGCGCCACCGCCCTGCAGATCCTGTCCGGTTCGGTGCTGGCGCCGATCGTGGCCGCCAAGAACGCGAAGCTCACCGAGCGTGACTTCACCGAGGCCGAGTTCACTGCGCACGCGCTGATCAAGGACATGGACCTCGTCCTGGCCGACAGCCTCGGGCTGCACGCCGTGCAGGCGGTCCGCGACGCGTTGGAGGCGGCCATCGACGACGGTCGCGGCGACGAGGACTTCGCCGTCGTCACCGACGTCTGATCAGACGGCCAGCTCGCCCCGCCAGACGGTGACGGCGTGCCCGCTCAGCTGCACCCGGTCACCGCGCAGCACCATCCCCACCTCCCCGCCCCTGGCACTGGCCTGCTCGCCCCGCAGCTCGTCGCGCCCGAGCTGCGAAGCCCAGAACGGCGCCAGGACGCAGTGCGCCGACCCGGTGACCGGGTCCTCGTCCACCCCAACCGCGGGACCGAAGAACCTGCTCACGCAGTCGATCCCGGGTCGGTCTCCCGCCGCCGTCACGATGACGCCGCGGTGCGGCAACGCGCCCAGAGCCGCGATGTCCGGTCGCAGCGAACGAACGGTGCGGGCGTCGGCGAGCTCCACGAGCAGGTCGAAGCGGCTGGTGTGGGTGGAGACCGCAGCCGCAGCACCAGAGATGCCCAGCGCCTCGTCCAGACCCTCCGGGGCCATCGCGGCGGTCGGGGGAAGAGCCGGAAAATCCATGCCCACCGCCCCGTCCGGGCCCAGGGTGCAGCGCAGCTCCCCGCTGCGGGTGTGGAACACCACGTCGGCGCCGAGCACGTGCGCCGCGGCGAGGGTGGCGTGACCGCACAGGTCGACCTCCGCGGCCGGGGTGAACCACCGCAGGTCCGCCTCTGACTTCGTGCGGGGGACCAGGAAGGCGGTCTCGGACAGGCCCAGCTCGGTCGCCACCGCCTGCATCCACGCCTCGGAGGCCGGTTCGACCAGCAGGCAGACGGCGGCCGGATTGCCCCGGAAGGGTTCGCGGGTGAACGCGTCGACGACCGTGATCGTTGTAGTCACCCTGGTATCCCACCACGTGGGTGTGAGGCACCTCACCGTCCATGCTGACCGCTCGGGTTGAAGCTGACCGAGAGGTCAGTAACCTTGGCGATCGTGCCCCGACCGTCCCGCGAGCAGGTGCTCGCCGAGATCCGTGGGACAGCGCTGCGGCTGTTCGTCGACCAGGGTTTCGCCGCCACCACCCTCGCCCAGATCGGTGCCGAGGTCGGCTACTCGAAGTCCGCGATGCTCTACCACTTCGGGTCGAAGGACGCGCTGCTGGTGGCTGCGCTGGACGAGCCGCTGAGACGGCTGAGCGAGTTCCTGACCGCGACCGCCGGTCGGCCGGCGCTGGAGCGGCTCGAGGCGTTCGTCGACCTCGTCCTGGCGCACCGTCACGAGGCCCTGCTGCTGGTCAGCCAGGGTCCGCTGCTCAAACAGCTCGGCACCCTCGGCACCAGCCCGGACGACCTGCTGGCCAGCTACCTCGGCGACGATCCGAGCCTGGCGCGTCAGGTCAGCGTCCTGATGACCTTCACCGGTCTCGCCGAGACCGCGGCCGCGCTGGCCGAGGTCCCGGCGGCCGAGCTTCGCACGCCGCTGCTGGCGGTCGCCGCCCGCACCCTCGATCTCGTGACCACGCTTCGCTGACCGTTAGGACCACCATGGCCACCGCTCTCGCCCGCCTGGGCCGTTTCGCGTTCCGCCGACGCCGCACCGTGCTCGCGGCCTGGCTGGTCCTGCTGGTGCTGGCCGGCGGGGCGGCGCTGGCCTTCAAGGGCCCCACCGACAACCAGTTCACGATCCCCGGCACGGAGTCCCAACAGGCGCTGGACGTGCTGAGCGCCCAGCTGCCCACGGCCACCGAGGCCAGCGCCGACGTGGTCTTCGCCCCGCCGGCCGGGGAGACGGTGCAGGACCCCAAGGTGCAGGCGGCCATCAACGACGTCCTCGCCAGGGCGAAGGCCATCCCGGGCGCGAAGGTCACCCCGCCGTCGAAGACTGGCATCGCCGCACCGGACGGCACCCTGGTGGTCGCCCGGGTCACCGTGGACAAGCCGGTGGACGAGGTCACCCCCGCCGACCGGACAGCGTTGGAGGCCACGGCGACGCAGGCGCGGGCCGACGGGGTTCAGGTCGAGTTCGGCGGACAGCTGTTCGGCGGTGGCACTCCGGGGGTGTCGGCGACGGAGGGGATCGGCGTCGTCGTCGCCTTCCTCGTCCTCATCGTCACCTTCGGTTCACTGGCCGCGGCGGGGATGCCCCTGCTGACCGGGATCATCGGTGTCGGAATCGGGCTGGGGGGGTTGACCGCCCTGTCCGGGGTCATCACCCTGTCCTCGACCGCGCCGATCCTGGCCCTGATGCTCGGCCTCGCGGTCGGCATCGACTACTCGTTGTTCATCGTCTCGCGACACCGGGCACAGCTGGCCGCGGGGATGGACCTGGAGGCCTCGACGGCCAGGGCCACCGGAACCGCGGGCAGCGCGGTCGTGTTCGCCGGCCTCACCGTGATCATCGCGCTGTCCGGTTTTGCCGTGGTCGGGATCCCTTTCCTCACCGTGATGGGTCTCGGAGCGGCGGCCACCGTGGCGGTCACCGTGGGTGTCGCGCTCACCCTGGTGCCCGCGATGCTGGGCTTCGCCGGGGACCGGCTGCGGCCCAAGCCCGGATCCCGCGCCGCCCGCCGCGCCACCGGGCAGACCATGGGTGCCCGGTGGGTCGGCGGGGTCATCCGACGCCCCGTCGTCGCCGTGGTGGTGTGCGTGCTGGCCCTCGGCGTGATGGCGATCCCCGCCCTGAGCCTGCAGCTCGGGCTTCCTTCGGCGGCCACCGCGGCCCCGGACTCCACCCAGCGCAAGGCCTACGACCTCATCGCCGAGCGCGTCGGCCCCGGGGTGAACGGGCCGCTCACGGTGGTGGTGCAGACCGAGGCGGGCAGCTCGGCGCAGGCCGCGGCCGCGGCGCTGACCAAGTCGCTGACGGGGTCGCAGGACGTGGCCGCCGTGCAGCCGAGCCCCGCGCTGCCGGGCGACACCCTGGCCATCGTCTCGGTGGTGCCCGGCAGCGGCCCGGACACCCCGGCCACCTCGGAGCTGGTGCAGCGCATCCGCAGCAGCGTCGGTCCGGTCGAGCAGTCGACCCGTTCCCAGATCTCGGTGACCGGTCAGACCGCGCTGGGCATCGACGTCTCCAGCTCGCTGTCCTCGGCGCTGCCGGTGTTCATCCTGGTGGTGGTGGGTCTGGCCCTGCTGCTGCTCGGGATCGTGTTCCGCTCGATCGTGGTGCCGATCAAGGCCGCGCTGGGGTTCCTGCTCACCGTGGGGGCGTCGCTGGGGGCCGTCGTCGCGGTGTTCCAGTGGGGCTGGCTGTCCTCGGTGTTCGGGGTGAACGCGACCGGTCCCATCATCAGCTTCCTGCCCGTGCTGATGGTCGGCATCCTGTTCGGTCTGGCCATGGACTACCAGGTGTTCCTGGTCTCCCGGATGCGTGAGGACTTCGTCGGCGGGGCGGAGGCCCTGGCCGCGGTGCGCAGCGGGTTCGGCGCGGGCGCCCGGGTGGTGACGGCGGCGGCGCTGATCATGGCCTCGGTCTTCTCCGGCTTCGTCCTCGCCGACGACACGATCATCAAGCCCATCGGCTTCGCCCTCGCGCTGGGCGTGCTGCTGGACGCGTTCGTGGTGCGCATGACGTTCGTGCCCGCCGTGATGGCGCTGTTCGGCACGCACGCGTGGTGGTTCCCGCGGTGGTTGGACCGCATCGTGCCGCGGCTGGACATCGAGGGTGAGGCGCTCGGGGAACCGGGAACCTCGGCGGACAAGAGCGTGCTGGACAGTGCCAGCCCGACACCGGGCAGGCACGAGCGGGACACCAGCAGCGACGGAGAGTCCGTCGGCGTCGGCGGGCACGACCACTCGGGGTAGCTGCTACCCCCTCACGCGGTCGCCGCCGTCGGTCAGCCGCCGGAGGACCACTTGACGGTGCTGCCCGAGCCCTTGCCGCCCGTGGCTCCTCGGCGAGCACCCCCGGCGGAGTGAGAGGGCGCCGAGCGGGCACCGC
>JBDTDI010000014.1:0-4515 GCA_039923155.1 Mycobacteriaceae bacterium | reverse complement strand
CCTCACCAGGGCGGGCCGGACGTCGTTGTAGCGTTCGCCCCGTGGTCGTCAACGAGAAGTTTCTTCGAGGTGCGCATCCCGCGACCGCTCCCTACGTCGTGGGGCGGGAGAAGATCCGGGAGTTCGCCTCGGCGGTGGGTGCGACTGACGCGATCCACCACGACCTCACCGCGGCCCGAGGCCAGGGCTACACCGACCTGGTGGCGCCGCCCACGTTCGCCATCGTGCTGACCCTGAAGGCCGAGCAGGACGTCGTCACGCACCCCGGAGCGGGGGTGGACTGGGGCCGGGTGGTGCACCGCGAACAACGCTTCACCCACCACCGGCCCGTCGTGGCCGGCGACGAGCTGACGGCGCAGGTCTTCCTCGCCGACGTTCGCGAGGTGGCCGGCAACGACCTGGTGAGCTGTCGCACCGAGGTGCAGGACGGCGTGGGGGAGCCGGTGCTCACCGCGCTCTCGACGCTCGTGGTTCGGGCTCCGGACACAGAGCCGGCACCGTGAGCCGCCTCGGGATGGCCGACGTGCGGGTGGGTGACCAGCTGGAGCCGCACGCGGTGCCCATCCGGCGCGTCGACCTGGTCCGCTACGCCGGCGCGTCCGGCGACGCGAACCCGATCCACTGGAGCGATCGTGCGGCCGTCGCCGCCGGTCTGCCGGGAGTGATCGCCCACGGCATGCTGACCATGGGCCTGGTGGCCGGTTTCGTCGTTCGGTGGTGCGGCGACCCGGTGGCCGTGCTCGACTGCTCTGTCGTGTTCACCCGCCCCCTGCTCGTTCCCGACGACGACGACGGAGTGGTGCTCGAGATCGGCGGTCGGGTGACCGGTGTGGACAGCGACGCCTGCACCGTGACCGTGGCCCTGACCGCTATCGCGGCCGGACAGAAGGTGTTGGGACGTTCCGTCGCGGTCGTCAGCCTGGCCTGATCCCCGGGCGGGCGTGTGGTGCCCTCGTCCCGCCTTGTCGTACACTTACCCACTGGGGCGTTCCCGTGCTGCCCGCTGTCCACGTGCTGGCGCCTCGTCGTCGACACCGAGCCGCGGTCACCAGCGCAGCGGTGGCGTCCCAGACCGGACCGGTGCAAGCCGGTCACAGGGGCGTAGCTCAACTGGCAGAGCAGCGGTCTCCAAAACCGCAGGTTGCAGGTTCAAGTCCTGTCGCCCCTGCGCACCAACGCCAGCGACTGGAGGACACAGGGTGAGCGACGAGACGGACAGCGTCACGCCGGAGTCGGAGGAGCCCAATCTTCCCGACGCCACGGCCGACGGCGACGTCCCGGGCCCGGCCGTCGGCGCGGGCGGGACCGCGTCCCGGTCCGAGGCCCCTCGTCCCACGGGCAAGCGACGTGTTCGACCCGCCGATTCACGTCCAGCCCGCGCTGCAGATTCGGCTGAAGGATCGAAGCGAGCTGCGGGTCGCGCGACCACGCGTCGCGCAGTGGCCGAGGCGCCGGAGAAGGAGAACCCCTTCGCCCGCATCACCCGCTTCTTCCGCGAGGTGGTGTCCGAGCTCCGAAAGGTGATCTGGCCGACCCGCAAGGAGCTGGTGACCTACACCGCGGTGGTCCTGGTGTTCGTGAGCTTCCTGGTCGCCCTGATCTCCGTCCTCGACCTCGTGTTCGCCAAGGGGGTGCTGGCGGTGTTCGGCTGATCGACCCAAGCCGCACCCGGCCGTTCCGGCCGAGGCAGGTGGTGCGTCGCAGGCGCAGGGTTCTTGCGTCTGACGGGCACCACGAGAAGGACGAGAGGAAGCGAGTTCCAGACGTGAGCACATCGGAGACCGACCAGGACGGCGCAGGCCTGGTCGCGCTGACTGACGACGAGGTCTACCGGGCGGGACAGGAGGCCGGGTCGAACACGGAGGCCGAGCACCGTTCCGAGGAGAAGGCCGCCGACGAAGCGGTCGTCGAGCTCACTGCACAGCCTGAGGCCGACGACACCGCCACCGTCCAGGAGACGGACGTCGCGATCGACGCCGGGCAGGTCGGACCCGTCGCGCAGGCCGCAGAGGCGGTGTCGGAGGAGGCCGATCCGGTCGAGGAGATGAAGGCCGCGCTGCGCCGGGCCCCGGGCGAGTGGTACGTCATCCACTCCTACGCCGGGTACGAGAACAAGGTGAAGACCAACCTCGAGACGCGGGTGCAGACCCTCGACGTCGAAGAGTTCATCTTCCAGGTCGAGGTGCCTGTCGAGGAGGTCACCGAGATCAAGAACGGGCAGCGCAAGCAGGTGAGCCGAAAGGTCCTGCCCGGCTACATCCTGGTGCGGATGGAGCTCAACGACGCGTCCTGGGGTGCGGTCCGGAACACCCCGGGGGTGACCGGCTTCGTCGGGGCCACCTCCCGACCGTCGCCGCTCAGCCTCGACGACGTGCTGAAGTTCCTGCTGCCCGCGAAGGACGCGAAGAAGTCGGCGACCGCGGGTGCAACCAGCACCGACGGCGGTTCGAGCGGTTCATCCATCGTCGTGGACTTCACGGTGGGCGAGTCGGTGACCGTCATGGACGGACCCTTCGCGACGCTTCCCGCCACCATCAGCGAGGTCAACGCCGAGCAGCAGAAGCTCAAGGTCCTCGTGTCGATCTTCGGCCGGGAGACCCCGGTCGAGCTGTCGTTCACCCAGGTCGCCAAGCTCTGAACCGACCACCTGGTGCTGCGCGCGAGCGCAGCGCCCCCACACCAGCGGGCAGCCGGACACGACCGGTGCCCCGACACGCAGGAAGCCACGAGACATGCCCCCCAAGAAGAAGAAGCTCGCCGGGATCATCAAGCTCCAGATCTCGGCCGGTGCCGCAACCCCGGCGCCACCCGTAGGACCCGCGCTAGGTCAGCACGGGGTCAACATCATGGAGTTCTGCAAGGCCTACAACGCGGCCACCGAGTCGCAGCGCGGCAACATCGTGCCCGTCGAGATCTCGGTGTACGAGGACCGGTCCTTCGACTTCAAGCTGAAGACCCCGCCCGCTGCGCGCCTGCTGCTGAAGGCGGCGGGCGTGGCCAAGGGCTCGGGTGAGCCGCACAAGACCAAGGTGGCCACCGTCTCGATGGACCAGGTTCGCGAGATTGCGCAGACGAAGATGGAGGATCTCAACGCCTCCGACATCGACCAGGCCGCCAAGATCATTGCCGGGACGGCTCGATCCATGGGCATCACCGTCCAGGGCTGAAAAGCCTCACGGCGTCGGAATCCTCCGGCGCCCACGTGGGAGGGCCAGCTTCGGCCCGCCGACCACCCCCTTCATCCCGGGTCGTCACCGAGAACGACCCATCGAGAGGACATGACATGAAGCGCAGCAAGGCGTACCTGGCCGCGGCCGAGAAGATTGACGCCGACGAGCTCTACAGCCCGCTTGCGGCGGCCAACCTGGCCAAGCAGACGGCCAGCAGCAAGATGGACGCGACCGTCGAGGTTGCCATGCGCCTCGGCGTGGACCCCCGCAAGGCCGACCAGATGGTCCGTGGCACCGTCAACCTGCCGCACGGTACCGGCAAGACCGCCCGCGTGATCGTATTCGCCGAGGGCGAGAAGGCTGCCGAGGCTGAAGCCGCCGGTGCCGACGTCGTCGGTGCCGCCGACCTGATCGAGCGGATCCAGGGCGGTTGGCTGGACTTCGACGCGGCGATCGCCACCCCCGACCAGATGGCCAAGGTCGGGCGCATCGCTCGAGTGCTGGGCCCTCGTGGGCTCATGCCCAACCCGAAGACCGGGACGGTGACCAACGACGTCACCAAGGCTGTCGAGGACATCAAGGGCGGAAAGATCAACTTTCGGGTCGACAAGCAGGCCAACCTGCACCTGGTGATCGGCAAGGCCTCCTTCGACACCGAGAAGCTGGTGGAGAACTACGCGGCCGCTCTCGACGAGGTGCTGCGGGCCAAGCCGGCCGCCGCCAAGGGGCGCTACGTCAAGAAGGTGACCCTGTCGACCACCACGGGCCCCGGCATCCAGGTGGATCCCAGCCGCACCCGCAACCTGCTCTCGGAGATCGCACCCGCGGCGGAGTAGTAGCCGGTACCGACCGATGTCGTGCGCGGTCACCGATCGATGATGTTTTCGCCGGTCGCGTCACCCGAAGGGGTGACAGAAGCAGGGGCACGAGATCCTGGTCAGGGTTCTCGTGCCCCTGAGTCGTCCCGCCGCCACCCGATGGTGAATTCCATAGCGCGAGTGAGGAAAGCGAGCGTCTGGGTCGACCTCCTAGTATCACGCGATTGGGCCATTCGGCATCCTCCATTCGGGCTTACGCTCGGAGTCAACACCCAGTTGGGTGAACATCGACTCCCTGGAGGTCCCCATGCCCACCACCACGTCTGCCCAGTCCGTCGTCCGCGGTGGCTCACGCTGGTTTGCGGTCAGCGACTCGGAGGCTCGCGGCGGGTCTCGGTGGTTCGTGACGTCGGAGTCCACCCGAGGCGGTTCGCGCTGGTTCTGAGCCACAACCCCTTCGAACGTCACCGCCCCCCAGGACCTCGGTCCTCGGGGGCGGACGTCGTTCGTGGTCGGGCCCACCCCCG
>JBDTDI010000013.1:0-9184 GCA_039923155.1 Mycobacteriaceae bacterium | reverse complement strand
GTGCGCCGGGTCATCGGGGCTCGGCCCATCATGGTTCGATCCCGGTCCCGACCGGTGCGTCGAAGGGTTCGCCGCAGCCCTCGCACCCGGGCGGCGGCGGTCACCCCCCGTGGTCCGGCAGGGCGAGCAGGGCCTCGACGGTGGCGTCGAAGCTCTCGGCGTGCACGTGCGGCGGGGTGACGACGTCGCTGACCCAACCCTCGGACCGGGTGATGAGTGCCCCCACGAGGCCGGCACGCACGGCGCCGTCGGTGTCCCAGGAGTGCACCGCGAGCAGGGCGGTCCGCGCCGGCTCGCTGCCCGCCTGCGCACAGCCCCAGGCGTAGACCGACGGCGGCGGCTTGAAGGTATGCAGCTCCTCGCTGGAGAGCACCCCGGCCAGCAGTCCGCGCACCCCGGCGCTGCTCAACGCTTCCTCGGCGACCGCAGCCGACCCGTGCGTGAAGGCCCACACCGCAACGTCGACGTCGTGCAGCGCCTCGAGCCCGGGGGTGACGTCGGGGTGCAGCGGCAGGGACCGGAAACCGGCCAGCACGTCGTCCGCGTCGGCCCCCACCAGCCCACTGGTGGTGCGCAGCTGGGCTCGGGCCAGGTCGAGGAAGGGCGGCGCTCCCCCGGCGAGGCTCTGCGCCATGCCGTCGCGCAACGTGCGAGCGAAGAACACCTCGAGCTCGTGGCCGGCGCGGCCGTGGGCGGCGAACCGCTCGCGCAGCGGATGCAGGTCCAGGGTCGTCTCGAACACGTCGAGCAGCACCGTCCGGGGGCGAAGCGCCGGGGCGCGAGGCGCACTCATGCGAGGACCACCTGCGTACCCGCCACCTTGACCGGGATCGGGGTGAGCCCCTTCGGGGCCGGGCCCCGCTCGAGGGCGCCGTTGGCCGGGTTGAACTCGCTGCCGTGGGCGGGGCAGACGATGACCCCGTCTGACGGGGGGTTCACCGTGGTCCCTGCGTGCGGGCAGCGCGCGTCGTAGCCGCTGACCTTGCCGCGTTGCTCCTGCACCAGCAGCAGCGGGCCGGTGGGGCCGTCCACGACCACGCCGCTCCCGAGGGGCACGTCGGCGAGCTTGGCCACCGCAGTGCCCGGAGCCGCGCTGGTCTTGGGCTGGTTCGCCGACGTGGTGCAGGCCACGAGAGCACCAGGGGCCACCAGACCCACCAGCACCGCACACAGTGCGGTGCGACGAGTTACCGGACGGGGGGTTGGGTTCATGTGCTGCTCCCGTGCTCGGGCGGTGGGGTCCGGGTCTGTGGGGCGTGTGCGTGCACCAGCTCCCGCAGCGCGGCGATGGCGACGGCGGCCCGCTCCCCGTCACCGGCCCGCACCGCCATGATGGGGACGAACTCGTCCTCGGGCAGCTCCAGGCGGGCCCAGGCCGAGGTCCGGGGGAAGCTCACGCCCCGGACCAGCGCCCAGGCGAAGTACTGCTCGCCCAGGACGTTGCGGATCCCGACCCCGCCGGTGTCGACCCGCAGCCGTGGCCGGGCCAGGAGCAGGATCGCACCGGCCAGCAGCATCCCGAACAGGACCACCGCGACCTGGTCCTGGGCGCGGAAGTAGATACCGGTGCGGTCCCCCGACACCGTGAACGCGAGTGCGATGAAGACCACCAGCACGGCCCCCGCGGAGGCGAACGCCAGCCGCCGCACCCGATGGGGGAACACCACCAGCAGGTCCGACGGGGTCATCTGCGAACCACCAACGGCTTCGACGGGGTCATCTGCGAACCAACAACGGCTTCGACGGGGTCACGGCTGCGCTCCCGCTGTCCCTCGCCCACGGAGGTTGCCCAGCGTCGTCGCGGCGTCGAGGGCGGCGTTGCAGGCCTGGGCCCCCTTGTCCTCGCTGGAGCCGGGCAGCCCCGCCCGCGCCAGCGCCTGCTCCTCGGTGTTGGTGGTCAGGACCCCGTTGCCGATCGGGGTGCGCTCGTCGAGGGAGACCCGGGTCAGACCCGCGGTGACGGCGTCACACACGTACTCGAAGTGCGGGGTGCCACCACGGATCACCACCCCCAGCGCGACCACTGCGTCATGGGAGCGGGCCAGCTCCTGCGCCACCACCGGCAGCTCGACCGCCCCAGCCACCCGCACCACGGTCGGTGCGGTGACCCCGGCGGCCTCGGCCGCCCGCAGCGCACCCGCCACCAGCGCATCGGTGATGACCTCGTGCCAGCGTGAGGCGACCACGGCCAGCCGCAGGTCCGCCGACGCCGCGACGTCGAGCCTCGGCTCGCCGGAACCGCTCACCGGATCTCCTCGTCGCCGGCGGGGGGAAGGTCGTCGAGCTGGTGGCCCATCCGGTCACGCTTGGTGCGCAGGTAGCGCAGGTTGTCCGGGGTCACCCGCACCGGCATGGGGACGCGTTCGGTGATGTGCAACCCGTAACCGTCCAGGCCCGCCCGCTTGGCGGGGTTGTTGCTCAGCAGCCGCATGGAGTGCACCCCCAGGTCGACGAGGATCTGCGCCCCGGTGCCGTAGTCCCTGGCGTCGGCGGGCAGGCCGAGGGACAGGTTCGCGTCCACGGTGTCCTGGCCCGCGTCCTGCAGCTGGTAGGCCTGCAGCTTGTGCATCAGCCCGATCCCGCGACCCTCGTGCCCGCGCATGTACAGCACCACCCCGCGGCCCTCCTGGGCCACGGTCGCCAGCGCGGCATCGAGCTGGGTGCCGCAGTCGCAGCGCAGGGAGCCGAACACGTCGCCGGTCAGGCACTCGGAGTGCACCCGGACCAGCACGTCGGTGCCGTCATCAGTCGCACCGGGGGTGCCGAGGTCACCGCGGACCAGCGCCACGTGCTCGATGCCGTCGAACAGGCTCTGGTAGCCGACGGCGCGGAACTCGCCGTGGTCGGTGGGGATGCGCGCCTCGGCGACACGCCGAACCTGCTTCTCGTGGCGGCGCCGCCAGGCGATGAGGTCGGCGATGGAGATCAGGGCCAGCTCGTGCTCGTCGGCGAAGACCCGCAGCTCGTCGGTGCGGGCCATCTCGCCCTCGTCCTTCTGGGACACGATCTCGCAGATCACCCCGACCGGGTGCAGGTCGGCCATCCGGGTCAGGTCCACGGCGGCCTCGGTGTGCCCGGGTCGGCGCAGCACCCCACCCTCCAGCGCGCGCAGCGGCACCACGTGCCCGGGTCGGGTGAAGTCCCCCGCCCCCGAGGTGGGGTCGGCCAGCAGGCGCATCGTGGACGCACGGTCGGTGTTGGAGATCCCCGTACCGATGCCGTGGCGGGCGTCGACGGTGACGGTGTAGGCGGTGCCGTGCTTGTCCTGGTTGGTGGAGTACATCGGGGGCAGCCCGAGCCGGTCGCAGGCTTCGCCGGTCATCGGCACGCACAGGAACCCGGAGGTGTAGCGGACCATGAACGCCACCAGCTCGGGGGTCGCCTTCTCCGCCGCGAAGATGAGGTCACCCTCGTTCTCGCGGTCCTCGTCGTCGACGACGACGACGGGCTTGCCGGCGGCGATGTCGGCCACCGCCCGCTCGATGGTGTCGAACCTGCTCACTGGCCGGCCTCCTGTTGGTGCAGCACGTGATCTGACGGATATCCGCCGCTCGTGGCCAGCCGCTCGACGTACTTGGCGATGACGTCGACCTCGAGGTTCACCGGCGTGCCGACGACGGCCGAGCCCAGGGTGGTGGCGGCCAGGGTGGTGGGGATGAGCGAGACGGTGAAGCTGGTGTCGTCGAGGGCGGCCACGGTGAGCGACACCCCGTCGACGGTGATGGAGCCCTTCTCGACGACGTAGCGGGCCACGGTGGCCGGCAGCGAGATCCGCACCAGCTCCCAGTGCTCCGAGGGGGTGCGCGCGAGCACCTCTCCGGTGGCGTCGACGTGACCCTGCACGAGGTGCCCGCCCATGCGCGCGTTGAGCGTCGCGGCCCGCTCGAGGTTGACCGCGCTGCCCGCCTGCAGCGTTCCGAGGCTGCTGCGCCGCAGGGTCTCGTCCATCACGTCGGCGGTGAACTCCCCGTCGGCGAGCTCGACCACGGTGAGGCAGACCCCGTTGACGGCGATGGAGTCACCGTGCGCGGCGTCGGAGGTGACCAGAGGGCCACGGATGGTGAAGCGGGCGGCGTCGGCCAGCTCGTGGCGCGCCACCACCTCGCCGCGCTCCTCGACAATGCCGGTGAACACTCAGCCTGCTCCTGCCGCTCGGGGTACCAGGTCGATCCGCACGTCGTCGCCGACCCGGTTCACGCTCTCCACATCGAACCGCAACGCCTGGCCGATCGTTACCACTCCAGCATCCCCCAGTGCCGCCGGTCCCGCTCCGAGCAGCACCGGTGCCAGGTAGGCGACCACCCGGTCGACGAGACCAGCCGCCACGAACGCCCCCGCCAGGGTAGCGCCGCCCTCCAGCAGCACGTCCGGGTGATCACCCAGGGCGGCGAGCACCGCGTGCGGGTCGTGGGTGCGCAGCACCAGGGACTCGGCCGCGTCGTCGAGCGCCCGCGCGCCCACCGGGAGCGGGCGGTGTCCCACCACCACGCGAAGGGGTTGGTGGGCAGCGAGGGTGCCGTCGGGGCTGCGGGCGGTCAGGGCCGGGTCGTCGGCCAGCACGGTACCGGTGCCCACCACGATGGCGTCGATCCTGCCCCGCTCGGCGTGCACCTGCGCGCGGGCCTGCGCTCCGGTGATCCAGCGGCTGGTGCCGTCCGCGGCGGCCGTGCGCCCGTCCAGGCTGGCCGCGAGCTTCCAGGTGACGTGCGGGCGACCGGTGCGCTGGCGGTGCAGCCAGGCCCGCAGCTCGACGGGGTCGGTACCGGTGGTGCTGGTGGTGACCCCCGCAGCCTGCAGACGCACCGCTCCCCCGCCGGCCGTCGGGGTCGGGTCGGGTGCCGCGAAGTGGACGTGGGCGATCCCGGCCCGCAGCAGGGCCTCGGTGCACGGCCCGGTCCGCCCGGTGTGGTTGCACGGCTCCAGCGTGGTGACGGCGGAGCCGCCGCGGGCCCGCAGCCCGGCCTCCCGCAACGCAATGATCTCGGCGTGCGGGCCCCCGGCTGGGGCCGTCGCCCCGGTGCCCACCAGGTCCCCAGCGGCGTCGAGGATCACCGCACCGACCGGCGGGTTGGGGCTGGTGGTGCCTCGCACCGAGGCCCCCGCCACCGACGCCAGGACCAGCGCCTGCTCGAGGTTCACCGGGTGGCGGCGGTCACGAGCACGACGGCGGGCACGGGAGGTGATTCTAGGGACGAGCGGGCCGGGTCAGTGTGCGCCGACCGGCTGCTGCTCCCGCTCGGCGGAGAGCACGCCGGAGGGCAGCAACACCGCGGTCATCACCGCGCCGACCACGAAGATGCAGCCGGAGACGAAGAACGCCGTGGTGTAGCCGTGCACGGCCGCGAGCACCTGGGCCTGGGGACCGGTGGCCGTGGTCGTGAAACCCGCGGTCGCGCTCGCCGCCAAGGTCGAGAGCAGCGCCGTGCCGATCGAGCCGCCGACCTGCTGCATGGTGTTGACCATCGCCGAGGCCACCCCGCTGTCGGCGCGCTGCACGCCCAGGGTGGCGCTGCTGATCGCCGGGGCGAAGATGAGGCCGAAGCCGAGCCCGAGGATGACCAGCGAGGGCAGCACGTGCGCCGTGTACCCGGAGGTGGGAGTGATCCGGGTGAGCAGGAACATCCCCACCGCGCCCAGGGCCATCCCCAGCGGCAGCAGCGGCCGTGGCCCGGTGCGGGGCAGCAGGACGATGTTCGCCGAGGTGGAGGACAGGACGATGCCGGCGGTCAGGGGCAGGAAGCTGACGCCGCTGACGATCGGGCTGAACCCCTTGACCTCTTGCAGGTAGTAGGTGAGGAAGAGGAACACCGCGAAGATCGCGATGGCCGAGAGCCCCACGGCGGCGTAGCAGGTCCCGCGGACCCGGTCGGTCACCACCCGCAGCGGGAGCAGTGGCGCGCTCACGCGTTGCTGGACGACCACGAAGACGACCAGCAGGACGACGCCGGCGACGAGCGAGGAGAGAGTGAGCGTGTCGACCCAGCCGTCGGTCGCGGCGTGGGAGAAGCCGAAGACCAGGCTGAACAGTCCGAGCGAGGCCAGGACGGTGCCGGGGATGTCGAGCTTGGGTCGCTGCGGCGCCCGGGATGCCGTCATCCAGGTCAGTGCGCCCGCGACCGCCAGGACGGCGAAGACCAGGTTCACGTAGAGGCACCAGCGCCACGACAACCACTCGGTGAGGAACCCGCCGAGCACCAGCCCGACGGCGCTGCCGCCACCGGCCACCGCACCGAAGATGCCGAACGCCTTGGAGCGCTCCTTCGGGTCGCTGAAGGTCGTCGCCAGCGTGGCCAGGGCGGCGGGCGCCAGCAGCGCCCCGAACACCCCCTGCAGCACCCGCGCGCCGATCAGCACCCCGAAGGACTCTGCGGCTCCCCCGAGGGCCGAGGCCAGCGCGAAGCCGACCAGCCCGATGATGAAGGTCCGCTTGCGGCCGAACAGGTCACCGAGCTTGCCGCCGAACAACAGCAGGCTGCCGAAGGACAACGCGTACGCGGTGACGACCCACTGGCGGCTGGTGTCGGCGAACCCGAGCGCCTGCTGGGCCGAGGGCAGGGCGATGTTCACGATGGTCGCGTCGAGGACCACCATCAGCTGGGCGAGCGCGACGACGCCGAGGACCAGCCAACGCCGGCTGTGGTTGTCCTCGGCCGTGGTGGCCGTGGTTTCGGGTTCGTTCGGTGCGGTGCGCACGACGGATCGGGTCACGGGGCGGTGCCTCCACAATGCAGGATCGAGAAGCAACGCTGCTCCTGGGACTTAGGGGCCAACGTCGCGGGACTCGCCGCGCATTCCCGGGGTCGACGAGGGCAACCTGGGCGGGGCACCGATCGATCAGCGGGCGGCAGCGGCCGCCGTGCGCAGCGACTGCACCGCGGCGTCAGGATCGTCGGCGCCGTACACCGCCGAGCCCGCGACGAAGCAGTCCACCCCCGCGGCCGCGGCCGCCCTGATGGTGTCCGCGTCGATGCCGCCGTCGATCTCGATCAGCAGCTGCAGATGACCGGCGTTGACGTGCCGACGCAGGATCCGCACCTTGTCGAGCACCTCGGGCATGAACTTCTGCCCCCCGAAGCCGGGCTCCACGCTCATGATGAGCACGGTGTCCACGCGGTCGAGGATCCCCAGGTACGGGGTCATGTCGGTGCCCGGCTTCAGCGCGAGCCCCGCGCTCGCCCCCGCCGCGCGGATGTCGGCGGCCACCCCCACGGGGTCGTCGGTGGCCTCCGCGTGGAAGGTGACGTTGAACGCCCCGGCCTCGGCGTACGACGGCGCCCAGCGGCCCGGGTCGGCAATCATGAGGTGGCAGTCCAGGGGGGTGTCGGTGGCCCGCAACAGGCTCTTCACCACGGGTAGACCCAGGGTGAGGTTGGGCACGAAGTGGTTGTCCATCACGTCCACGTGCACCCAGTCGGCGGACGGCACCGCGTCCAGCGCCGCGCCCAGGTGGGCGAAGTCCGCCGCCAGGATGGAGGGCGCGATCATCGGGGGAAGCACAACAGCAAGTCTAGGCGGCTCGCTCAGCCCGGGACCCCGTGCTGGCGCGGTGATGGCCAGCCTGCGGCGTGGGAGAAGGCGTTGGCCACGACGTCTGTCTCCTTCACTGGCGGGTCGCCCTCCCGCACCAGGCTCAGCTCACCGGCCGGCTCGTAGATCACGTAGCGCAGCTCGGCCAGGCGCTGCACGCCCTGCTGGCGGAGCTGGGAGTAGAGGTCGTCGTCGGTGAGCCCGCAGCGTCGAAGCTCGGCACGTCGGAGCTCGCCGTGCACCACCAGCACCCGCACCCGGTGGTCCAGCGTCAGCGACACCGGCTCCAGGAAGCGCGCCATGCTGACCAGGCGGTGCAGCACCACGAGGACGACCAGCGCGACCGCGCCCGTCATAAGGGACTGGGAGTCGGCCACGATCGTCCGACCGATGATGGCGCCCATGGCTACTGCGGTCGCGAAGTCGGTGAGGCGCCACTGCGCCAGGGTGCGGCGCTCGCTGAACCGGAGCCCGATGATAGCGACGAGGTACATCCCCAACGCCTTGGCCGCAACCTCGCCCAGCTGCGCGGCGTTGCCGACCAGCCACGACGGCATCAGCTGGACCTTGCCGGGAAGCGGGCCCGCAGGAAGCAGTAGCCGCCGTAGGCCAGAAACCCGAGCGCGACCAGGGTCAGCAGGATCCGCCCGAACGGCGCCGAGAGGATGGTGGTCATCGCCCCGCCCAGCCCACGGGCCTTGGACGCGTCGTAGCTGATCGCGGCCCACCCGAACAGCCCACCGACCACCGCCAGCGCCACGCCCTTGACGGCGCCGCCGACCATGCCGAGCTTCTCGGTCGCCTGGCGTGCACGCGCCGAGGCACCGGACAGGTCGACCTCGTCGAGGAAGTTTCGCTTGACGGCGTTGACGACCTGGTACACCCCCACGCCGATGACGACGAGTGCACCGATGCCGACGAGGATGCGGCCGCCGGGCAGCGCGAAGACCCCGGAGGTGCCCTGCTGCTGCGACGAGCTGGAGCTCTTCGCACCGCTGCCGACGGCGAACTTCCCGGCGGTGACCGCCAGCGCTGCGAACACCACGACCTGCGCCACCGTCGACACCGCACCCTTGACGGCGTCCTTGCGGTCCTCGCTGGTGCCGTCGTCCCCGGTGAGCCCGCCGACGTGGTGCATCAGCTCGCCGGCCTGCCACACCGCCAGGGCCACCAGTCCCAGGGTCAGCAGCCACAGCAACGGGCGGCCGCCGGGCTGGTCGGCGAGCTTGGCCAGGGCCCCGGTCTTGCTGGCCGAGTCGGAGGAGCCCCCGCCCCAGGCCAGCTGGAGCGTCAACCAGGCGATGAGGGCGTGCACCACGCCGTAGGAGACGAGACCGACCCGGGCCACGGTCCGCAACACGTCTGAGTCAGCGGCCCGCTGGGCCTTCGAGCGAGTCGTCATGTGCATCCTCCGCGCCGGGTACCGCGAACCCTTCCACACCACGCCGTCGGTGAACCCGAGAACATCGGAGGTTGCCGCGTGGCGCCGAGGACCGCGACGGCGGCGAAGAGGTAGAAGACGACCGACGGGTCCAGCAGCTCGATGAGTCCCCCGACGAGGGAGGCGCCGATCGCCTGGCCGGCGGCGACGGTGAAGAACGACAGCCCAACGCCGAACGCAGCCCGGATCGGGTAGAGCTTGGTGCTCCAGAGCAGG
>JBDTDI010000012.1:0-5285 GCA_039923155.1 Mycobacteriaceae bacterium | reverse complement strand
CTGCTCGGGATCGTCGTCTCCCCGCTGCCGATGCCCTACCGCGAGCACGAGCTGGTGGAGATGGGGACGCAGGCCGCGTTCCGGGCGCACCTCACGCTGCGCCGCTTCGGCGATCGCCACCCGGCCCAGGAGGCGCGGGCTGTGCAGGACCAGCTGCCGCGGCTCGAGACCGTGATCGCCTACGGACCACCTGACACCGCCTCCGGCGCGACCGAAGGGGTGCTCGACCTCGGCCCTACCCCGGCCACCGACGCTGACCGCGCGGCGGTCCGGCAGCGCCGCCAGGAAGACCCCAGCGACCCCAACGACCCGGTGACGATCTGCTGGACCTCCGGCACGGAGAACACGCCCAAGGGGGTGCCGCGCTGCCACCACGACTGGCTCGCCGTCGCCTGGGGCACCACCGACGCCCCGCGGGTGGTGACCGAGGACGTGCTGCTGAACCCCTTCCCGATGGTCAACATGGCCGGGATCAGCGGGATGTTGCTGCCGTGGCTGCGCACCGGGTGCGTGCTGGTGCAGCACCACCCGTTCCACCTGCCCACGCTGCTCACCCAGATCGCGCAGGAACACATCACCTACACCGTGGCCCCGCCGGCGCTGCTGTGGATGCTGCTGCACGACGAGGCGTTGCTCGCCGCCACCGACCTGAGCTCGCTCACCCGCATCGGTTCGGGCTCGGTTCCGCTGCCACCGGCGATGGTGCGCGGCTGGCAGGAGCGCTTCGGCATCGGGGTGATCAACTTCTTCGGCTCCAACGAGGGAGTGGGCCTGCTGTGCAGCCCCGCTGACGTGGCGGACCCCGACGAGCGGGCCCGGTACTTCCCCCGCTACGGGGCACCGGGGGTGACGTGGTCGACCCGCGTTGCGGAGTGGGTGGGGGTGCGTCTGGTCGACCTCGTGACGGGGCAGGACATCACCGAACCGGGTCGCCCGGGTGAGCTGCGGATCAGCGGGCCCACCGTCTTTGCCGGCTACCTGCACGGCGCGCAGCGGGCGAGCCCGTTCGACGAGCGAGGCTGGTTGCGCAGCGGGGACCTGTTCGAGATCGCGGGCGAGCGCGGTGAGTACCTGCGCTTCCTCGACCGCGTCACCGACGTGGTGATCCGCGGGGGTGCGAACATCGCCCCCGCCGAGCTCGAGGGCCTGATCGGTCAGCACCCCGCGGTGTCCGACGTGGCGGTGATCGGAGACCCCGACCCGGTGCTGGGTGAACGGGTGGCGGCGGTGGTCACCCTGCACCCCGGGACCGAGCTCACCCTGGCCGAGCTGGTGGGGTTCCTGCGGGGCCACCGCGTCGCCAGCTTCAAGCTGCCCGAGCGACTGGAGGTGCGTGACGTGCTGCCGCGCAACCCCGTCGGCAAGATCCTGAGAAGGGGCCTGCGCCCACCCGCCCCCGCGCAGTGACTAGCCCTTCACCCCCTTCAGGCCCCGCAGGTCGGCGCGGTCGGCGGCGGCAGTCCCGGCGGCCCATCCGCGGGCGTCGACCCGGGTGCGCCGCGCGCTGCGCACGAGCGGAAACATCGTGGTCAGCGCGGTGTCGACCTCCGCAGCCCGCCGCGCGAGGACCGGCACCAGCTCGGCGCCGTAGGTGCGCCCGGCCTCCTCGCGGGCGTCGGCCTGCGCCTGCTCCAGCCGCTCACCGATCCGGGTGGCGTAGGCGAACAGGAAGCCGCGGCGGAACCGCTTGGCCGCGCCGAGCCCCGCCCGCCCGGTCTCGGCCATCGCCCGGGTGGCCTGCACCAGCAGGGAGGTGAACACCAGCTCCACCAGCTCCAGGTCGTCCGGGTGGCCGACCGCGGTGGCCATGCCGACGTGGCACTGCCAGACCACCCGCACGTCGTTGGCCCGGGCGACCGCGTCGAGCAGCTGCACCTTGGCCGAGGCGTAGGGGTCGTCGATCATCACCCGTCGCGCCGTCACCCCGGACGGGGTGTGCTCCCGCGCCGCGAGCATGGCCACGTCGATGGAGTGCCGCGTCATCAGGTCCTGCGCCTTGGCGGTGAACGCGTCGGCCTCGTCGGGGAAGTCGGTGGACTCGGCCTTGGCCAGCAGGGCCCGGATGCGGGTGAGGGTCTTGGTATCGGCCGACCCACCGCCCGCCCGCGACCCGGCCCCCTGCCCCTCAGCCCGCTCAGCGGTGCGTCCCCACTCCGACGGGCGGGCCAGCAGCGGGGTGAGCGGAGGCTGCACCTGCAGCTGGCCCAGCAGCCGCAGCCCGTCCCGCCAGCCGTCGGCGGGGCTCAGTGCCTCCCAGAACACCCAGTCGCCCACCACGAGAGCGGCCTGGGTGTGGTTGGGGCCCAGCTCCTGCAGCTGCGCCACCCACTGCGCCGGCGCGGTGGTCGCCGCGCTCGAGGCCGCCGCCTCGTGCACGACCACCGCGGTGGCCAGACGCGTCACCCGCTGCGTCCACTGGTTGGCGACCACGTGCAGCACCTCAGCGGGTTGCCAGCCGTGCTCGTAGAGCGTGCTCAACGCGCGCACCAGGTGCGCACTGAGCGCGCCACGGGCGTCGACCTCGGGGGCGACCACCGTCAGCGCGAGCACGTGCCGCTCCAGCTCGGCGGCGTCGGTGCTGCCGCCGTGGCCGAACGCGGCCCGTGCGCCGGTGCCCAGCAGCCCGTCGAGCAGCACGTCGTCCTGCTGCTGGGTGGAGCGCCGGGTGAACCTGCGCGGCGGGCGGTGCGGTGTGGTGGTCATGGGACCGACAGTGGGGCAGACCCCCGACAGAAATCGGACAATGGTCGATTTCTCATGCCGGCGCGGGTTCGACCTCGTTGGTCTCCGGGGCCCGCGCGGCGAGTGCCGCCGAGGCCACCAGGACCACCGCGGTGACGCTGAACGCCCAGCCGAACCCGGCCGCGTCGACCAGCAGGCCCGCCAGCAGCGGCCCCACCACCGAACCCAGGTCGCCGGCCATCTGGTGGGCGGCCACCACGGTGCCGGCCCGTCCTTCGATGACGTCACCCACCACCGCCGAGGTCACCGGGCCGAGCATGCCCACCCCGATCCCGAACACCCCCATCGCCACCAGGTAGCCGGGCAACGACTGCAGGCCAGCGAGCATCAGCATGCCCACCGCGCTGATCAACGCCCCGGTGACGATCACCGGCCGCCGGCCCCGGCGGTCGGCGATCCGCCCGGCCGGCAGCAGGAACACCGCAGACAGCAGCGCGGTCACCGTGAAGCCGACACCGACCCAGGCGTTGTCCTCCCGCAGGCCCTGGGACACGAAGATCGGGACGACGGCGAAGCGCACACCCATCGAGGACAGCCCGTAGGAGAAGCGGGCGAACAACGCCGAGCGGTAGGCCGACAGGCGCAGCGCCTCGCGCAGGGTGGTGGTGGCCCCACCGTCGGCCCCCGTGGCCGTCGACCCGTCGCCGAGCGCGCGGCGGGGCAGCATGGCCATCCCGATACCACCCGCGACGGCGAGGGTGCCGGCGTAGAGGAAGAACGGGGCGCGCAGCGACGAGGTGATGATGAAGCCGCCGATCGCCGGCCCCGCGATGCCCCCGATGAGGAAGCCGCCCTGGAACAGGCCCTGGGCGGTGGCGCGCTGGCGGGCGGGCACCGAGCGCAGCAGCAGGGTGGTGGCGGCGATGGTGAACACCGCCGAGCCGACCCCACCCGCCCCGCGCAGGATCAGCAGCTGCACGTAGGTCTGGCTCAGCCCCGCCAGGCCGCTGGAGACCGCCACCAGCGCGATGCCCAGCGCGAGCGAGGTGCGCTCCCCGATCCGCTCCACCACCCGGCCGCCGCCCAGGGCCGACACCAGCCGGGTCGCGGCGAAGATGCTCACCACCGCACCGGCGGCGGTGTTGCCCACCCCGAACGAGGAGGCGAACAGCGGGATGGCCGGGGCGACCACCCCGTAGCCGATCGCAACGGCGGCCGCCACCACCACCAGGATCCCGACCTCGCGGGGCAGCCCGGCCAACGGGTTGGTCACACGCACCCCGCGAGGGTGCCACTCGCGCCGGCCGAGGCGCCCGCCGGGAGGGTTCTCGCGACGGCGGCTCCTCCCGTTGGGCCGGGCCGCGCCGCTGCTGAGAGGATCACCGCCTGTGACGTCCGTGCCCGGTTCCGTTGTGCCCTGCCCGGATCTGCTGCCCCCGGACAACCACGTGCACACCGAGTTCTCCTGGGACTGCGGTCCGGACTCCAGCATGCGAGCGGCGTGCGCCAAGGCGGTGGCGCTCGGGGTGCCCGCGGTGGCGTTCACCGAGCACCTCGACTTCACCTCCTGGGCACCGGGCGACCACCCGCTGACCGCGCACGGCCGGCCCCGCCACCCCGGCCGCTACACCGCGCTCGACGTGCCCGCCTACGCCGAACAGGTGCAGCGCTGCCGCGAGGAGTTCCCTTCGCTGCGGGTGCGCACCGGCATCGAGACCGGCGAGCCGCACCTGTTCGCGGGCAGCGTCGCCGCGGTGCTGGCCGAGCTCGCCCCCGAGCGGGTGCTCGGTTCGCTGCACTCGGTGGTGCGCTCCGGGGAGCTCGTGGGGGTCAACCGGGTGCTGTGGACCGAGGAACCGCACGCGGTGGTGCGTGAGTACTTCGACAACCTGCTGGCCATGGTGCGGGGCTCGGCCGTCTTCGAGGTGCTGGCGCACTGCGACTTTCCACGACGCTACTGGCCTTCCCGCGGTCGAGACGGCTACCGCGAGAAAGATTTCGAGGAGGAGTACCGCGCGGTGTTCACCGAGCTGGCGGGCAGCGGGCGGGTGCTGGAGCTCAACACCTCCAGCCCGCTGGCCTCGGTCGAGCTGGTGAGGTGGTGGCGCGAGTGCGGCGGTCGCGCGGTGAGCTTCGGCAGCGACGCCCACGTGCCCTGGAACGTGGGTCAGCGCTTCTCCCTCGCCCGGGACGTGGTGGCCGAGGCCGGGTTCCGGATGGGTGAGGACCCGCTCGACTTCGCACGCCGCTGACCCCTTCAGGCGGGGGACAGGTGCGTCCGACACCCTGACCGTGGTCCACTGCACCCCGCGCAGCAACGACCTCAGTCGCCGGCCCCGAAGAGGAGGACCCCGTGAGCCCCAGCGTGTTCGCCGCAGCCACCCATGTCGGTCAGCTGCGCGCCAACAACGAGGACGCCTGGGGCTCGGGCGACGAGCTGTGGGTGGTGGCCGACGGCATGGGCGGGCACGCCGGCGGTGAGGTGGCCAGCCGGATCGCGGTACAGACGGTGCTGGAGGCGGCCCCGACCGGGGCCGACGCACTGCGGGACGCGTTCCTGGCCGCCCACCGCGCCGTCATCGCCGCCGCCTCCGGTGAGCTCG
>JBDTDI010000011.1:0-12660 GCA_039923155.1 Mycobacteriaceae bacterium | reverse complement strand
CGTGCCCCGACGGCCCAGCGGCCGTCGGGGCACGCTCACGTGAACAGGCGTCCCCGGAAGTCGGTGGCCACAGCCAGCAGCGCCCGCACCGACGCGCTGCGGGAGGGTTCGCCAGTGGTGACGAGCGTGATCTCCCGGTGTGCGGGCGGGTCGAGGGGCAGCTGCACCACCTCAGGGCCCACCCGCTCCTCGGGCAGCAGCGCAACCCCGAGCCCAGCCGCCGCGAGGCCTCGCAACGTCGCGGCCTCCTGCCCCTCGAAGGCGACCTGCGGCTCGATGCCCGAGCCCGCCCACAACCCCTCGGTGATCGTGCGCAACCCGTAGCCGTGGGCGAGCACGACCCACGGCTCGTCGGCCACCTCGGTCAGCCGCACCCGTTGACGCCCGGCCAGGTGATGTCCGGCCGCGACGGTGAGGACCAGCGGCTGGGTGTCCAGGACGGTGACCGCGAGATCGGGGCTGCGCGGTGCCGGTGAGGTGAGAACGGCGTCCACGTCCCCGGCTCGCAGTGCGGCGAGCATCCGCTCGTGGGCGTTCTGCTGCAGCGCGACGGTGATGCCGGGGTGCTGGCGCCCCAGCTCGGCCAGCAGTCGGGGCACCACGTCCACCCCCATGGTGTGCAGGAACGCGAACCGCACCCGCCCGCGGCTGAGCCCAGCGTCCTCACGCACCCCTCGGGCTGCCTCGGCCAACTCGTCGAGGGCAGTTGCCGCCGCCGCCGCCATCGTCACCCCGGCCTCGGTCAGGCTCAGCCCACGGCCGTGCCGGTGCACGAGATCGACCCCGACCACCGTTTCCCAGCGACGAACCGCACGGCTGAGTGTCGGCTGTGAGGTACCCACCTCTAGCGCCGCGCGCGTCACGTGTGCGGTACGGGCCAGCGCGACGAGCTGAGCCAGACCCGGCGCCAGGGCCGCCGCCACGGTGTCGCCATCGTCACCCTCGACGGCTCCGGACGCGACCCCCCAGCCCGCCGAGCGGGAATCATTCACCACAGGCATGAATCCTACGACTCTTCGTATTGGACGTATGAGACCTGCTCGCGCAGGGTTGATCGGTGACCTCAGCTGCTCTGCGCCCCGCGGCCGCGCAGCCGGGGCTCCCCGACGGCGTGACCGCGGGAACGGCCGCGTTCCGGCGGATCAGCGGGGCCCTGTTCGCGGCGGGGATGGCGACGTTCGGTTTGCTCTACGCCACCCAGGCGCTGCTGCCCCAGCTCGCCTCCGCGTTCAGCGTCAGCCCCGCCCAGGCGAGCCTGAGCCTCAGCGTCTCCACGGGTGCGCTGGCCCTGGCGGTCCTCCCACTGGCGATGGTCTCGGAGTCGATCGGGCGGCGGCGGCTGATGGTGGTCTCGCTCGTCGTGGCCAGCGTGCTCGGCCTGGTCGTTCCTTTCGTCGGCAGCTTCGGGTGGCTCCTGATCCTGCGGACCGTCCAGGGTGCAGCGCTGGCCGGCGTGCCCGCGACCGCGATGGCCTACCTGGGCGAGGAGATGGCCGGCAGCGCGCTGGCCGGCGCCATGGGCCTCTACATCGCCGGCAACAGTCTTGGCGGCATGAGCGGTCGACTGCTGTCGGGGCTGGTGGCCGACGTCGCCGGGTGGCGGATCGGGTTGGCGGCCGACGCGCTGCTCGGCGGGGTCTGCACCGTGCTGGTGGTGGGGCTGCTGCCCGCCTCGCGCCGCTTCGTCGCCCAGCCGCTGCGACTGCGACCGCTGCTCGGTGGGGTCCGTGCCGCCCTGGGGGAGCCCTCGCTGCGGGCCCTCTACGCGGTGGCGGCGTTGCTCATGGGCAGCTTTGTCGCCGTGTACAACTACCTGGGTTTCCGGCTGGTGGCCGCGCCGTTCGACCTCGCCCCGGCGCTGGTGGCGCTGCTGTTCGTGACCTACGTGGTGGGTTCGGCGAGCTCCCCGGCCGCTGGGACGCTGAGCGAGCGGATCGGCAGGCGGACGGTGCTGGCCGGCTCGGTGCTCGTGGTCGGTGCCGGGGTCGCCCTGATGCTGGTGCCGTCCCTGCCGCTGGTGCTCGTTGGTCTGGTGCTGTTCACCGGCGGGTTCTTCGCGGCCCACTCGACCGCCAGCGGCTGGGTGGCGGCGCGGGCCGGTGCGCGGTCGCGGGCCCAGGCCTCGGGGCTTTACCTGCTGGCCTACTACGGCGGGTCGAGCGTCGGCGGCTGGGTCGGCGGCCCCGTGTTCGCCGAGCACGGCTGGACCGGACTCAGCGTGCTCCTCGGGGTGCTGCTCACGCTGGCCCTGCTGGCCGGGTTCCGGGTGGGGCGGGGTGGGTAGGGGACACTCGGCCCGTGCTCACCGACGTCATCGACCGGCTCGCCTGCCCGCACTGCGGGCGCGGCCTCGAGCTGGACGACACCTCGTCACCGCTGGTGCTGCGGTGCGAGAGCGGGCACGACTTCGACGTGGCCAGGCAGGGCTACGTGAGCCTGCTGCCCGGTGGGCCCCGCGGTGCCACCGGCGACAGCACCGAGATGGTCGCCGCCCGGCAGGCCTTCCTCGACGCCGGGCACTACGCACCGCTGACCGCTGCCCTGGCCGCCGAGGTCGAACGGGCGGAGGCGCGCCGTCGTGTCGCGTGCGTGCTGGACGTGGGCGCCGGAACCGGGCACTACCTGGCGGCCGCGCTCAGCGCCGCCCCCGGCGCGGTGGGGGTGGCTCTGGATGCCTCCAAGCCGGCGGCCCGGCGTGCGGCGCACTGCCACCCCCGGGTCGGTTCGGTGCTGGCCGACGCGTGGCGTGCCCTGCCCCTGGGCGCCAACACGGTCTCGGTGGCGCTGACGGTGTTCGCGCCCCGTGCCCCGCTCGAGCTGCGACGGGTGCTCACCGTCGACGGAGTCCTGGTGGTGGCCACCCCCACTCCCCGCCACCTGGTGGAGCTGGTCGAGTCCCTCGACCTGCTCCGGGTCGACTAGCGCAAGCCGGAGCGGCTGCGCGACGCCATGGCCGGCACCTTCGTCCGGGGACGTCACGCCGTGGTGGAGCACACGATGGTCCTGGACCACGCCGCAGTGAGCGCCCTGGTGGAGATGGGTCCCTCGGCCTGGCACCGCAGCGCCGCCGAGCGCGCAGAGCGGGTACGGGCGCTGCCCGAGCCGGTGCTGGTGACCAGCTCCGTGCAGGTGTCCACCTACCGACCGGCCCCCAGCGCGTGTGAGTAGACGGCCAGGGTCGCCGCGGCGACCTCGGTCCAGGAGAACTCGGCCACCGCCCGCGCCCGCCCGGCCTCACCCATGACCGTGGCGCGCGCCGGGTCGCTGACCAGGGTGTTCACGGCGGCCGCGATACCAGCCCGGAACTCCGCCGGTGCGCTCTCCTCGTAGTGCACCAGCAACCCGGTCCTGCCGTCGTCGACCACCTCGGGGATCCCGCCCACGTCCGAGGCCACCACCGCTGTCCCGCAGGCCATCGCCTCCAGGTTGACGATGCCGAGGGGCTCGTACACCGAGGGGCACACGAACACCGTGGCGGCGGCCAGCAGCTCGCGCACGTCGGCGATCGGCAGCATCTCGCGCACCCAGAACACGCCGTCGCGCGACGTCTTGAGCTCCTGCACCGCTGTCGCGGTCTCGGCCTCCAGCTCGGGGGTGTCCGGGGCGCCCGCGCACAGCACCAGCTGCGCGTCGGGGTGGAAGTCGTGGGCGGCGGCCACCAGGTGGGAAACCCCCTTCTGCCTGGTGATCCGACCGACGAACACCACCACGGGGCGGTCCGGGTCCACCCCGAGCCGGGAGAGCACCGTCGTCTCGGTGCCCGGGTGGTACAGCTCGGTGTCGATCCCGTTGCGCACCACGTGCACCCGGGCGGGGTCCAGGTCGGGGTAGCAGGCGAGGACGTCGGTCGCCATGCCCTCGCTCACCGCGATGACCGCGGCTGCTCCCTCCACCGCGGTGCGCTCCACCCACGAGCTGACCCGGTAGCCGCCACCGAGCTGCTCGGCCTTCCACGGTCGCCGGGGTTCCAGGGAGTGTGCGGTGAGCACGTGCGGAACGCCGTGCAGCAGGCCGGTGAGGTGTCCGGCCATGCCGGTGTACCAGGTGTGGCTGTGCACCACGTCGGGCGGACCTTCGACGGCGACACCGGCCACCATCGACAGGTCGACCGACAAGGTCGTCAGCGCGGGGTTCGCACCGGCCAGGGCGGGACCAGCGGCGTGCACGGTCACGCCGTCCCTGCGGGCCCCGAAGCAGTGCACGTCCACGGTGCACAGCTCCCGCAACCGGGGCACCAGCTCGGCGACGTGCACCCCTGCGCCGCCGTAGATCTCCGGGGGGTACTCGCGCGTCATCATCGCCACTCGCATGGCGCAGACGCTATCCCGGACCGCTGTGGCCTACGACACGTGAGAGCAGATAGGTTCAGGGGGTGAGGAACTCACCACACGTCCTGGGGATCGTGCTCGCCGGCGGCGAGGGCAAGAGGCTGTACCCGCTGACCGCCGACCGGGCCAAGCCCGCCGTGCCGTTCGGGGGGGCCTACCGGCTGATCGACTTCGTGCTCAGCAACCTGGTGAACGCCGGCTACAGCCGAATCTGCGTGTTGACCCAGTACAAGTCGCACTCGTTGGACCGCCACATCTCGCAGAGCTGGCGGATGTCGGGGCTGACGGGGGAGTACATCACCCCGGTACCGGCCCAACAGCGCCTCGGACCGCGCTGGTACACCGGTTCGGCCGACGCGATCTTCCAGTCGCTGAACCTGATCCACGACGAGCGCCCCGACCACGTGGTGGTGTTCGGCGCCGACCACGTCTACCGCATGGACCCCCGGCAGATGGTCGCCGAGCACGTCGCCACCGGGGCCGGGGTGACGGTGGCCGGCATCCGGGTGCCCCGCAGCGAGGCGCACGCGTTCGGCTGCATCGACGCCGATGCCGACGGGCGCATCACCCAGTTCCTCGAGAAGCCCAAGAACCCGCCCGCGACGGCCGACGACCCGGAGGTCACGTTCGCCTCCATGGGCAACTACGTGTTCGCCACCGACGTACTCCTGGAGGCGATCCGGGCGGACTCGGTCGACGGGGACTCCGCCCACGACATGGGCGGTGACATCATCCCGGCGCTGGTCTCCTCGGGCCGGGCCTACGTGTACGACTTCGCCGACAACGTGGTTCCGGGGGCGACTGCGCGCGACCTCGGCTACTGGCGCGACGTGGGGACCCTGGACGCCTTCTACGACGCCCACATGGACCTGATCTCCGTGCACCCGGTGTTCAACCTGTACAACCAGCGCTGGCCGATCCGCAGCAGCATGGAGCTGTTGCCGCCGGCGAAGTTCGTGCAGGGTGGACTTGCGCAGGACTCCATGGTCGGTGAGGGATGCATCATCTCGGCGGCGACGGTCCGGCACTCGGTGCTCAGCGCCGACGTCATCATCGACGACGGAGCTTCGGTCGAGGGCAGCGTGCTGATGCCCGGTGTCCGGGTGGGCAAGGGCGCAGTGGTGCGGCACGCGATCCTGGACAAGAACGTGACCGTGGCCGACCGCGCCATCCTCGGCGTCGACACCGAGCGTGACCGCCTGCTCTACACGGTCAGCCCGGGCGGAGTGGTTGCGGTCGGCAAGGGCGTGCACGTCACCGGCTGAGCCGGCTGGTGTCAGTACGTCCCCGGCTCGGCCAGCACGGCGGCCAGCACCCCGTCGCCCAGCGGGAGCAGCAGCGGGGTCCAGCGCTCGTCCTCGGTGACGGTGCGTGCCGTCTCGCGCAGCGCGACGGTCGCGGGGTCGCGGCGGGCCGGGTCGGTGACGTCGGCTCCGACCAGGACCCCGTGCAGGACCACCACGCCACCCGGTCGCAGCAGGCGGGCGGCATCATGCAGGTACCGGGGGTGGTCGGTGCGGCCGTGCGGACCGGGGTCGACGAGGACCAGGTCGTAGCCGCCGTCGGTCAGCCGGGGCAGCACGTCCAGCGCGCGACCGTTGATGATCCGGACCCGGCCGGAGGCAAACCCGGCTTCGGAGAACGTCACTCGAGCGGCGCGCTGGTGCTCGGGCTCGCTGTCGATGGTGGTGAGGACGCCGTCCGGGCGCATGCCCCGCAGCAGCCACGTTCCGCTGATGCCACCCCCGGTGCCCACCTCGACGACCGTGCGCGCACCGAGCACGCGGGCGAGGAACCCCAGCGCCGCGCCGACCGACGGGCTCACGGCGCTCACACCGAGCTCGCCGGCCCGGGCTCGAGCCGACTGCAGCACCTCGTCCTCGACCACCGCGGTCTCGACGTGCTTGCGCACGGTCTCGGCGGTGTCCCTGACGGGCGGTGGCTCGGTGGGGGGGCTCACTCGCGCAGGGTAGCGCTGCCCGGGCGGGCTCGGAACCAGGCGCGCGGGACGAAAACTCTCAGGTGTCGCTCAGGTGGTTCTCATCTTCGGCTCACCGGGGCAGGCCATCCTTGGGGCTGATCCGGGATCCCCCCGGACGCTCGAACCGGCTGCGGGAACACCCGCAGCGTCCGCAACGCTGAGCATGACGAGGCCACCGTGACGTGGCCAACATGCCGCAGGGAGGTCCACGCGAAGCCGATGAGTACCACCTTGGTGAGCAGCAGCGAGCACGGCGATGTCCGGTCGACCGTCCCGACCGGGGCCGTCGTCGGCACCGGGCCCGACGACCGCCCCGCGCCGGCCTGGACGCTTCCCACGTGGGACGAGGTGGTGCGTCAGCACGCCGACCGCACCTACCGGTTGGCCTACCGCCTCTCGGGCAACGCCCAGGACGCGGAGGATCTGACCCAGGAGACGTTCATCCGCGTGTTCCGGTCGCTGTCGACCTACCAGCCGGGCACCTTCGAGGGCTGGATGCACAGGATCACCACAAACCTGTTCCTGGACATGGTGCGTCGCCGCAACCGGGTTCGGATGGAGGCACTGCCCGAGGACTACGACCGGGTGCCGGGTGACGGACCTAGTCCTGAACAGGCGTGGAGCGCGAGCAACCTGGACCCCGACCTCCAGGAGGCTCTCGACTCGCTGGCCCCGGAGTTTCGCGCTGCGGTGGTGCTCTGCGACGTGGAGGGGTTGTCCTACGAGCAGATCGGCGCGACGCTGGGCGTGAAGCTCGGCACCGTGCGCAGCCGGATCCACCGTGGTCGGCAAGCGCTGCGGACGTTTCTCGAGAGCAGGGGCAAGATGGACTCCGACGCGGTGGCGGCGGGCTGACCTGCAGCCTGACGGCGGGCACGCAGGATCGGGCCACCCAGGGACAGGAGGCGCGGGTGCAGGACGACCGAGGGCGGCGTGAGACCGCTGGGCCTTCTTCCTGGGCGCACCGGGCGCGCAGCGTGGGCGAGCGCGTCATCGGTCATGCCGGGCACGCCCTGGGTGAGGAGCACCTCGGCACGGAGGCGTTGGTGGCCTTCGTGGACGGTGAGCTGTCGCTGGGCGCGCACCAGCGTGCCGCCGCCCACGTCGCGGGCTGCGTGGAGTGCAGCGACGAGGTCCGCGCCCAGGTCCAGGCCCGCAGTGCGGTGCGGGGAGCGCCGGTGCCCCGCGTGCCGATCGAGCTCCTGGGTGCGCTGCGCGGAATTCCGGGCGCGGGCGGCGATCACGGGTGGGTGCCGGGCTCGGCCACCCGTGGGGCCGTGGTCCTGGACGAGAACGGTGGTTGGGTGGCGGTGCTTCGACCGGATGAGTTCGGCGCGACAAGCTCGTCGTCACCGCCGACTTGTCGTTGGCAGACGCCAACTTTACCCGCGGACGGGCAGGCTGGCACCGCCGACACCGACCGCCGTCACCGACCGCCGGCCTGACCGGCCGGACCAACGCTCGCCCGACCGAGGGGTTCGGACCGCCCACGATGAGTGATCGACCCAGCGCCGGCCCGGCGCGGATGCCTCCCCTTCCGGTGTACCGGCCTCCGGTGGATCCGTCCGAGGCTGCCGTCTTCTCCCGGCCCGCAGGAACCTCCGAGTCGTTTGCCCCTGTCGGTTCCCGACGCGCTGACCCCAGGGTGGGTCTGGTCTCGGCGCCCGACCCACTGCTGGCCGAAGCGTTCGGCCGACCCCCTGGTGCGCCGAGCACCTTGCAGCGTGACCCCGACGCCTCGGACACCAGTGGCGCTGAGCCCTCGGGCGGTGGCGGTGGTGCAGACCCCTGGCGGGACCCGAGCGCCGGCGCAGTGCTCGGGCCGCCGGCACTGGGCACCGAACAGGTCGAACCTCGCGATCCTGGTCCGCGTCTCGGGGTGCGGGAGGTGCTGTTCGGCGCCCGGGTGCATCCCCGCGCGCTGGTCGTGCTCGGGGTGGTGGCGCTGCTCGTGGGGGTGCTGGGCGGCGGAGTGGTGCTCGGCGCCGATCGCGCGAGCCGCTCGCTCACCGACCCCAGCGTGACCCTGGCCCAGGTGCAGGCTGAGGAGAGTGCCGCCGGTACCGACGGGGTCGCCGCGGTCGCCGCGGCGGTGCTGCCCGCCGTGGTGTCGGTCGAGTCGCGCAGCGGGAGCACCGGCGGCACGGGCTCCGGCGTGGTGATCGACGGCGCGGGCTACATCGTCACCAACAACCACGTCATCTCCCAGGCCGCCAACGACCCGCAGAACACGACCCTGTACGTGGTGTTCTCCGACGGCACGCGGGCCGCGGCCACGATCGTGGGGCGCGACACCAAGACCGACCTGGCGGTGCTGCAGGCCAAGGTGACCAACCCGACGGTGGCGCAGCTCGGGCGCTCCGCCGATCTCGCCGTCGGTGACCGGGTCATCGCCATCGGCTCCCCGCTGGGTCTGGCCGGGACGGTGACGACAGGAGTGGTGAGCGCCGTCGACCGTCCGGTGCGCCTGGCCGGCGACGGCTCGGACACCAACGCGGTGATCGACGCGGTGCAGACCGATGCGGCGATCAACCCGGGGAACTCGGGGGGACCGCTGGTCGACCTGCAGGGGCGGGTGGTGGCCATCAACTCGGCCATCCGTACCTCCGGCGCCGAGTCGGGTGGCTCGATCGGTCTGGGGTTCGCCATCCCCGTGGACGAGGTCGCCAAGGTCGCCCAGGAGCTGATCCGCACCGGGCGGGCAACCCATCCCGAGCTGGGGGTCAACGCCCGCTCGGTGACGGACGGTCTCACCGTCGGTGCCCAGGTCGCGAACGTCCAGGACGGTAGCCCCGCGGCCGCGGCCGGGGTCAGGGAGGGCGATGTGATCATCAAGGTCGGCGACCGCAAGATCGTCAGTGCCGATGAGCTCTCGGTCGCCGTCATGGAGGAGCGGATCGGCGTCCCGGTGACGGTGCAGGTGGTTCGCGCGGGGCGCACCGTCGACCTCTCCGTGACCCTGCGCTCCGACTGAGCGCCCCGCTCCCGCGTAGGCTCGCGTCGTGTTCGCCAACGTGGGCTGGGGCGAGATCGCCCTGCTGATGTTCGTCGGGTTGTTCGTGCTCGGCCCGGAGCGCCTACCGGGAGCGGCAGCGTGGCTGGGCCGTACCGTGCGGCAGCTCCGGGAGTACGGGACCGGAGCCCGCGATCAGCTCAAGGACCAGCTGGGACCGGAGTTCGACGACCTGCGCAAGCCGTTGGCCGACCTGCAGCAGCTGCGGGGGATGAGCCCGCGTGCCGCGATCACCAAGCACCTGTTCGACGGGGAGCCAGCCTCGATGTTCGGTGACACCGCCGCTGCCGGCACCGTGGACCCCGCGTCGGCGAACCCAATCTCGATGACCAAGGCGAAGACCTTCGACCCGGTGAACGCGCCGGTTCCGCTGGCGAAGGGTGAGCGGCCGCCGTTTGATCCCGACGCCACCTGAGACCTCCGCTGGAGGTGCTGCCGCTCAGGCGGTGCGGCGTGGGCTGACGTTCAGCGACATCCCCGCCAGACCTCGCGCTCGGGTGCTGAGCCGATCGGCCACCGACTGCAGAGCCTTGGCGGCGGGGGAGTCCGGATCGCTGAGCACGATGGGCACACCCGCGTCGCCGCCCACCCGAACCGCGGTCTCGAGCGGGATCTGCCCGAGCAGGGGGACTGTTGAGCCGACCGCGCGGGTGAGCGTGTCCGCAACCATCTGGCCGCCACCGGAGCCGAAAACCTCCATCCGGGTGCCGTCGGGCAGCTCCATCCACGACATGTTCTCCACGACGCCGACGATCTTCTGCCGGGTCTGCAGGGCGATGGCCCCGGCCCGCTCCGCCACCTCAGCCGCAGCCTGTTGCGGGGTGGTGACCACCAGGATCTCCGCCCCGGGCACCAGCTGCGCCACCGAGATGGCGATGTCACCGGTGCCAGGCGGCAGGTCCATCAGCAGCACGTCCAGGTCGCCCCAGAACACGTCGGCCAGAAACTGCTGCAGCGCCCGGTGCAGCATCGGACCCCGCCAGACCACCGGCTCGTTGCCCTTGGTGAACTGGGCGATGGAGATCAACCGCACCCCGTGCGACTGCGGGGGCATGATCATCTGGTCGACCTGGGTTGGGCGGGCATCGGTGCCCAGCATCCGGGGCACCGAGTGGCCGTAGATGTCGGCGTCCAGGACGCCCACCGTGAGCCCCTTCGCGGCCATGGCCGCGGCCAGGTTCACGGTGACGCTGGACTTGCCGACACCGCCCTTGCCGGAGGCCACGGCGTAGACCCGGGTCAGCGAGCCCGGCTGGGCGAAGGGGATGACCGGCTCGGACGTGTCTCCACGCAGCTGCTGGCGGAGCTGCGTGCGCTGCTCGTCGTCCATCACGTCCAGCGTCACCCGCACCTCGCCAGCGCCGGGTACGTCGGCCACCGCCGTCTGCACGCGCTGCACGATCTCGGTTCGCATGGGGCAGCCCGCCACGGTCAGCCAGATCGCTACGTCAATGCTGCCGTCGTCCGCCACGTCGATGCTCTTCACCATCTTGAGCTCGGTGATCGGCTTGTGGATCTCAGGGTCGTCGACCTTGGCGAGGGCCGATTGCACGGCGTCCCTGCTGGGCAGAGTTGTGGAAGAGCTCATGTTCCCAACTGTAGGCGGCACAGCCGCGCCTGCCGACCGTGCACGTTCAGAACGGTGGTGGTTCGTGGGGGTCGTTGACGTGGAAGGTGTCGTTGTCGAACGATTTTCGGGGTGCGCCGAGTCGGATGAGTCGTTCGGTGCGGGCGTGGTCGGCGTCTTGTTCGTCGAGGGCGGTGAGGGCGTGGGTGTGGTCGCGGTCGCTGAGGGGGTCGTTGGCCCAGTGTCCGTCGGGGGTCCACCTCGGGGGTGGGTGGTCATCGGGTGGGAAGTCGTCAGGTGGTTCGTGGTCGGGTGGGAAGTCCCACGCGGGTGGTGGTTCGGGTGGGGTGGGGTGCACGGGGGCGCTGGTGCTGGGTGGGTCGGTTCCGTTGGGGGTGGGGGGCATGCCGGTGGGCTCGGTGTGGAGCTTCTGGCCGTGGGGTCCGGTCCAGTCCTGTCGGGCGGCGGTGTTCATGGTGACGGTCCAGACCTTCTCGGTCTTGGCGCGGTGGTGCCAGCGGCACAGGCACGCCAGGTTCGCGACCACCGTCCGCCCACCCAGCAACGGGTGGGTCGTGTTGTAGGGGGTGACGTGGTCGAGGTCGCAGGACGCGGCGGGGATGGTGCAGGCGGGGAAGCGACAGTGTTGGTCGCGGGTGCGGACGCGGTCAGCAACCCGTGGGGTGGGGGTGTAGCGCAACGTTTGGGGGGTGTCGGGCGGTGTGCCGGGGGGGATGAGTGGTCCGAGGTGGGTGGGGATGCCGTCGAGGGTGAGCAGGCGTTGCCAGCGGGCGTCGGCGGCGAGGGTGCGGACCAGGTCGGGGTCGATGATGCCGTAGCGGGCCAGTACCCCGGGTAGGTCGGCGGCACCGAGCAGGGTGGCGTTGTCGACGACGACGTGGACCACCACGTTGCTCCGGGCCCGGGTCCGCCTCCTGCGCCTGCTGGGCGCGGTCTCGCCCGCGTTGTCGACGGGATCGAGCTCACCGTCGGTGTCGTTGGCGGCGTCGGTGGGGGTGTCGGGGCATCCTGGGGAGCCGCACTGGCACGGCAGGTGGTCCTGTCCTCGGACGAGGGCGAGGAGGGCGTCGGCGCGGGCTTGGGCGAGGGTGCGGGGATCCTGCCCGCACACGCCCAGGGCCATGGTGCGTAGTGCGGTGTCGAGGTCGGCGCCGTCGACCGCGCGCAGGCACCCCCACAGGGTGGACGTGCCGTCGGTGGCGGGGCGCACGGTGACCTCCCGGTCCTGCTCCGCCTTCACCCGCCGTGTGATGGCGGCGTCGGGGTCCAGGCGGGTGACGACCCGGTTCGCGAGCGCCCGCACCTGGTTCGGGGTGTAGCACCGTCCGGGGGTCAGGACCACCGCGAGGATCTGCCGCTTCGCCTCAGCGAGGATCAGCGGGTCGGTGATGTGCTCGGTCTGGGTGGCGATGACCCGTACCCGGGCCAGGTCGATCAGCCCCAGCCCCAGGGCCAGGCGGCAGCCGGGTAGGCGTTGGTCGAGGTCGTCACCGAGCTGCATGAGGGTGTAGGCCATGCCGGTGGACACCGACAGGGCGGTCGCCACCTGGCAGGCCATGAACTCCGACCGACACACCGACTCGACCTCGGCCCGCCACAACCGCCCGGCGGCGGCGAGCTTCGCTGCGACCGCTGCCCCCTCGGCCCGCACCGACACAGCGAGGATCTCAAGGTCAGCAGCACCGCCCCCAACATCACCCACCACCGGAGTCTCGATCATGCGGTTGATTTTAGGCGCCCACCCCGACAA
>JBDTDI010000010.1:0-15174 GCA_039923155.1 Mycobacteriaceae bacterium | reverse complement strand
GGACCGACGACGGTGCGCCCGGGGGCCACCGTGCCCCCCGCGATGTCGGCCAGCAGGGTGGCGGCCCGCTCCAGCGCGACCTCGGCCAGCGCCGGGTCCACGCCGCGCTCGAAGCGACGGCTGGCCTCGCTGGGCAGCTTGTGGCGCCGGGCGGTGCGGAACACCGCCAGCGGGCTCCAGGTCGCGGCCTCCAGCAGCACGTCGGTGGTGGTGGCGGTGACCTCGGTGCTCGCCCCACCCATCACCCCGGCGAGGGAAATCACCCCGGAGTCGTCGGCGATGACCACGTCCTCGGCGTCGAGGGTGCGCACCGCGGCGTCCAGGGTGCGCAGCCCCTCCCCCGGCTGCGCCCGCCGCACCACCAGCCCGCCCTGCAACGCACCGGCGTCGAAGGCGTGCAGCGGCTGGCCGAGCTCGAGCATCACGTAGTTGGTGACGTCGACGGCAGCGGAGATCGGCCGCAGGCCCGAGAGCAGCAGCCTGCGCTGCAGCCACCACGGGCTCGGGGCAGCAGCGTCGATGCCGTTGACCCGGCGCAGGGTGAATCGTTCGCAGCCGGAGGCGGGGTCCACCGTCAGCGGCCAGGCGTCGCCCTCGCCGGCGGGCACGGTCATCACAGCTGGGTCGGTGAAGGTGACGCCGAGTGCAGAGGCCATCTCCCGGGCGAGGCCTCGCATCGAGAAGCAGTAGCCCCGGTCGGGGGTGATGGTCAGCTCGAGGACCGCGTCGACGAGGCCGATCACGGCGCCGGCGTCCGTTCCCGGCTCGGCGGTGCCGGCGGGCAGCACCAGGATTCCGGAGTGCTCCGCGCCCAGTCCCAGCTCGCGGGCCGAGCAGATCATGCCGTCGGAGACCTGGCCGTAGGTCTTGCGCGCGGCGATCGCGAACCCGCCGGGCAGCTCGGAGCCGGGCAGTGCAGCCACGACCAGGTCTCCGACGGCGAAGTTCTGCGCGCCGCAGACGATTCCGCGCGGGCCGTCCTCACCGACCTCGACCTGGCAGAACCGGATGGGCTTCTTGAACCCGCTGAGCTCGGTGATCTCCAGCACGCGGGCGACCACGACGGGTCCGCTCACCCCGGGCAGCACGTCGATCTCCTCGAGCTCGAGACCGACACGGACGAAGGCCTCGCCCACCGCAGCGGCGTCGGCGGGCAGGGCGTCGGCGGGCAGGCCGGAGTCGGCCAGCCAGGTCAGGGGTGCGCGCACGAGAGTCCTCGGTTCGTCAGGCGGTGGGCGGTCTACAGCGACAGACCGAAGGGGAGGGTGAAACGGACGTCGCCCTCCACCATGTCGCGCATGTCGGAGATGCCGTTGCGGAACATCAGGGTGCGGTCGATGCCCATGCCGAAGGCGAACCCCGAGTAGCGGTCGGGATCGATCCCGCTGGCCCGCAGCACGTTCGGGTTGACCATGCCGCACCCGCCCCACTCCACCCAGCCCGGGCCGCCCTTCTTCTCCGGAAACCAGACGTCGGGCTCGGCGGACGGTTCAGTGAACGGGAAGTAGCTGGGCCGCAGACGGATTCGCGAGCCTGAACCGAACATGGCGCGGGCGAAGGCGTCCAGGGTGCCCTTCAGGTGGGCCATGGTGAGGCCTTCGGCGATGGCGAGTCCCTCGATCTGGTGGAACACCGGGGTGTGGGTGGCGTCGAGCTCGTCGGTGCGGAAGGTGCGTCCGGGGCAGACCACGAACAGCGGCAGGTCGCGGTGGAGCATCGAGCGCACCTGGACGGGAGAGGTGTGGGTGCGCAGCACCTGGCGTGATCCCTCCGGGGCGACGTGGAAGGTGTCCTGCATGGTGCGGGCCGGGTGGTCGGGCAGGAAGTTCAGCGCGTCGAAGTTGTAGTGCTCGCTCTCCAGCTCGGGCCCCTCGGCCACCTCCCACCCCATCGCGACGAAGACGTCCGCGACCTGCTCGGAGAGCACGGTGATGGGGTGACGCGCCCCGACGGGACGCCGGTCGACGGGCAGGGTCACGTCCACCGCCTCGGCCACCAGGACGGCCGCGTCGCGACGGGCCGACAGCACCTGTCGGCGGGCGTCGTGGGCCTGCTGCGCCAGGGCGCGAACCTCGTTCACCCGCTTGCCGGCGTCCGAGCGGGCGGCAGGGGGCAGCGCGCCGAGCTCACGCCGGGCGAGCATCACCGGAGCGCGGTCGCCGAGGTGCGCGACGCGGGCAGCAGCGAGGGTGTCGAGGTCGGTCGCGGCCGCGAACGCCTCGGCCGCAGCCGCACCGGCCGCCTCGAGCGCCGCCGGTGCGAGCACCGCGACCTGCTTGGGGTCGTAGGGGTCGTTGGTCGCGGACACGACGGGGCGCACCTCTCTCGGGTTGGGGACTGCTCAGGATCCTAGGTGGTGCACACGGGCGCCCGCGTAGAGACAGACCGCGGCGGCGGCGGCCAGGTTCAGGCTCTCCGCCCGACCGTGGATGGGGACCCGCACCCGGTGGTCAGCCTGCGCGGCGAGGGCAGGGGCAAGCCCGTGCGCCTCGTTGCCGAACAGCCACGCCGTGGGGGCGGCGAGGATCTCGTCGGCGGAGTCCAGGTCGAGCTCACCATCGGCGGCGGTGGCGAGGACCTGCAGACCGGCGGACCGCAGCCATCCGACGAGGCCGGAGACGTCACGCCGTCGCGCGACGGGCAGGTGGAACACGCTGCCCGCCGAGGCCCGCACACACTTGCCGTTGTGCACGTCGACGCTGTCCCCGGCCAGGACGACGACATCCGCACCGGCGGCGTCGGCGACGCGAATCACGGTGCCCGCGTTGCCGGGCTCGGACGCGTCCACCAGCACGGCCACCGTGCGGGGCCGGCCGGCGAGGACCTGGCTGTGCGCGGTGTCCAGCAGCGGGCACACCGCCACCAGGCCTTGCGGGGTCACGGTCTCGGACAGGGCCGCGGCGGCCCGGTCGGTCACCGTGCTGACGGTGACCCCCGCCGCGCGCGCCCCGGCGAGCAGCTCGGCGTTGCGGATCAGGGCCTCGTCGGTGGCGAACACCTCGACGACCGGGGCGCACGCGAGCGCCTCGCGGACGGCTTGCGTGCCCTCGACGAGGAAGCGCCCCGCCGCCCGTCGGGCGGCGGGGCGGTGCAGCTTGACGGCCGCGACCACGCGGGGGGTGCGCTCGGTGAACGACCCGCCCGGTGCGGAGGTCGGCCCGGCTGTGCTCAGGCGGCGTCCGCGGTGGAGGGCGCGTTGACGTCGGCGGGCAGGCTCTCCTTGGCCAGCGCGACCAGGGTCGCGAAGGTCTCGGGGTCGCGCACGGCGAGGTCGGCCAGCACCTTGCGGTCCACCTCGAGGCCGGAGGCCTTGATGCCCTGCATGAAGCGGTTGTAGGTCATGTCGTGCGAGCGCGCCGCCGCGTTGATCCGCTGGATCCAGAGCTTGCGGAACTCACCCTTGCGCGCTCGACGGTCGCGGTAGGCGTAGGTCATCGAGTGGAGCATCTGCTCCTTGGCCTTGCGGTACAGCCGCGAGCGCTGCCCGCGGTAGCCCGAGGCCGACTCGAGTACGGTCCGGCGCTTCTTCTGGGCGTTGACTGCCCTCTTGACGCGTGCCACTGGGGAATCCTGTTCGGTGTCGGGGGCGGTTGCCCGCCCGGGGGTTCAGCGGTGAGGGAGGCTCAGATGCCGAGCAGGCGCTTGATCCGGCCGGCGTCGCGGGAGTCCACGGAGGTGGTGCCCTCGAGGCGACGGGTCCGGCGGCTGGACTTGTGCTCCAGCAGGTGTCGACGGTTTGCCTGCTCGCGCAACAGCTTGCCGCTGCCGGTCACCTTGATGCGCTTGGCGGTGCCCTTGTGGGTCTTCATCTTCGGCATGAGGAATCCTTCACTTTCTGGGTCGGTCTGAGGTTGGTCACGACTGGGTGGCCGGTTCCGGGGTGGGGGCGGCGGCCTGAGCGGGAGACGACTCCGGGGCGGGCTGGGCCGGGGCGGGCTGGGCGGCCGCGCTGGCCTGCTCCACACCCTGCTGGGCCTTGACCCGGGTCTTCGCACCCTTGTGCGGGGCGAGCACCATGGTCATGTTGCGACCGTCCTGCTTGGCCGAGGTCTCCACGTAGCCCAGCTCCACCACGTCGGCACCCAGGCGCTGCAGCAGGCGAAAACCCAGCTCGGGCCGGGACTGCTCGCGGCCGCGGAACATGATGGTGACCTTCACCTTGTGCCCGGCCCTCAGGAAGCGCTCGACGTGACCCTTCTTGGTCTCGTAGTCGTGCGCGTCGATCTTGGGGCGAAGCTTCTGCTCCTTGACCACGGTCATCTGCTGGTTCTTGCGCGACTCACGCAGCTTCTGCGCGTTCTCGTACTTGAACTTGCCGTAGTCCATGAGCTTGCACACCGGGGGCCGCGCCTCCGGTGCCACCTCGACGAGGTCGAGGTCGGCCTCGACGGCCAGCCGGAGTGCGTCTTCCACGCGGACGATCCCCACCTGCTCCCCGTTCGGTCCGACCAGGCGGACCTCGGGAACACGGATGCGGTCGTTGATGCGGGTCTCAGCGCTGATGGGATCTCCTCGGGTTCGGCGTCAGTGGTGGACCGGGTCTTGCGCCCGCACCCACGACGAAGGCCCCGGTCCGCGTGAGCGGCACTGGGGCCCGTTGCCGACCGGCCCGAGACGCACTGGAGTGCGTCGACCCGGCGAACCGGGGGGACCGGACCTCGGTCGCACGCGTGCGCCGGGGTGGGAGCGGGGCTCCACTTGCTGCCCCCGTGCGATCCGGGGGCGGTCGTGCTGCCAGGGTAGCAGCCATGACGGATCCCCTGCGTCCACCGACCCCGGACGGCACGCCCACCTCGGACGGCGGGGACGACCTGCTGCCCTCGCGCGAGCTCGCCGACATCCCCGCCGTGGAGGTGATCAGCCGGGCCGCGGTCATGCTGATGAGCTCGGCGGCGGAGAAGCTGGGCCTGGCCGAGGACGATCCTGCGCAGAGCCCCTACCGCGACCTCGACGAGGCGCGGCGGGCGATCACGGCGCTGGCCGGCCTCGTCACCGCCTCGGCGGAGTACCTGGGTCTGCACGCCGGCCCCTTGCGGGACGGTTTGCAGGCCCTGCAGCGCGCGTTCCGGGAGGCGTCGGTGCAGCCCGACGAACCCGGCGCGGGTCCGGGCGAGAAGTACACCGGGCCGGTCCGCTGAACCCAGCTCCGTACACGCCGGTCCCTCAGTCGCGCAGCATCTCCGCGACCAGGAAGGCCAGCTCCAGCGACTGCTGGGTGTTCAGCCGCGGGTCGCACGCCGTCTCGTAGCGCCCGGCGAGGTCGGTGTCGGAGATGTCCTGCGCGCCGCCGAGGCACTCGGTCACGTCGTCGCCGGTGATCTCGACGTGGATGCCGCCCGGGTGGGTACCCAGTGCACGGTGCACCTCGAAGAACCCCTGCACCTCGTCGACGATGCGGTCGAAGTGCCGCGTCTTGTAGCCCGTCGTCGACTCATGGGTGTTGCCGTGCATGGGGTCGCACTGCCAGATCACCTGGTGGCCGGTGGCCTCGACCTTCTCGACGATGGCCGGCAGCACGTCGCGGACCTTGCCGTTGCCCATCCGCGAGACCAGGGTCAGCCGACCGGCGGTGGCGTTCGGGTCGAGGCGGTGCACGTACTCCGCGGCCTGCTCCGGCGTGGTGGACGGACCGATCTTGACCCCGATCGGGTTGGACAGGAGCTCGGCGAAGGCCACGTGCGCCCCGTCGAGGTTGCGGGTGCGCTCACCGATCCACAGGAAGTGGGCGGACAGGTCGAACAGGCGGGGGACCTCACCGGTGGTGTCCAGGCGCAGCATTGCACGCTCGTAGTCCAGCACGAGCGCCTCGTGGCTGGCGAAGATCTCCGCCGCGTGCAGCGAAGGGTCACTCACCCCGCAGGCGTTCATGAAGCGCAGCCCGCGGTCGATCTCGCCCGCCATCTGCTCGTAGCGGGCGCCGGCTGGCGACGTCCGGACGAACTCACGGTTCCAGTCGTGCACCTTGTGCAGGTCGGCCATGCCCGCGGCGGTCAGCGCGCGGACCATGTTCATCGCCGCCGAGGAGTTCGCGTAGGCCCGCACCAGCCGCGACGGGTCGTGGTGGCGCACGGCGGCGTCGGCCACCAGCGAGTTGATCATGTCGCCGCGGTAGGAGCGCAGACCGAGCGCGTCGGTGTCGGAGCTGCGGGGCTTGGCGTACTGCCCGGCGATCCGGGCGACCTTGACCACCGGCATGGAGGCGCCGTAGGTGAGGACCACCGCCATCTGCAGCAGGGTGCGGATGTTGCCGCGGATGTGGGGCTCGGTGTTGTCGGCGAACGTCTCGGCACAGTCACCGCCCTGCAGCAGGAACGCCTCCCCCCGCGCGACCGCGGCGAGCTTGCCCTGCAGTGCGTCCACCTCCGAGGAGACGGTCAGCGGTGGGACGCTCTCGAGCACGGTCCGCATGGCGGCGGCCTGGTCGGCGGGCCAGTCGGGTTGCTGCGCGGCCGGACGGGCCAGGGCCTCGTCGAGCTGGGTGCGCATGGACTGCGGCAGGGGTGGCAGCTCGGGCAGAGCGTCGATGGGCACGTCGACCGTCCAGTTCACCCCTCCAGCCTAGGTGGTACGTCCCTGGTGTCGGACATGGTGCTGGATCGTGCGGGCCGGGTGGGCCCCGGTGCGTGGTCAGGGGTGGTGCTGGGCCACGGCGCGGAACTTGGCCAGGTTGTGGCGCGCGTCGACGAGGGCGTCGTGGGCCCCGTCGGGCACGGCCGGCAGCGGCGGCGAGCCAGCGTCCTCCCAGTGCTGCTTGAGCTCGCGGGTGAACCGGGGCAGCGCGCGCGGCAGGTCGGGCATGGACCCCCAGAGCTGACAGAGCACGACGTGGTCGTAGGCGGCCACCCAGGCCCACAGCTGGGTGGGGCTGCCGTCGGTGTGCGCGGTGCAGAAGGCGAGGACCGCGTCCCGGATCTGCTCGCGGGTGCGCCACGCCGGGGACGCGGGGCTGGGCAGCTGGGTCAGCACGTTGCGCCGCACCCACGCCCCGGCCCGGCTGGGGTCGAACTCCGAGCTCACCAGGTAGAGCTCGCGTCCGTCCTCAGCCGCGATGCCGATGGAGACCAGCTCGATGGTGAGACCGTCCTCGATGAACTCGCAGTCGTAGAAGTAGCGCACTGCCCAGACCCTAGAGCCCGGTTCAAGCCCGGACGTGTCACCATGAGGCGATGCCCCTCCTGGACGGTGCTGCGCCTTTTCGAGCCCCGGGTGCCGCCGACGCTCCCGGGGTGTTGCTGTGCCACGGGTTCACCGGTACGCCCCAGAGCATGCGGGCCTGGGGGGAACACCTCGCCGCGCAAAGTTTCGCGGTCTCCTGCCCGCGGCTGCCGGGGCACGGCACCACCTGGCAGGAGATGAACCGGACCCGCTGGAGCGACTGGTACGCCACCCTCGAGCGCGAGCTGCTCGTCCTGGCCCGGCGTGAGCAGCCGGTCTTCGTCTTCGGACTGTCCATGGGTGGGACGCTGGCGCTGCGGCTCGCCCAGCAGCACCCCGAGACCGCCGGGCTCGTCCTGGTCAACCCATCGCTGCGCACCGACCGCCGCGACGCTCCCCTGCTACCGGTGCTGTCCCGCCTGCTGGGTTCGTTGCCGGGAGTCGTCGGGGACATCGCCAAGCCCGGCGTCGTCGAGGTCGGCTACGACCGGATGCCGCTGCGCGCGGCCGCGTCCCTGCAACAGCTGTGGGCGCTGGTGCGGGCCGACCTGTGCACCGTGGGCGCACCCCTGCTGCTGTTCCGTTCGGCCACCGACCACGTGGTGGAGTCCTCGAGCGGGCAGGTGCTCCTCGAGGGTGTGGGTTCGGCCGACGTCACCGAGGTGGTCCTGCAGCGCAGCTACCACGTCGCCACGCTCGATCACGACGCACCGGCCATCTTCGCCGGCAGCGTCGCGTTCGTCCATCGGGTCCTGCAGGGGTCTGCAGCGTCCGGGGCGAGCAACGTCGGGCACCACTCGGCCAGGGGACAGACGTGACCGTCCCACGGGACCCCTCCCCCGGTGACGAGGGCCGAGAGCCCGCCCGCCCGGGCGGGCAGCCCTCCGACCGCGAGGTCGACTCGGCGTTCGCGGCGCTCGTGGCCGACTGGGACACCGACACCTCGGACTGGCCCGAGCCGTCGGGGCCGGCCGTCGTCGCCGTGGAGCCCCCGCACGCTCCCGTGGTCGGACCCGCCGATCGTGAGCCACGGGCCGAGGAGCGGGAAGATCCCGCGGACCTCGAGGACGAGGGGCACTTCGAGCGTCCGGACGCGCCGCCGGTCGCCCCACCCACCCGAGCCGCGCTGGGGGCGATCGCCGTCCTCGTGCTGGGCATGTTCCTCGTGGTGGCGCCCGGGCTCATCGGGTTGACCAGCTCGGTGGGCTTCCCGCTCGGCCTCATCTGCCTCACCGGTGGCCTCGTCTTCCTGCTGTCACGGCTCAAGTCCGGCCCGCCCACCGACTCCGGCTGGGACGACGGCGCGCAGCTCTGAGCCGGACCCCGGCCAGGAGCTCAGGTCAGTGCGCCCCGGGCGAGCTCGGCGGCCCCGATGAGCCCGGCGGTCCTGCCCAGCGCGGCCGGGCTGATCCGGGCCAGCGGTCGTCGCCCGGCTCCAGTCAGCTCACGTGCGTAGCGCTCGGCGGCGGCGGGCAGGAACAGCGACGCCGACTCGGCCACGCCGCCACCTACGACGATGACGTCGGGGTCGTAGACGTCGGCCACCAGGGCCAGTCCGCGGCCCAGCCACGCCGCCAGGTCCGCCACGGCAGCCAGGGCCACCGGGTCGCCGTCACGGGCGGCGGCCATCACCTGCCGGCCGGTGAGCGGCTCGAGCGCGGGCCCGGTGTGCAGCCGGGTCGACGACCCAGGATCGACCGCCATCAGCTCCAGCGCGGTGGAGACCAGCGCCGTCCCGCTGCAGTAGCGCTCCCAGCACCCTCGACCGCCGCACGGGCAGGGGCGCCCGTCGGGGACCAGGCGCAGGTGGCCGAGCTCGGGGGCCACGCCGTGCGCGCCCCGGAACAGCACCCCGTCGACGAGCAGTGCGGCCCCGATACCGGTGCCCAGCGCCACCACGGCGACGACTCCACAGTCGCGGGCCGTGCCGAAGCGGTGCTCGGCCCAGGCCGCGGCGTTGACGTCGTGCTCCAGCACCACCGGCAACCCGAGAAGGCTGGCCATCCGGGCCGCGACCGGCGCCTGGCGCCAGGGCAGGTGTGGGGCGAACATCACCACCGTCCGGTCGCGCGTGAGGAAGCCGGCGACGGCGAGACCCACCGCGGCGACCGGGTGGCGCGACCGGAGCTCGGCCACCACCCGGGTCAGGTCCTGCTCGAGGTCCTCGACCGAGGAGCGCGTCGCGGTCTCCACCGTGTCGAGAACCGTTCCGTCGCTGACCAGGCCGGCACGGATGCTGGTCCCGCCGACGTCGATCCCGATCGTGAGCACCTCCTCGGCGCTCACGCCGTCCCGCCACGACGACGGACCGCGATGGGCTCGACCACCGGGGACGTGCCCGGCCCCGCCGGGGGGCGTCCCGGGGTGGTCGACCCGGGGTGGTGGGCGTGCTGGGAGCTTCCGTGCTCGGCGACCAGCAACCGGACCGCGTTCAGCAGCCCGCTGCCCTGCTCGGCCAACCGTCGCGTGAGCTCCGGACGCTCGCCCCGGAGCGCGGCGACCAGTGCGCACACCGGGCACCACGAGCACGAGCCCTGCGCCTCACCCGGCGCCGCCAGGGTCGCCAGCCAGGGATCGACCCGCTCGATCAGCACGTCGGCGAGCGCCCGGAGCTCCGCGGCGAGGTCGCCCACCGGCCGCTCGTCCTCCCCCGGCCCCGTTCCCGGGATCATCGTGCCCACACGGCGGGGTCGGGACGCATCCGGACCGTCAGGCTGTCCACGCCGACCTCAGCATCGACCACCACGCAGCGGGTCAGCACGGGGGGCAGCGCGAACCGGCGCCGGTCGCCGGCCACGGACACGAGCAGCTCGTCCTGCAGGCGCCCCAGCTCGACGTCGGCGTCACGCACCTGCGGCAGCGCCAGCGTCCAGGCGTAGATCGAGTCCAGTCCGGCCCCGGACTCGCGGCGCACCGCCGGGGTGGGGTCCGACGGTGGGTCCGCGAGCACCGGCTCGTCCCCGTACAGCTCGGCGGCCAGCTCGGCCAGGGCGGACACCCCCACCGGTTCACCGGCGCGGTGGGCCAGGCTTCGCAGACCCACGAGATCAGCGGCCGCGGCCAGCACAGCGGCCTGTTCGGCCACCCGGGTGCGCAACCAGGCCAGAGCCGGGTCGGTCGGACCTCGGTCGTCGCCGGGCTGCGGCAGGAGGCGGTTCACGACGACCGCGTCGACGGCCAGGCCGTGCAGGGCCAGCGCGGTCAAGGTCCGGCGGGTCTCGGCGAGCACGACGCGCTCCGGGGTGAGCACCAGTCGGACGCTCACCCGCTGCGGATCGGTGAGCAGGGCCTGCAGCGCCGTGGCCTCGCCCTCCCAGGCGTCGAGCACCGTGGCCGCCCGGGCCAGTGCCCCGCCCGACCGTCCGATCGCGGCGTGCACCACCCGGCGGTGCCGCGGCCAGCTGCGACGCAGGTAACCGACCGCCGACGCGGGCAGCGCCAGCATCCGCAGCGTCTCCGCGGTCGGCCCGCAGTCGACGACCAGCAGGTCCCACCGGCCCGACTCGGCGAGGCGACGCACCTGCAGCAGGGCCAACATCTCCTCGGCGCCGGGCAGCGCGGTGAGCTCCTCGACCTGCAGCGCGACCGGATCGAGTCCTGCAGACGCAGCGTCGGCGCCGTCCCGCAGGTCGGACAACATCTCCCTCAGCAGCGGCCAGCGCTGGGCGAGCAGCGCGCGGGCGTCCAGCTGCGCGGCCCAGAGCCCCGGTGCCACCGTGGCGGGCTCGTCGGTGAGGGCCACGTCCATGGCGTCCGCGAGCGAGTGCGCCGGGTCGATCGAGCAGACGAGCACGGTGGCGCCCTGCTCCGCGGCCCGCACCGCGCTGGCGGCGGCCAGGGTCGTCTTGCCCACGCCCCCCTTGCCGGTGAACAGCAGGACCCGCACTTGTCTCCCCGCGTGAAGGTGCCCGGACGCCGGTCAGCACCCGTGAGCGGCCGACCCTACCGCCGGGGGGGAACCGAACCGTCGAGGGGACGATCAGCCCTCGACGCGCTTCTTGAGCTCCTTCAGGGCGGTGTCGGTGATGACCTTCTCCGCCTTGCGCTTGAACATCCCGATCATGGGGATCGCGGGATCGACCCGGAGCTGGTAGGTGGCCTCCGTTCCGGAGGACACCTCGCGCAGCACGTAGGACCCGTGCTGCGCGCGCTGAACCTGGCTCTTGACCAGGTCCCAGCTCACCGACGACCCGTCCGGCGCCCAGGTGTAGGCCAGCTCGTACACGTCCTTGACCACCCCGGCGTCCAACCGGAACCGGACGTGGGAGCCGCGTCCGTCCTCGGTCGTCTCGAGAACCTCCGCCGACTTCACCGATCCGGCCCACTGCGGGTAGGCGGCGAAGTCGGCGATCACGTCCATCACCTTGTCCATCGCGGCGAGGACGACGATGGACTGGGTGGTCTGGCCGGACATGGCGGAGACGCTACTCGTGCGACCCCGCCAACCAACCCCCCGACGGACCCACCGACGCGTGCGGCCCGCCCGGGGGGCCGGGGGGCTCCCCCACCTGCCGTCCGGCCTCCAAGGTTCGCTTCACCTCGAACGCGACCCGCTTGGCCTGCAGGCGCCGGATGTGCACCTGGGCCGGGATGTGGCGGGGCGCCAGCGAAGGGCCCTCCGCGTGCAGGAAGTGGTGGACGACGGTGCCGTCGAGCACCGGCTCGAGCCACATCTCCATGGTGCCGACCAGCGCCCCACCGACCTGCCACCGGATCCCCGCGGCACCTCGGTCGTGCACCACCGTCAGCTGCAGGTCTGGCCACCAGCGGCGCCAGCGGCGCGGCCCGGCCAGCTCCGTCGCCACCTGCCCCGGTGCCGCGGCCACGAACGTCTGGTCCATGACGTCGAGTGGGCTCACCCATGCAGCGTCACACAGCACCTGAGTCGCTGCCTCGACCGGCCCACCGGACAGGCTAGGTTCGTGTGTCACCACCGTCACACGGCACGGTCGGTGCTCGTCCCACCGCGGTCGACGACGACCGCGTGCAGCCCTGGAGGCCCACCGTGCGCGAGTTCAGCGTCCCGTCCGCCATCACTGTCGGTGATCGGGAGAACCTCACCGACGCGATCTTCGTGCACGCCAGCTCCGATCCCGACCGAGCCCTGTTCCGACGTCCCTCCTCAGGCCAGTGGCGGGACGTGTCCGCGGCGACCTTCGCCGCCGACGTCACCGGCGTGGCCAAGGGTCTCCTCGCTGCCGGCGTGGCGGCCGGTGAACGGGTGGCCCTGCTCTGCTCCACCCGGTACGAGTGGACGCTGCTGGACTACGCCATCTGGTGTGCCGGTGCGGTCACGGTGCCCATCTACGAGTCGTCCTCGGCCTTGCAGGTCCAGTGGATCCTGGAGGACTCGGGTGCGGTGGGCATCGTGGTCGAGACCGACGCCCACGCGGCCACGGTGGCGTCGGTCCGCGCGCAGTGCCCGGCCGTGCTCCAGGTGTGGCAGATCGACGGTGTCGAGCCCGCGGTGGCCTCGCTCACCCACGCGGGTACCGGTCAGACCGACGACGGCGTCGGTGAGCGTCGGTCCGGGCTCGGCGCCGACGACCTCGCCACCATGATCTACACCTCCGGCACCACCGGGCGCCCCAAGGGCTGCGAGCTCACCCACCGCAACCTGCTCTTCGAGGTTCGTTCCGCGACGGCCGCCTTCCCCGGGATGATCAACCCGGGCGAGACGAACCTGTGCTTCCTGCCCATGGCCCACGTCTTCGCCCGGGCCATCGCAGTCGCCGCCGTCGAGTCCGGGGTGGTGCTCGGGCACTCCGGCAACATCAAGAACCTCCTCGACGACCTGGCCGCGTTCTCACCGACGTTCCTGCTGGCCGTGCCCAGGGTGTTCGAGAAGGTCTACAACGGTGCCCGGCAGAAGGCCCACGCCGGGGGCAGGGCGACGACCGTGATCTTCGACGCCGCAGACGCCACCGCGGTGGCCTACAGCGAGGCGCTGGACTCCGGGCGGCCCGGGCTGGGCCTGCGAGCCCGTCACGCCGTCTTCGACAAGCTGGTCTACGCGAAGCTCCGCGCCGCGGTCGGCGGGCGGTGCACGGCGTCCGTGGCCGGGGGCGCACCGCTGGGCGCACGGTTGGGCCACTTCTTCCGCGGGGTGGGGCTACCGGTGTACGAGGGTTACGGGCTCACCGAGACTTCCGCCGCGATCACCGCCAACACCCCGGCCCACCAGCGCATCGGGACCGTCGGCCGGCCCCTGGAGGGCTGCGCGGTGCGCATCGCCGAGGACTCCGAGGTCCTGGTGCGCGGGGGCATGGTGTTCAGCGGGTACTGGCGCAACCCCGTCGCCACCGCTGAGTCGTTCGTCGACGGGTGGTTCCGCACCGGTGACCTCGGCTCGCTCGACGCCGACGGGTTCCTGACCATCACCGGGCGCAAGAAGGACATCATCGTGACCGCCGGCGGCAAGAACGTGGCCCCGGCCGTGCTGGAGGACAAGCTGCGGTCGAACCCGCTCATCAGCCAGTGCATGGTCGTTGGGGACCAGAAGCCCTTCATCGGGGCGCTCGTCACGATCGACGCCGAGGCCTTCCCGACGTGGCTGGCCGCGCACGACAAGCCCGCCGGTTCCGCGGTCGCCGACCTGGTCGACGACCCCGACCTGCGCACGACGATCGACGCGGCCGTGGCGGAGGCGAACACGGCGGTGTCCAGGGCCGAGGCGATCAAGTCCTACCGGATCCTGCCGGTGGACTTCACCGAGGAGGGCGGCGAGATGACCCCGACGCTGAAGATCAAGCGGGCCGTCGTCGCCGACCACTTCGCCGACGCCATCGAGGCCATCTACGCCTGACCGGACCTCGACCCCCCGTCACGCTCCGTCGCCCTCCAGCAGCCCGACCAACCGGTCGCCGAGGTCGGCCCAGCGCCAGTCGCGAGCTACCCACGCGCGGCCGGCGGCACCGGTCCGTGCCGCCAGCTCGGGGTCAGCAAGGTAACGGACCACCGCCTCGGCCACGGCGGTCACGTCGCGGCCGTCGACCACGGAGCCGGTCACACCGTCGCGGACCGTCTCCGGTGCACCACCGGACCGCCCGGCGACCACAGGCAGCCCGGTGGCTGACGCCTCGAGGAAGACGATGCCGAGTCCCTCGACGTCCAGGCCCGCTCCTCGGGTCCGGCAGGGCATGGCGAAGACGTCACCGACGGCGTGGTGCGCCGCGAGCTCACTGGCGGCCACGGTGCCCGTCAGGACCACGTGCTCGGTGACGCCGACGTCGCGGGCCAGTGCACGCACCGCGTCGGTGTGCGGACCCCCGCCCACGAGCAGCAGCCGCGTTCCCGGCACCCGCTCGCGCATGAGCGGCAGGGCCCGGACCAGCACGTCCTGACCCTTGCGCGGGACCAGCCGGGACACGCATACCACGACGGGGTCCTGCCCCAGCCCGTAGCGGGCACGAAGTTCGGCCCGAGCCAGCGGGTCGGGGGCGAACAGCTCGGTGTCCACCCCGGAGGGCAGGTGCTCCAGGGCTGCGCGCGGCCCGAAGGCGGAGGCGAAGCGGCCTCGGGTGTAGCGGCTGACGTAGGTGATCACGTCCGTGGTCTCGCCGATGCGCCGCAGGGCCTGGCGCGCCCCCGGCAGCATCGACCAGCCCACCTCGTGCCCGTGGGTGCTGGCCACCACCCGGCGTGCCCCGGCGCGGCGCACCGTCGGCGCCAGCAGCCCCAGCGGCGCCGACGCCCCGAACCAGACCACCTCGCAGCCGTGCCTCTGAACCAGCTCACCGGCCCGGGCGGCCACCGACGGCAGCGGCAGCATCAGCGTGCCCGGGTGCCGGACGATGGTGAAGGGCTGCGCGGCGTCAAACTCCGCGGCCCCCCGCCAGGCCGGGGCGTAGACCACCAGGTCCTCGGGGGGCAGGTGGCGCGCGAAGCTGTGCAGGTAGGACTGGATTCCACCGGGGCGGGGCGGGAAGTCGTTGGTCACCAACAAGGTTCGGCGCACCCGGACCAACCTAGCGCCCATCGACGGCGCCGGTGTCCGCACCTTCCGACGGCGGCCGGGCC
>JBDTDI010000009.1:0-6608 GCA_039923155.1 Mycobacteriaceae bacterium | reverse complement strand
CAGGGCCCCGACCAGGACCAGGACCGCGACCACGACCACTGCCCGGGTGGTCCGACTTCGCCCGGGCACGGACAGCCGGTGAGCGATGCGTCGACCGAGCACCCGCACCCCTTCCTGGTTCTGTTCGCCCTGGTGCCGTCCGCCCTGATGATCGCCTGCGACCGGTTGTGGTCCAGACTATCGACCAGACAACTACGACCAGTCCGCACACCGTCGTCGTCGGCGGCGGGTGCACCGACACCGGCACGAAGGGCGATAAGCGCGTGGACTTCGACGTCACCATCGAGATCCCGAAGGGGAGCCGCAACAAGTACGAGGTGGACCACGAGACGGGGCGGATCCGGCTGGACCGCACCCTGTTCACCGCCACCCAGTACCCCGCCGACTACGGGTTCATCGACCGCACCCTCGGTGAGGACGGTGACCCCCTCGACGCGCTGGTGCTCATCTCCGAGCCCACCTTCCCCGGCTGTGTGGTCAAGGTCCGCGCGGTCGCCATGTTCCGGATGACCGACGAGGCCGGTGGCGACGACAAGGTGCTGTGCGTCCCGGCCGACGACCCGCGCCAGGAGCACCTGCAGGACATCGGGGACGTGTCGGAGTTCTACCTGCTGGAGATCAAGCACTTCTTCGAGGTCTACAAGTCCCTCGAGCCGGGCAAGAGCGTCGCCGGCGCCGAGTGGGTCGGCCGAACCGAGGCCGAGGCGGAGATCGGCCGCTCCTTCGACCGGGCCAAGGGCACCCCGTTCGAGAACCACCCGGTGCCGGTCCTCGGCCAGCACTGACCACGTCGCACGAGTGCGGCCCCCACCCGGTTGGGTGGGGGCCGCACTGGTCAGCGGGGTTCTGGTCGGAACGGGCCGGGCACACGGTCCGGACAACGACCCGGGTAGCGGCCTAGGTCGCAGCCTCGTGTCGCCCCACCTGCACAGGCTCGTCCGCCCCGACGTGGCCCGGTTGCGGCTCCGTCGGCTCGTCGTGCTCGACGACGCCCTGCGTCAGGTCGGCGTCCGGGTCCTCGACCGGGGCCACCTCCCCGACGCTCGCGCCCGCCGTCGCCGCCCCGCCGGCGACGGTCTCGTCCCGCTCAGCGGCCGCGGCCTGGATTCCTGACTGCGTGCGCAGCGGGACCTCCTTGAGGAAGAACACCAGCACCAGCCCGACGACCATGAGGATGCCGGCCGAGACGAACACGAAGTCCATGGCGTTGGAGAAACCGATCCGGAAGGGCTCGCTCAGCACGGTGGGCAGCTTCTCGATGAACGAGGTGTCGTTGAGGGCCTGGCCGGCCACCGCCGGGTTGCCGCTGGCGAGTCCCTTGCCCAGCGCGGCCACGGTGGGGTCGTTGCTGGTGGCGGCCTGCTTGACCGCCTGCCCGAAGGCCGGGCTGTCCGCGGCGGAACGGATAGCGGAGCCGATCTTGGGGGTCAGCTGGCCGAACAGCAGCGACAGGAACACCGCGACACCGATGGTTCCCCCGATCTGACGGGAGAACGTCGCCGCCGAGGTGGAGACGCCCATGTCCTTGGGGGGCATCGCGTTCTGGATGGCCAGCGTGATCGGCTGCATGACGTTGCCGAGCCCGTACCCGAAGGCCAGCATCAGGCCCATCACCAGGACGAGCGAGGTGTCGAAGCGGACGAAGGAGAACGCGAACATGCCCGCGGTCATGAAGGCGGTGCCCACGATCGGGAAGATCCGGTAGCGCCCGGTGCGGGAGATGATCTGGCCGGAGGAGATGGCGCCGATCATGATCCCGATCACCAGCGGCAGGGTCTGCAGTCCGGCGACGGTGGGCGAGGAGCCCTTGACCACCTGCAGGTACTGCGGCAGCAGGGAGATGCCACCGAACATCGCGGCCCCGACGACCACGCTGATCGCGGTGCCGAAGGCGAAGGTGCTGTCGCGGAACATCCGCAGCGGGATGAGCGCGTCGTCGCCCTTGCGCTTCTCGGCCCAGAGGAAGGCGGCGAGGCCGATGATCCCGATCGCGAAGCACAGCAGCGCCCGGCCCGAGCCCCAGCCCCAGGTGCGGCCCTGCTCGGCGATGATCAACAGGGGCACGATGCCCACGGCGAGCCAGGCCGCGCCGGCCCAGTCGACGGTGGCCTCGCGGCGGTGCACCGGCAGGTTGAGCACCTTGGCGACCACGATGAGCGCGACGATGCCGATGGGGACGTTGACGTAGAACACCCAGCGCCACCCGGTGACCCCGAGGATGGTGGCCTGCCCGGAGAGCACGCCGCCGATGACCGGGCCCAGCACGCTCGAGGTGCCGAACACGGCCAGGAAGTACCCCTGGTAACGGGCCCGCTCCCGCGGCGGGACGATGTCACCGATGATGGTCAGGGCCAGCGAGAACAGCCCGCCGGCGCCGATGCCCTGGAAGGCCCGGAAGGCCGCGAGCTCGTACATCGAGGTGGCCAGGCCGCACAGGATGGAGCCGAGCACGAAGATGGTGATCGCGGACAGGAAGAACTGCTTGCGTCCGTAGAGGTCGCTGAGCTTGCCGTACAGCGGCGTGGCCAGCGTCGAGGTGATCAGGTAGGCGGTGGTGACCCACGCCTGGACCGAGTAGCCGTGCAGGTCGTCGGCGATCACGCGGATCGACGTGGAGACGATGGTCTGGTCGAGGGCGGCCAGGAACATGCCCATCATCAGCCCGGCCAGGATCGTGAGCACCTGGCGGTGGCTGAAGGAGCCGTCGGCGTTGTGGCCGATGCTCTTGTCCTTCTTCACCGTGGGCGCGCTGGTCGCGGGCGGGCTCGCGCTGTCTGCGGTGGTGCTCATGAAGCTCCTTCGGAACGGCTCGGCGCGATGCTCGGCTGGGCATCGCACTCGGCGAGGATGTGGGGGCGGTGACGCTCGAGGTCGCCGGTGAAGCGGGCCATCAGCTGGGACAGGACCCCGATGTCGGTGTCGGTCCAGTCGGCCACGACGGCGGAGATGATGGCGTTGCGGCGGGTGCGCATGTCCCGGGCCGTGCGGTGACCCCGCTCGGTGACGGCGAGCACCGTCGCCCGGCCGTCGGCGGGGTCGGCGGTGCGCTCCACCAGACCGAGGTCGACGAGCTGGGCGACGTGGCGCGAGACGGTCGAGGGGTCCGTGAGCATGGCCTCGGCCAGGGCCCCCGACCGCTGTGGGCCGTCGTGCAGCAGCCGGAACAGCACCGCGAACGCCGCCTTGTCGACGACGTCGTGGCGGCGGGCGGCGACGTGGGCGCTGGTGCGCTCCATCGTCTTCAGCATTCGCAGCAGCTCGTCGCCCAGGACGTGGGCCGAGACGTGGGCCGAGACGTGGCCCGTCGTGGTTGCCGCCTCGGTACCAGAATCGGTGTCGGTCGTGCTCACACGTCTCCTTTACCCAGTCTTTTGGTTGCACCACTCAACTAGTTGGTAGGCGCAAGCATGCACTCGGTGGGTCGCGCCTGCAACTCGCGACCCGGTGACCCCGCTCACCGGGTCGCGATCAGCGGCCCCGGAAGCTGGGCTCCCGCCGCTGCATCACCGCGGTCACGGCCTCGGTCAGGTCCTCCGAGGCGAGGAACGCCGCGTTCCACGCCCCGACGTAGCGCAGGCCCCGCGCGATCCGGTCGACGCGCTCGTCCTGGAGCACGGCCTTGACCCCGTGCACCACCAACGGGGGGTTGGCGGCGATCTCGGCCGCGCACGCCCGGGCGGCGGCCAGCACCGCCGCGGCGTCGGCGTGCACGTCGTTGACCAGCCCGATCCGCTCCGCCCGGGCGGCGTCGATGTCGCGCCCGGTGAGTGCGAGCTCGCGCAGGTGCCCGTCACCGATGATCGCGGGCAGTCGCTGCAGGCTGCCCAGGTCGGCCACGATGCCCACCTTGACCTCACGCACGCTGAACGTGGCGTCGGCGCTGGCGTAGCGGATGTCGCAGGCGGCGATGAGATCCACCCCGCCGCCGATGCACCGACCCTGCACGGCCGCGACGACCGGCTTTCGGCACTGGGCCACGGCGTTGATGCCGCCCTGCATCAGCCAGAGGTTCTCCAGCAGCTTCGTGCGCGGGGCGGCCAGGCCGGGGTCGGCCTGCAGCGCGCCACCCATGGCGGCCAGGTCGAGCCCGTAGGAGAAGTTGCGTCCGGAGCCGGTCACCACCACCGCGCGCACGTCGTCGTCGGCGTCGAGGGCGGTGAAGACCTCCGGCAGCTCTCGCCAGAAGTCCGGGCCCATGGCGTTGCCCTTGCCGGGGCCGGTCATGGTGACCTCGGCAACCTGGTCGGCGGTGGCGACGGTCATCGACATGAGGGACTCGTTCACTTCGGACTCCTGGGACGGGGCGGGCAACGGATGCTCGGTACTCTCCCAGGCCGACCACGCGCCACCACCCTGGGTGTCCGAGCGCCGCACCGACACCGGGACGGCGGGTCCGTTCAGCCGACCTGCAGCGCCGAGCCGTCGGCCGTGACCTCCACCCGCACGGTGTCCCCGTCGACCACGGCGCCGGCCAGCAGGGCCTTGGCCAGGGAGTCCCCGATCGCGCTCTGCACCAGCCGACGCAGCGGCCGCGCCCCGTAGACGGGGTCGAAGCCACGCTCGGCGAGCCAGGCCTTCGCCTCGTCGGACACGGTGAGCTCCAGGCGCCGCGCGGCCAGCCGTGCGCCGAGCACCCCGAGCTGGATGTCGACCACGGCCACCAGGTCGGCCTCGGAGAGGGGGTGGAAGACCAGGACGTCGTCGAGCCGGTTCACGAACTCCGGCTTGAACGTCCGCCGCACCGCCTCGCGCACCTGCGCCTCGTCTCCCCCGGCCCCGAGGTTGGAGGTCAGCACCAGGATCATGTTGCGGAAGTCGACGGTGCGCCCCTGGCCGTCGGTGAGGCGGCCCTCGTCGAGCACGGCCAGCAGCACGTCGAACACGTCGGGGTGCGCCTTCTCCACCTCGTCGAACAGCACCACCGTGTAGGGCCGGCGGCGTACCGCCTCGGTGAGCTGCCCACCCTGGTCGTAGCCCAAGTACCCCGGCGGGGCGCCGACGAGGCGGGCGACGGAGTGCTTCTCGCCGTACTCGCTCATGTCGATGCGGACCATGGCCCGCTCGTCGTCGAACAGGAAGTCGGCCAACGCCTTCGCGAGCTCGGTCTTGCCGACCCCGGTGGGCCCGAGGAACAGGAACGAACCGGTCGGCCGGTCGGGGTCGCTGACCCCGGCTCGGGCCCGGCGGACGGCGTCGCTGACCGCGCGCACCGCCTCACCCTGGCCGATGACCCGGGCGCCGAGCACGTCCTCCATGCGCAGCAGCTTGGCGGTTTCGCCCTCGAGCAGGCGCCCGGCCGGGATCCCCGTCCACGCGGAGACCACGTCCGCCACGTCGTCCGGGCCGACCTCCTCCTTGAGCAGCAGCGGACCCTCCGAGGTGATCAGGTCGGCCGCTTCCGCGAGCTCGCGCTCGACCTGCGGGATCAGCCCGTAGCGCAGCTCGGCCGCGCGGCCGAGGTCACCGTCGCGCTCGGCGCGCTCGGACTCGCCCCGCAGCCCTTCCAGGCGTTCCTTGAGCACCCGCACACCCTCGATGGAGCCCTTCTCGTTCTGCCAGCGGGTGGTGAGCTCGTCCAGGCGCTCGCGGGCGTCGGCGAGCTCGGCGCGCAGCGCCTCCAGGCGCACCTGCGAGCCGGCGTCGGACTCGCCGGTCAGCGCCATCTCCTCGATCTCGAGGCGGCGCACCACCCGCTCGGACTCGTCGACCTCGACCGGGCGAGAGTCGATCTCCATCCGCAGCCGCGAGCCGGCCTCGTCGACCAGGTCGATCGCCTTGTCGGGCAGGAACCGCGAGGTGATGTAGCGGTCGCTCAGGACGGCCGCGGCGACGAGCGCGGAGTCGGTGATCCGCACCCCGTGGTGCACCTCGTAGCGTTCCTTGAGACCGCGCAGGATGCCGACGGTGTCAGCCACCGACGGCTCCCCCACCAGCACCTGCTGGAAGCGGCGCTCCAGCGCGGCATCCTTCTCGATGTGCTTGCGGTACTCGTCCAGCGTCGTCGCCCCGACCAGGCGGAGCTCGCCGCGGGCGAGCATCGGCTTGATCATGTTGCCCGCGTCCATCGCCCCCTCACCGGTGCCGCCCGCGCCGACGATCGTGTGCAGCTCGTCGATGAAGGTCACGACCTCACCCCCGGAGGCGGTGATGTCGGCGAGCACGGCCTTGAGCCGCTCCTCGAACTCACCGCGGTACTTGGCCCCGGCCACCATCGAACCCAGGTCCAGGGAGATCACCCGGCGCCCGCGCAGGCTGTCGGGCACGTCGCCGGCCACGATGCGCTGCGCGAGGCCCTCGACGATGGCCGTCTTGCCCACTCCGGGCTCGCCGATGAGCACCGGGTTGTTCTTCTTGCGGCGCGTGAGCACCTCCATCACGCGCTCGATCTCCTTGGCGCGGCCGATCGTCGGATCGAGCTGCCCCTCGGTGGCGAGCTGGGTGAGGTCGCGGCAGAAGTGGTCGAGCGCCGGCGTCTTGGACTTCTTTTCGCCCTTGGGAACGGACGCCGAGGCGGGAGGCGTTCCGGCGGTCGCGGAGGCTCCCCCCTGCTGCTGCGGCATCTCGGTGCCGAGGATCCGGAGCGTTTCGGTTCGCGCCGCCTCGAGATT
>JBDTDI010000008.1:0-5794 GCA_039923155.1 Mycobacteriaceae bacterium | reverse complement strand
GGCGCTCGTGCTCGACGTGTCCGGTCCGCTGCTACCCAGGGTCCTGCACTGGGGAGCCGACCTGGGCGCCGACCCGGTGGGCGTGGACGAGGCGACCAGCCCCGCGGTGGCCAACAGCAGCCTCGACGAGGAGGCCCCGTTCACGCTACTGCCCAGCGAGGCCGACGGGTGGTCGGGCACACCCGGCCTGGAGCTGGCCCGTGCCGCTGGGTCAGCCCCCCTGCGCCTACAGCTCACCGAGCCGGTGACGGTGCACGAGCAGACGGTCACGGCCACCGGGTTCGACGACGCCGCCGGAGTGACGGTGGTGGTGAGCCTGACGCTGGACCCGCACGGGGTGCTGGTGCACCAGGTGCGGGTGCGCAACACCGGCATTGACGAGCTGACGGTGGTGTCGTTGGCCCAGCTGCTGCCCCTGCCCGAGCGGGCCACCACGGGTCTGGACCTCACCGGGCGGTGGTGCCGCGAACGCAGCCCGCAGCGCTTCGACATCCTCCACGGCACCCACCTGCGTGCCGGGCGACGGGGCCGCACCGGGCACGACGCGCCGCTGCTGCTCACCGCAGGCACCGGTGGATTCGGCTTCCGGTCCGGGCAGGTGTGGAGCACCCACGTGGCCTGGAGCGGCAACCAGGTGCACCTGGTGGAGCGGCTGCCCGAGGGGGCCGGCCGGCACGGTGCGGTGCTGGGTGGCGGTGAGCTCCTCGGCCCGACCGAGCTGCGCCTGGCCCCCGGCGAGGAGCACGTCAGCCCCCAGGTGCTGTTCGTGTTCGCCAGTGACGGACTGGACGGCAGCTCGCGTCGGCTGCACCGCTACACCCGGGCCCGCCCGCAGCACCCGAGGAGTCCCCGGCCGCTGGTGCTCAACACCTGGGAGGCGGTCTACTTCGACCACGACCTGGACCGGTTGCGCACCCTGGCCGACACGGCCGCGTCCATCGGGGTGGAGCGGTTCGTGCTCGACGACGGGTGGTTCGGTTCCCGTCGGGACGACACCCGCGGCCTGGGTGACTGGGTGGTCAGCGACGTGGCGTGGCCGCACGGGCTCGCCCCGCTGTTCGACCACGTCCGGCACCTCGGCATGCAGGTGGGGCTGTGGGTGGAGCCGGAGATGGTCAACCTCGACTCCGACCTGGTCCGGGCCCACCCCGACTGGGTGCTGGGCCCGCCCGGGGTCCGGCCCTGGCGTGGCCAGCACACCCTGGACCTGACCAACCCGCAGGCGTGGGCGCACCTGCTGGGCCGCCTGGACGCCCTCGTCACCGAGAACGGGGTCGACTTCCTCAAGTGGGACCACAACCGGGACCTGCACGAGGCGGTGAGCGCAGGTCACCCAGCGGTGCACCGGCAGACCGCGGCCCTGTACGCCCTGCTCGACGCGCTCCTCGCCCGGCATCCGGGGCTGGAGATCGAGAGCTGTGCGAGCGGTGGCGCTCGGGTGGACCTGGGGATCCTGGCGCGCACCCACCGGGTGTGGACCTCGGACTGCAACGACGCGGTGGAGCGCACCGACATCCAGCGCTGGACCTCGCTGCTGCTGGCCCCGGAGCTCATGGGTGCCCACGTGGGCCCGCCCGTAGCGCACTCCACCCACCGGGCTGTCGACGCGGGGATGCGCCTGGTCACTGCGCTGTTCGGTCACGCCGGACTGGAGTGGGACATCACCACCTGCACCGACGACGAGCTGGCGCAGCTGCGGGCGTGGGCGACGCTGTACCGCCGGCTGCGCCCGCTGCTGCACTCCGGGGACGTGGTCAGGGCCGATCCCGACACGGCGGCCGAGCGGCTGCACGGCGTGGTCGCCCCGGACGGCGCCAGGGCCGTGTTCGCCTTCGTCGCGCTGGGGACGATGGCGGCCACCCGGCCAGGGGCGCGCGTGCTGCCCGGGCTGGACCCGTCACGGAGCTACCGGGTGCTGCTGCCCGACGGCGTGCCGAACCCGGTGGTGCTGCACCGGAGCGAGCCGGGGTGGATGGGTGCCGCACGCACCGGAGGCGTGGTCGTCGCCGGCACCGTGCTCAGCGAGGTGGGGCTGTCGATGCCGGTGCTCGCTCCGGGCCAGGCGCTGCTCATCGAGGTCGTCGACGCGGCCTGAGCGGACCACAGGTTCAGGGTCTTACACGCGAAGGGTTAAAGTCCGCTGGGTGATGAGCACGGGGGGAACCAGACGACCAGCAACGCTGGCCACCCTCGCTGCGTCCCTCAAGGTGTCCCGCACCACCGTCTCCAACGCCTACAACCGGCCCGACCAGCTGTCCCCGGCCCTGCGGGAGCGGGTGCTGCGCGAGGCGGCCCGACTCGGCTACCTGGGCCCCGACCCCGTTGCCCGCTCCTTGCGCACCCGCAAGGCCGGTGCGGTGGGGCTGCTGCTCACCGAAGCGCTGACCTACGCCTTCCGTGACCCGGCGGCGGTGCACTTCCTGGCGGGTCTGTCGGAGGTGTGCGAGAGCGCGGGCCAGGGTCTGCTGCTCGTGCCCGCGGACCCGAGCCGCGACCAGGCCACCGCCTCGCAGGCCGTCCTGAACGCCGGGGTGGACGGGTTCGTCGTCTACTCGGTGGCCTCCGACGACCCCTACCTGGCGGCGGTCCTCGCCCGCCCGGTGCCGACGGTGATCTGCGACCAGCCTGACGACCTCCCGGGGGTGGACCGGGTCGGGATAGACGACCACGCTGCCCTGAAGGCGATGGGTGAGCACCTGATCTCGCTGGGCCACCAGCACTTCGGGGTGCTGTGCATGAGACTGGGCCGGGACCGACACGACGGGTTGGCACCCGAGCAGCGTTGGCGACGGGCCCGCTTCCACGTCCAGCGCGAACGGATCACCGGCCTGACGGAGGCGTTGGAACAAGCCGGTCTGGACGCGCGAGGCATGCCGGTGATCGAGCGCTTCGACCACACCATCGCGGCCGGCAGGTCGGCGGCCGCGCAGGCGCTGGACCTCGACCCGACCATCACCGCCCTGGTGTGCACCACCGACGTGCTGGCCCTCGGCGCGTTGCAGGAGGCGCGGAGCCGCGGGCTGGACGTCCCGGGCCAGCTCACCATCACCGGGTTCGACGGCCTCGGCGAGGCGATCGCCGAGGGCCTGACCACGGTGGTGCAGCCGGTGGAGGAGAAGGGCCGCGCGGCCGGTCGGCTGCTGCTCCAGGACCGGGACACCCTCGCCTACGGCACGCCGAGAACAGTGCTGCTGCCGACTCGCCTGAACCTCGGACGCACCGCGAGCTCACCGCTGGCCCCGCGCTGGTTCTCCGGGCTGTGACGGCTGGCTGCCGCGGCGCTCAGCCGCTGCTGCGGCGGCGTTCGGCGAGCAGCAGCTCCAGGATCGCGGTGACCTCGGGGGTCCCGGCGACGCGATGAGCGGCGAGGGTCTGCCCGGCCCCGACCTTCACCCCGACGTCGCTGTCCTCGAGGCGGGCGAACCCCTTCTCGTCGGTGACGTCGTCGCCCAGGAACACCGTGACGGTGTCGCTCGACCCGCCCCGCAGCAGCGCCAGGGCGCTGCCCTTGTCGGCGGCCAGCACCGCCAGCTCGATCACCGCCTTGCCCTCGGTGACGTGCACGCCGTCCCAGCTGGCGGGACCGGTGCGCACGGTGGTCAGGGTCTGCTCCGCCACGTCGGGTTCAGCGCCGCGCACGTGCACCGCGACGCTGGAGGGCTTGGTCTCCAGGCCCACCCCCGGACTTCTGTCCACCAGGGCGGTGAGCTCGTCGGTGAGCCGGCTGAGCAGCTCGGTGGCCGCGGGGCTGATCCCGTCGGCGAAGTCCTCGTCGACCTCGGCGCCGTGGCTGCCCACCAGGTGGACCACCGCCGGCGCGCCCGACAGGCGAGCGAGGTCGGTGCGGGCGCGGCCGGAGACCAGCGCGACCCTCGTCCCGGCCACGGCACCCAGGGCGACCAGCGCAGCGAGCCCGGCCGGGTCGGGCCGCGCCGCGCCGGGGTCCTCGACGATGGGGGCCAGGGTGCCGTCGAAGTCCGAGGCGACCAGCAGGCGTGGGGCCCGGGCGGCCTCAGCCAGGGCGCGTTGCAGCTGGGGGTCCAGGCCGGGGCTCGGGGTGCTCGGGCCGGGTTCACCCATCCGTGCCCCCCAGTGCGTCCAGGAAGGAGCGGGCCCAGCGGTCCACGTCGTGGGTCAGCACCTGCCGGCGCAGACCACGCATCCGTTTGCGACCCTCCTCCGGGTCCTGCTCCAGCGCAGCGAGGATGCCGTCCTTGACCCCGTCGAGGTCGTGCGGGTTGACCAGGTAGGCCCCCTTGAGCTCGGCGGCGGCTCCAGCGAACTCGCTGAGCACCAACGCCCCACCCAGATCGGCGCGGCACGCGGGGTACTCCTTGGCCACCAGGTTCATCCCGTCCCGCAGCGGCGTCACCAGCATCACGTCGGCGGCGAGGAAGTAGGCCACCAGCTCTTCACGGGGCACCGGCTGGTGCAGGTAGTGCACCGCGGGATGGCCCACCTTGGCGTACTCGCCGTTGATCCGGCTGACCTCCTGCTCGATCTCCTCCCGCATCCGGATGTAGAGGCCAACCTTCTCGCGGCTCGGGGTGGCCAGCTGGATCATCACCGTGTCGTCGGCGTCCACCCGACCCTCGTCGAGCAGCTCGTGCAGCGCGTAGAGCCGGATGTCGATGCCCTTGGTGTAGTCGAGCCGGTCCACGCCGAGGATGATCTTGCTCGGGTTGCCGAGCTCGACGCGCATCTCCTGCGCCCGGGCCACCACCTCGGGTCGGGCGGCGATGTCCGAGAGCTGGCCGGCGTCGATGGAGATGGGGAACGCGCCCACGTGGACGGTCCGCTCACCCACCCTGACGGTGCCCGGGCGGGAACGCACCCCGACCGAGGCCCGGGACGCCGACTGCCCGGCCAGGCGGCGGGCGAGGTAGAGGAAGTTCTGGGCCCCCCCGGGCAGGTGAAAGCCGATGAGGTCGGCACCGAGAAGGCCCTCGACGATCTCGGTGCGCCACGGAAGCTGCATGAACAGCTCGACGGGGGGGAACGGGATGTGCAGGAAGAAGCCGATGACGAGGTCGGGGCGCAGCTCGCGCAACATCTTCGGCACCAGCTGCAGCTGGTAGTCCTGCACCCACACCCGGGCGCCGTGGGCGGCGGTCTCGGCCGTCGCCGCGGCGAAGCGCCGGTTGATCTCGACGTAGGAGTTCCACCAGTGCCGGTGGTACTCCGGGGTGGCCACCACGTCGTGGTACAGCGGCCACAGGGTGCCGTTGGAGAAGCCCTCGTAGTAGTCGCGCACCTCGTCGGCGGACAGCCGTACCGGGTGCAGCGTCAGCCCGTCCTCGGTGAACGGGTCCACGTCGACGTCGGGGACACCGGTCCAGCCGACCCACGCACCGTCGTTGCTGCGCAGCACCGGCTCGAGGGCGGTGACCAGTCCGCCGGGGCTGCGCTTCCATCGTTGCTCACCGGCAACCGAGATGTCCATGTCCACCGGGAGCCGGTTGGCCACCACGACGAACTCGGAACCCCCGTTCTGAGAACCCACGTCCAACCCCTCTCCCGCCGGCCGTCAGACGGCGAGCGGACGACCGATTCCGAGCATGTCGAGCAGGACCACGCACTCCTCGACGTCGGTGGCGTGTGCGGCGACGACCCGCTGCGCGGCGAGGGCAGTGTCGCTGGGGACCTCGATGTCCTCGTCGTCGTCGGTCGGCTTGCTGGTCTTGGCGTCGGCCACGGGTGCCACCTCCAGGTGCTGGGAGTGCGGGCCCTGGACGGGCACCGCGTGCGTCCAGTGTCTCACTGTTCGGCGGGCGGTCCTCCGGGTCTGCGCTGT
>JBDTDI010000007.1:0-6309 GCA_039923155.1 Mycobacteriaceae bacterium | reverse complement strand
CAGCAGCTGCCCGGTCGCGCTCCACACGCTGCCCTGGTGCACCCCTGCGTCGCCCACCGCTTTGTAGAACCGCACGCCGGAGACCGTTCCGGCAGCCGACGGTGTCCACCGCATCCCCAGCTCCACGCCCGAGCCGTCGTTGGCGAACGCGGCGGGGGTGTCGGAGGATCGGAACAGCGAGCAGGGGCAGGCGGCGCTGGTGGCCGTCGTGGTGAACGACCACCGCACGGGCGCAGCCATCATGTTGCCTGCGAGGTCCGCCGCCGAGGTGGCCACCTCGTAGGTCGTCGCCAGAGCGAGATCGGCCGTCGGGTTCGCGGTCGCCGTGGTTCCGTCCGCCGACACGGTCGCGGCCACCGGAACCACGGTGCCCCCGGGCCCGGTCACGGTCATGGTCAGCGTGGCGGGGTCGATCGGCTCGGAGAACGAGGCGGTCGGCGAGATGCCCAGCGCAACGCCGGTGGCGCCCGTGGCCGGTTGGCGCGCCGTGATGGTGGGCGGCGTGGTGTCCGCCCCGGCGGCGGTGAGCAGGGCGTCCACCCAGTAGTTGGTGGAGTTGTAGCTGTAGGTCGGGAAACCACCTCCGTAGCGGTACAGGCCGTTGGGCGCGGCCGCGGTGCTGGCCGGTGCGGTGATGGGCGGCTTCCCGGCGCCGGTGGTGGCGAAGAAGCCCTGGTCGGCGGAGTAGTGACCCGATGGGGTGCGGTAGGAGACGACGTAGCTGGACCCGCCCCTGACCTGCACCGGGGTGGCGAAGGTGAGCACCTGCCAGCCCGTGGCACTCTCCGCCGTGAAGGTGCCGGTCGCCAGCAGGGTCCCGCTGGTGGTCCACACGCTTCCGGTGTGGGTGCCGGTGTTGGCGGCCGCCTTGTAGAACCGGCGCCCGGTGATGAGCGAGCTGACCGCTGGTGTGATCCGCATGCCCAGCTCGATCGCACCCGCATCGCCCGCGTCGATCGTGGTCGGCGTCGCGTTGCCGAACACCGAGCACGGGCACGTCACGGGCGCGGGTCCGCTTCCCGTGGTGAACGTCCACGTGTCCGGGGCGGGCATCACGTTGCCCTGGAGGTCGCTGGCCCGCACCGACACCGTGTACGGGGTCGACGCTGCGGCCGGGGCGGCCGGGACGAAGTTCACCGAGAGCGCGTCCGCGGACACCGTCGTAGTGCCTGCCACCACGGCGCCACCCGGACCGGTGACCGTCACCACGACCGTGGTGGCGTCGACGGGTTCGGAGAACGTGGCGCTCACCGCCGCGTCGGTGACGACCCCGACCGCCCCCGGCGCGGGGGTCCTGCCCGTCACCGTCGGCGGGGTGGTGTCCGCCCCCACGTTGCTCGCGATGACGTCGACCCAGTAGTTGGTGTCGCCGTAGCTTGACGTCGGGTAGCCCCCGCCGTAGCGGTACACCCCGTTTCCTGCGCTCGTCGTGCTGGCGGGAGCCACCACGGGTGCGCCACCAGCCTGCCTGCCGGTGAAGTAGCCCCGATCAGCCGAGTAGTGGCCCGTGGACGTGCGGTAGGACGCGACGTAGCCGCGCCCGGCGACCACCGGGACCGCGGTGGCGAAGGTGAGCGTCTGCCACCCGCTGGCCGACTCTCCCGCGAACGTTCCGGTGGCCAGCAGCTGACCGTTGGCAGCCCACAGGCTCCCCGTGTGCACCCCCGTGTTGGTTGGCGCCTTGTAGAAGCGCACGCCGGTGATGGTGGTGTTGGTCGTCGGCGTGATCCGCACACCGAGCTCGACCGCCGACGGGTCACCCCCGTCGACCTTCGTCGGGACGGAGCTGCCGAAGATGGTGCACGGACACTGCCCCGGCACCACGGCAGCACCGGTGGTGAAGCCCCAGCTGGTGGCGGCCACCATGGCGTTTCCCGACAGGTCGGTCGCTCGGACGGTGGCGCTGTAGGCCGTCGCGGCCGAGAGCGCGGACGCGGGGGCGAATGATGCGGATCGGCCGTCGGCGGCCACGGTCGTGGCGCCCGGCACGGCACCGGCGGGTCCGGTGAGGGTGAGGGTGACGGTCGAGGGCGACACCGGCTCGGTGAAGGTGGCCGAGACGGCGGCCGCGGGGTCGACGCCGGTGGCACCGCCGGTTGGCGTCGTGGTCACCACGGCGGGGGGCGTCATGTCGACGGCACCGCCGTCGACCGTGACGTCCACCCAGTAGCTGCTGTCCGCGAAGCTCGAGGTCGGGAACCCCGAGCCGTACCGGAACACACCGTTGGGTCCGGCGGGGGTTCCGCTGGCCGGCGCGACGAGCGGCACCTGACCTGCTCCCTTGCCCGTGAAGTAGCCCGCGTCCACGGAGTAGCGGCCGACGGGGGCGTTGTAGGACGCGACGTAGGTGGTGCCAGCACTCACCGGGACCGGGTTGGCGAAGGTCAGGCTCTGCCAGCCGCTCGGGCTTTCAGCCGCGAACGTCCCGGTGGCCAGCAGGGTCCCGCCGCTGGTCCACAACGACCCGGTGTGGGTCCCGGTGTTGGCGGACGCCTTGTAGAAGCGCACCCCGGTGACCAACGAGGCGACCGTGGTCTGGAACTTGACGCCCAGCTCGACGGGGCCGCTGTCCCCCGAGTCCACCTGGCTGGGTGTGTTGTCGCTGAACAGGGTGCACGGGCAGACCTGCGCGGCAATGCTCACGGCCACGCTGGTGACGCCGCCGAGGTTCGCCGAGTCGTCGGAGGAACGAACCCGCACGCTCCCGGCGCCGAGCCCCACCGGCGTCCACGCGTAGCTCCAGCTGGCGAAGGAGCCACCCGCACCAGGGGTGGCTCGGTGCCAGGTGGTGCCGCCGTCGACGGACACCTCGACGCTGGCCACCCGCCCGCCCGCGTCGGTGGCGGTCCCGGTGATGATGACCTCGCGGCCCGCGTGCACCGTGTCACCCGCCGCGGGTGAGCTGACCTGCGCCACGGGGCCCACGGTGTCCGTCGACCTCGTCGCCGCGACCAGTCCCGCCTGCAGGGTCTGCGGTTGCATTCCCATGTCCGCAAACAGGTTCACCGTGGCCTGCTGCATCCGCTTGTCCGTGGGCGGACCAGGGTTCAGGTGCAGGTCGTCCAGCCCCCAGGACCACTGCACGGTGCCGGCACCGAACACCAACGCACCACTCGGGTCCCGGTAGAGCGACAGGCTGTGGTTGACGGTGCCTCCGCCGTAGAGGTTGCCGTAGTCCAGCAGCACCTGCTCGTTGCCTGGGACAGCGACCGAGGTGGCTGACATGTCGATCAACCCGGCCGGGCGGAACCCGTTGTCGGGCTCCTCGTCCCACTCGTAGCCCAGCGAACCGGCGGTCAGGGTGGCGGTGGCACCAGCCGCAAGCGTCGCGATGTCGGTGTTGCGCCAGAAGCGGAGCTTGCCGAGCTGCGCCGGCACGGTGATGGCGTCGGAGCGGTACCCGTTCACCCGGTACAGGGTTCCCGTCAGGGCGTTCTCCGGGCGACCCCCGTCCGAGGGTGGCGACAGCCGGGGATCCCGCCAGGTGCCGGTCCACTCAGGGCTCGGGTCGATCTTGGTACCAGCCTTGGTCTCCTTGTAGCAGACCAGCGTGCGATACGCGGTGGCGGTGCCGTCCACGCTGGGCTCGAACCGGGTCTTCCAGAACATCTCGTTGCCGCTGAAGAAGGCGAGGTTCACCCCCGCCGCACGCGCCTGCTCCACCCCCGTGCGCTGCGCACCGTTCCAGTACTCGTCGTGACCGGAGGACATGAACGTCTTGTGGTTGCGCAGCAGCGCAGGGTTGCGGGTGACGTCCACGCCGGACAGGTAGCTCACGTCGTAGCCGTTGCGCTCGATCCAGCGCACCATGGGCAGCTCGGCGTTCATGAAGTTGGCCGTGTTGCTGTTCAGGTACGGACGGTTGTAGCTGACCTTGTACGCGCGTCCGTCGGAGGTCGCCGTGGCTGTGCCCTGGTAGAGGTTGGATCCTCCGTACAGGTTGTAGGCCTGCCAGGTCTGGTCGGAGGTCTGCACGACGAGGTCGGAGTGCGAGGTGTCGTCACGCACGACGAAGGGGAACTGGTTGGCCCCCGGGACGTCCTTGCGGATGAAGTTGGCGACGTACAGTCCCGACACCGCGTCTCCGGGAACTGCCCAGGTGGTGGAGACGGCCCAGTTCCCGCAGTCCACGAGGCCGATCGCCGGGTCTCCGACGCAGGCGGGCTGCTGCTGCACCCCCGGGCTGGTCGGGGTCAGGACGGCGACCTTGCGGGCTCCAGTCCCGCCGTACCACCCGAGGCGGTAGATCTCGACCTGGTAGCTGGCCGTGGGACTGGAGATCTTGAACGCCAGGTTCTGCCCGGGCGCCACGCTCTGCGCGACGCCGAAACCAGCGATGTCGCCGTAGGTACCGCCCAGCATCCAGTCGCTGCTCGGCGCCCCCGGCTTGCTGTTCTCGCACACGACCGGGTTGGCCGGCGCGTCGCACGGCCCTGCGGCCGTCGGCAGCAGGGTTGCGGCCCGCGCTTGTCCGACGTTCGGCACGAAGGCCAGCAGCACGATGGCCACGACGAGGCCGATGGCCGCGCGACCGAGAACATGCTGGTGCAGGAGCAACCTGAGTCGACGCACGTCAGACCTACTTCCACTGCACCCGAGGCTCCTCGGCTCGCAGGCACTCATGGTAATCAGAGAGGCCACATCTTGACCCAAACTTCACCCGAACGGTCCTATTTTCTCGCTTTTCTTGACCTGACGATGCCACAATCGACACGCTCGGTAGCCATCGAGGCGCGTCAGGCGTGGGGATGATCCCCAGCTGACAGCGCCCGAGGACAGACGGGAGGGGCGACCGTGACCGGTGCATCTCCGCGCGTACCCCCCCGGGCTCGACCCGTGGGCGCCGGGCCGGACGACGGCCTAGGAACCGGTGTCTCGCAGACGACGGGCCGGCTGACCCACCCACACCTCGGCGGGCGGCACGTCACCCAACACCACCGCCCCCATACCCACCACCGCTCCTGCACCGATCACCACGCCCTCGCGCACCAGGGCACCGCTGCCCAGGTACGCGCCCTCACCGACCCGGACGCCGCCCGCCAGGCGCACGCCCGCCGCCAGCGTCACCCCGTCGTCCAGCTCGTCGTCGTGGGTCAGGACGACGCCCGGCATGAGCACGCAGTGCGCCCCGACGACCACGTCGGCGGTGGCCACCACGCCGGCCAACAGCACCGAGCCCGCCCCGATCGAGCGCGCTCCACCCACGGTCGCGGCGGGGTGGACCAGCGTCGCGTAGCGCTGATCGGGCACGCCCAGCCGCCGCGCGACCTGCAGACGCAGTGCTGGTCGTCGGGGGCTGCCCAGGCAGAGCACCAGGCGGCTGTCCGGGTCGGTGGCGAGCAGCTCGGCGAGCCTCGCCGATCCGCCGGACACGTGCGCGCCGCCGACCGCTCTGCCGTGCTGGGCGGGGTCGTCGTCGAGCACCTCGCCGACCCTCCACCGCCCGGTGGCCGCCGCGAGCTCGGCGGTCTCCCTGGCGAGGCCTCCGGCACCGAGCACGATCAGCGCTCTCATGGGCTCCTCCTCCAGAACCGGGGTCGCCGTCACCAGGCGCACGTCCGGTGTGCTCCCGCTAGTGCATCACATCGCCCGGTTGGCCGTCCCGCTCGACGTCCGCCATCAACCCCGGAGAGGTACGTGCGCACGTGAAGGTCGTCGTCATCGGCACAGGCGTTATGGGACGCAACCACATTCGCGTCCTGCGAGAGATTCCGGAGGTCCAGGTCGTCGCCGTCGTCGACCGCGACCTCGCGCGGGCCGAGGAGGCGGGCAAGCCGTACGGAATCCGTGCCTGCAGCGACGCCGTGCAGGCCTTCCGCGAGCACCGACCCGATGCCGCCATCATCGCGGTGCCCACCGAGCGACACCACCAGGTGGCGATGTCCGCCATCGAGCACGGTGTCCATGTGCTGGTGGAGAAGCCGATCGCGTCCACCGTGCAGCAGGGTGAGGAGCTCGTCGAGGCGGCACGGCGCAACCGGGTGGTGCTGTCGGTGGGACACGTGGAGCGGTTCAACCCGGCCGTCATCGAGCTCAAGCGCAGGATGGACGCGGGCGAGCTCGGCCGGATCTTCATGATCCACTCTCGTCGGCTCTCGCCCTACCCCCGGCGAATCATGGACGTGGGGGTGGCCGCGGACCTGGCGAGCCACGAGCTCGACATGATGCACTACCTCACCGGTTCACGGGGGGAGATCGTGGGTGCGGCGGTGTCGCAGGTCCTGCACCCCACCCACGAGGACATCGTCTTCGGGGTGTTGCGCTTCGCCTCGGGGGTGCTGGGCATCCTCGACGTCAACTGGGTGACGC
>JBDTDI010000006.1:0-3226 GCA_039923155.1 Mycobacteriaceae bacterium | reverse complement strand
CAAGGACGGGCTGCTCACCCCGTTCGCCCTCGCCGAGGGCGCGGGGTGGCTGACCGGTCCGGTCGCCGCTGCGCGGACGTTCCTGCCGCGGTGGACGGGACGCTTGCGCGCACGGCTGCGCGCAGGGGTGGCCCCCGAGGTGCGCACGGAGCTCGAGATCGGTTTCACCTTCGAGGAGGCGGTCCTGTTCGCTCAGGTCGCCCTCACCACCATGGGACTCGTCCGCGACTTCGCGCGGCTGGTCGTGCTCTGCGGGCACGGCGGCACCAGTGAGAACAACCCGTACCAGGCGTCGCTGGACTGTGGGGCCTGCGGGGGTCAGCGTGGTGGACCGAACGCCCGCACCGCCGCCGCGATCCTGAACTCCGCTGTGGTGCGGGAAGGGTTGCGGGAGCGGGGGATCGCGCTTCCCGACGACACCGTCGTCATCGCCGCCGAGCACGACACGACCCTGGACGAGGTCGTCCTGCTCGATCCCCATCTCGTGCCCGACACCCACGCCCGCGACGTCGCCGCGCTGCGGGCCGACCTGGCCCGGGCCACGGCCAACCTCGCCGTCGAGCGTGCCCGCGACCTGCCCGGTGGGCCACGCGCCCGCACCGGCGCCCGGGTGCAGAGCGCGCTGGTGGGTCGCGCCGCCGACTGGGCCCAGGTGTACCCGGAGTGGGGGCTGGCGGGCAACGCGGCCTTCGTCGTCGGTCCCCGCGCGCTGAGCAAGGGCCTCGACCTGCAGCGTCGGGTGTTCCTGCACTCCTACGAAGCCTCCGTCGACCACGACGGCTCGGCGCTGGAGACGATCCTGACCGCACCGATGGTGGTGGCCCAGTGGATCAGCAGCCAGTACTACTTCTCCGCCGTCGACCCCGACGTCTTCGGGGCGGGCACCAAGACGGTGCACAACGTGCTCGGCGGGGTGGGGGTGCTGGCCGGCCACGACGGCGACCTGCAGCTGGGTCTGCCCTGGCAGTCCGTGGGCCATGGCACGACGCTGGTGCACGAGCCGATGCGGATGGTGACCGTGGTGCACGCCCCCCGGTCCGCCGTCCAGGCCGTCATCGACCGCAACCCCGTGCTGCAGCGGTTGTTCGGCAACGAGTGGGTGGCCCTGGTGGTCCGCGAACCCACGGGGGGACCCTGGTACTCCTACCGCCGAGCCGGATGGACCCCCCGCCCCGAGACCTCACCCCGCTCCGACCTGAAACCCACCACCCGTGACGTCACCCACCCGCCCGCCCGTGACATCACCCGCCCGCCCACCCGTGACCCCGAGGAGACCCCGTGAACCGTGCCCAGCTGACCAAGATGACCAAGGTGGAGGTGGTGGTCGCCGGCGCCGAGGCCTCCGCCGTGCGCGAGCTGTGCGGCAGCGTCGGGGCGACCGGGTTCACCAGCGTGTCCGGGGTGTCGGGGCTCGGACACGGCGGTTACCACCAGGGCCGGTTGCTGTTCAACCAGCAGGCGACCCTGGAGATGATCATCACCGTGGTGCCCGACGACCGGGTGGACGCCCTGCTCGCCGGGCTGCGTCCGCTGCTCGACTCCTCCTCCGGGGTGATGTTCGTCAGCGACACCTGGGTGAGCCGACCCGACTACTTCAGCTGAGCCCACCCTCGTCGTGCCCGGTTGAGGACCTTCGGCCCTGACCCCCGGGTCTCCCGCCCGTGGCCGGGTGAGCCGCGCACGCAGCAGGCTTCCAGGGTCACGCGAGAGTGCTCGACCGAGGAGGCCGCTGGTGTCGGAGTCAAGAGTCGTGGTGGTGGGGGTCGACGGTTCGGCCGAGTCCCACGCGGCGGTGCGCCACGCGCTGCGCAACGCCGTCCTGCGTGGCGACGAGGTCCGCGCGATCGTCGCGGTGCCCCCGCCCGACGTCGGGGTCTACGACATGATGCCGCCACCGGCGCTGGGCGAGCGCCTCGCGGCCGCGCGGGTGGCCGCGCACGCGGTGGTGACCGAAGCGGTGGCTCACGCGGTCGAGGAGCTCGGTGCCGAGGTCGAGCAGGTTCCGGTGCGCTGCGAGGTCGTGCTGGGCACCCCGGCGGAGGCGTTGCTCGAAGCCGCCAAGGACGCGATCGAGCTCGTCGTCGGCCACCGGGGCCGCGGTGCCTTCCGCAGCGCACTGCTCGGATCGGTCGGTCTGTCCTGCGTGCTGCACGCCGCCTGCCCGGTGACGGTGGTCCGCCCAGCGCCGGTCGCCTGAAACGATCGGCCCGGCCCTGTAGTCAGTCGGTGGCCGCCACCAGCGGCTCGAGGGTGAGGTCGGGGTGCTCCTTCTGGATGTACTGCAGCCGCCACCGGTCGCTGACCAGGGCCAGCAGCATCCCGTCGCCGCGGGTGAACACCTCGATGCCGCGCTGGCGGCCGAGCTCGGCCGCCGACGCCGTGTCGGTGCGCCGGGCGAGGGTGTAGGGCAGCGGCTGCATCTCGGCGTCCACGTCGAACTCGCTCTTCATCCGGGCGGCGACCACCTCGAACTGCATCGGGCCGACCGCGGCCAGCACCGGCGCGGCCTCGCCGCGGACCTCGTTGCGCAGCACCTGCACCACGCCCTCGGAGTCCATCTGCTCCACCGCGCGCCGGAACTGCTTGGCCTTGCCGCCGACCGAGCCGCGGAGCACCCGGAAGTGCTCGGGCGCGAACTGCGGGATCGGGGGGAACTGCACCGGGGCTTCGGTGTACAGGGTGTCCCCGACGGTCAGCGACAGGGCGTTGACCAGGCCGACGACGTCACCGGGAAACGCCGTGTCGACGGTGGAGCGGTCGCGTCCGAACACCGACTGCGCGTACTTGGTGGTGAACGGCTTGCCGGTGGCCGCGTTCGTGACGACCATGCCGCGCTCGAAGATCCCGCTGACCACCCGCATGTAGGCGAGGCGGTCGCGGTGGGCGGAGTCCCCCCCGGCCTGCACCTTGAACACCACGGCGCTGAACGGGTCGGTCACGTCGCGGGGGGCGCCGTCGACGTCCAGGCGGGCCCGGGGTGGGGGAGCGAGGTCCACCAGCAGGTCCAACAGCTGGTGGACGCCGAAGTTCTGCACGGCCGAGGCGAACAGCACCGGTGAGGTCTGCCCGGCCAGGAACAGCTCCTCGTCGTGGTCGGCGCCGGTGGCGGACAGCAGCTCGCTCTCCTCCACCGCGGTCGTCCAGGCCTCACCTTCGCGGGCGGCGGCCGCAGCGGCGTCGAGGTGTTCCTGGGGGGCGATGTGCGCCCCACCCGCGGTGCGGGTGA
>JBDTDI010000005.1:0-6306 GCA_039923155.1 Mycobacteriaceae bacterium | reverse complement strand
GCCCACAGCACGCCCAGGTGCTCGGTGACGACGTCCTCGCTGCGAGCCCGCGGCGGCGGCGTACGGCGGCTCATCCGATCTGCGTCGGGCCGGCCACCACGGTGCCGGCGGCGTCGTAGGCGGTGGCAATCCCGCTGAGAGGGTTCGCACCGGCCGCCTGGTCCGGGGCCGCCACGCACACCCCGCGCCCGTTGCTCGCCACGCAGCGCACCCCGGCGGGCGTGCCCACCAGCTCGAGGCGGGTGGCCCGTTGGTCGACGGCCAGCAGCATCGTCTGCACCCCGGGGATCAGCGGGTCGCCCTCGTTGAGCGGGACCACCTCCTGCGTCCCTGCCGAGGGCGGGTCGACCACCGGTGCGGAAGCCATCACGGCCTGGCTGCCTTCCACGACGCACAACCCTGCCGCGCCGGGTGCGGCGGCCAGCACCAGGGTGCGCCCCCCCGGCAGGTCCAACGTGGCTGCGGTGGACCAGAACAGCGGGTCGGGCACGCGGGGGTAGGCCTCGAGACAGGCGCCCTCGACCTGGAACCGTGACCGGGCCGGCACCGTGCGGGGGGTCCTCATCCGGATCACGGCGGGGGTGCCAGCGTCGGGTAGCGGCCCGTCGAACGTGGTCTGACCCGCCTTGCTCACCGTCAGTGACAGCTCGGAGGCCGGGGTCCTGGAGCCCAGTGGGACGACGACGAACGGGCTGTTGGTGGCCACCAGCGTGCGACCGACCTCGCCGCGGGCACCGGCCGTGCGCAGGATGACCGTGGCCCGCTCCGGGTTGCGCACCACCACCCGGCTGGGGCCTGCGGCGAGGACCTCGGTGGCGCCGGCCCTCACCCCGTGAAGACCGGTGAGCAGCACCCGCGCCGGGGTGGTCTCGCACAGGAACGCGCTGTTGATCATCGACAGCACGCCGGCCGTGGTCACCAGCCCGGGGCGGTTGGCCGACGACCACGTCGACATCGGAGGGTAGCGCTGCGTGGCGCCGGACTCGGCCACCGCAGCAGCACAACGGGCGAGGTGCTGGTCGAGCAGCAGGTCCCCGCTGGCGGGGACTCCGGTCTGGTCGGCCAGGGCTCTACCCGCCGCCGAGCGGGCCAGCGCCGCCCGCCCGAGAGCCTGGACGACGGGTCCGCGGGGGACGGCGCTCGGCCCCGGTGACGCTGCCCTCCGGTCGTCCGGCGTGCTCGGGTGGTCCACCAGCACCAGTCCGCCCACCAGCACGGCGACCAGCGAGACCACCACGGTGATCGACGAGACCGTTCTACCCCGGCCAGGTCGGGGCGCGCGCACGCCACGGGGGTCACGTTGATCGCGGCCGGGATCAGGCAGGCCCGTCACCAGCTCGACGGGCAACGGTTCCGGCGACGGGAGCGGGGGCAGCGCGACCGCGGCGCAGGACGCGAGCTGGCGGGCCACCGCGGGGCGGGAGCGGCCCAGGGCGCGGGCGGTCTCGGTGACGGTCAAGCCGGCAACCCCGGACAGGACGGCCACCTCACGCACCGGCGCGGTCAGCTCGTCCAGCCTCCGCGGCTGCAGGGGGGTGACGGCGAGCGGTGGTGGCGGGGCGCAGGCCCGCACCAGGATCGCCTGCAGCCAGGGGCCCGTTCCCGCGCGGGGCACCCGGGCGCGGGCCACGACGTCGACGGTGGTCAGGACGGCGGCGCGGGCGGCCTGCTCGTCGTCGCACAACGCCCGGGCCAGGGTCCACACCTCGGTGCCGTGGACGGCGACGAGCTCCTGGGCGGCCCCGGGGTGACGTGACGGCACAGCCACCTCCTCGACCTGGCGGGCGCGCCACCTGGGCACGTGCGCGTCGCACTACCATCAATGATGGGTCATGATGCCGCCGACGGCTCAGCCCTGGAAGCCCCGCCCGGGAGGTGCTCTCCACCGTCCCCGTTCCTGCCCCGCCACCGACCACCGGAGCCGCCGCGTGTCCGTCCTGCCCGTCCGCCTGTTCGGCGACCCGGTGCTGCGCACCCGCGCGGAGGAGGTCGTCGACTTCGACGCCGAGCTGGCTCGCCTCGTCACCGACCTGCACGACACGATGGTTGCCCAGGGCGGGGCCGGGATCGCCGCGCCCCAGCTCGGGGTGGGGTTGCGGGTGTTCACCTGGATGGTCGACGACGCCCACGGCCACGTGGTCAACCCCACCTGGGAGACCGTGGGGGAGCAGGAGCAGCTCGGGTCGGAGGGGTGCTTGTCGATTCCGGGGCTGCGCTTCGACTGCCGCCGCGCGCAGCAGGTGGTGGCACGGGGTTGGGACGTGCACGGCGAGCCGCTGGTGCTGCCGGGCACCGGGATGTTGGCGCGTGCGGTGCAGCACGAGATCGACCACCTGGACGGGGTCATGTTCGTGGACCGGCTCGATCCCGACGCGCGCAAGGCGGCGCTGGCCGAGATCCGGGCGGCCGAGTGGTTCGGGGCCCCGCCCCCGGTGGTCAAGGTCAACCCGCTGGGCCTGCACGGCGCGGCAGGTCTGAGCGGTACGGGGGTTCGTTGAGGTGCGCCTGGTCTTCGCCGGCACCCCGGACGCCGCCGTCCCGTCGCTGCGGGCGCTGCTGGAGCACCCTCGCCACGACGTCGTCGGGGTCCTCACCCGCCCCGACGCCCCCGCGGGTCGCGGAAAGAAGCCGTCCCGCTCACCCGTCGGCCGGCTCGCCGACGACGCGGGCGTGCCCGTGCTCACCCCGCACCGGGTGTCCGAGGCGGTCGACGAGCTGCGTGCGCTGTCCCCGGACTGCCTGCCGGTCGTCGCCTACGGTGCGCTCGTCCCCGCCACGGCGCTGGACCTGGCCCCGCACGGCTGGGTCAACCTGCACTTCTCCTTGCTGCCCGCCTGGCGCGGCGCGGCACCGGTGCAGGCTGCGGTCCGCTCCGGCGACGAGGTGACCGGGGCCAGCACCTTCCGCATCGAGGCGGGCCTCGACACCGGGCCGGTCTTCGGGGTGCTGACCGAGACCGTGCGTGCCACCGACACCGCCGGGTCCCTGCTGGAGCGTCTCTCGGTCGCCGGGGCGGAGCTGTTGGTGGCCACGATGGACGGCTTGGCCGACGGCGGGCTCCACGCCGTGCCGCAGCCCGCCGAGGGGGTGTCCGTGGCCCCCAAGATCTCGGTGGACGACGCTCGGGTGGACTGGGCCTCACCGGCGCTGGCGGTCGACCGCCTCGTCCGCGCGGTCACCCCCGAGCCCGGGGCGTGGACCGAGCTGGGGCCGCTGCGGGTGAAGCTTGGACCCGTCACCCGCACCGAGGTGCTGGGCCTGGCGCCCGGGCAGCTGGAGGTGGGCAAGTCCGCCGTCCTCGTCGGGACGGCCACCGAGGCGGTGCGGCTGGGCACGGTGCAGCCCCCTGGTCGCAGGCCCATGGCCGCCGCCGACTGGGCGCGCGGTGCCCGGCTCGAGCCGTCGGTGGTGGCCCGGTGACCGGGTCCGGCGCGGCGGCGGTGGCATGGTGACCGAGTCCCGTCGACCGGCCCGGCGCACCGGCGGCACCCGCCGCCCCCGCCCGGCCCCGCTGCCCGCCGGGGGCGACCCGGCCCGCGAAGCGGCGCGCGACGTGCTTGCCGCCGTCCGTGAGCGTGACGCCTACGCGAACCTGGTGCTGCCGGGGCTGCTGCGGGAGCGGCGGATCACCGGCCGGGACGCAGCCCTCGCCACCGAGCTGGCCTACGGCACCTGCCGTGCCCGGGGACTGCTCGACGAGGTGCTCGGTGCCTGCACCGACCGGCCCCTGGCCGAGGTGGACGGCCCGCTGCTGGACGTGCTGCGCCTGGGCGCCTACCAGCTGTTGCGCACCCGCGTGGGCGCGCACGCCGCGGTGTCGACGTCGGTGGACCTGGCCCGGGCGGCGATGGGGCAGGCCCGCGCGGGTTTCGTCAACGCGGTCCTGCGCAAGGTCGGGCGCCAGGACGAGGCCGCGTGGGTGGCCCAGCTCGCCCCGGCCGACGCCGTCGGTGCGCTGGCCCTGGCGCACGCCCATCCCCGGTGGATCGCCCAGGCGTTCGCCGACTCGCTCGGGGCGGATGCCGGCGAGCTCGGCGAGGCGCTGGCCGCCGACGACACTCGACCGCAGGTGCACCTGGTGGCCCGGCCGGGGGAGATCAGCGCCGATGAGCTCGCAGCGGTCACCGGTGGCAGCGTCGGGCCGTGGTCGCCCTACGCGGTGCACCTGGAGAGTGGCGGCGACCCCGGCAGCCTGCAGGCCGTGCGCGAGGGTCTCGCCGGGGTGCAGGACGAGGGCAGCCAGCTGGTGGCCCGGGCCGTTGCGCTCGCACCGGTGGAAGGGGCTGACGGGCTGCGCTGGCTGGACCTGTGCGCCGGCCCCGGCGGGAAGGGAGCCCTGCTCGGGGCGCTGATCGGCATCGAGGGCGGGAGGTTGGACGCGGTCGAGCCCAGCGCGCACCGGGCGGAGCTGGTCCGGCAGACCACCGCGGGCCTGGCCGTGGACGTGCACGTGGCCGACGGGCGCGACCCGGGGCTCACACCTGGTTACGACCGGGTGCTGGTCGACGCCCCGTGCACCGGCCTGGGGGCGCTGCGGCGGCGACCTGAGGCCCGCTGGCGGCGCCAACCCGGTGACGTCCGCGAGCTGGTGGAGCTGCAGCGCGAGCTGCTGGCCTCCGCGCTGCGCCTGGTCCGCCCGGGCGGGGTGGTGGTGTACGCGACCTGCAGCCCGCACCTGTCCGAGACCACCGCAGTGGTCGGCGACGCCGTCCGGCGGGGCGCGGTGGCCCTGGACGCGCGTCCGTTGCTGCCCGGGGTGCCCCGTCTGGGCGAGGGGCCACACGTGCAGCTGTGGCCGCACCGACACGGCACTGACGCCATGTTCCTGGCGGCGTTCCGCGGCTAGGTCCGGGCGGCGGGAGGAGTCCTAGCGGGAGGCCTTCATCGCTGGCCTCTTGACGGTGGCGTTGTCGTTCACCAGGGCGTCGTAGGCGCTCGAGCCCATCGGCACGAGGGCGACTCGGCCCTGCGCGTCGGCGTGGATGCCCCAGCCGTAGGTCTTCGCCAGGGGTGACGTGCGCAAGCAGGGCTGGCCCTTGGCGAAGAACTGGTCACGAGCCGCCTCCAGCTCGTCGGCGAGGACACCCTTGCGTTCGACCAGGACTCCGAAGATGACGTCGTCGCTGGTCAGCGTGTAGTCGTGGTCGTGCATCATCGCGAACTGCAGCTCCGCGACCGACCCTCTGCCGGTGGGTGGAACCGTGGCCGCGACGGCCTTGGTGTCCGGCGACACCGTGATCAGGGTGTTCGCGTAGTTGGTCGTGTGCATGGACGTCATCCTGGCAGCGCGTGTCCTACCTAGGCTCACGCGGATGAACGTGATGTGCGTCCCCGGCGCTGTTCGTCGGTGAGTGCGGTGCCCGAGCGCTCGGCCGAGGTCGGACCGGGGAAGGAGGTCGGCGCCCGGTGGGCGATGGTCGGCGCCGGCGCAGCGCTGATCGGCACCTGCTACGGGCTCGCCCGCTTCGCATACGGACTGTTCCTGCCCGAGTTCCGGGACGAGTTCGACCTCGACTCGACGGTGGCCGGGATCATCGGAGCGGGCAGCTACGTGGGCTACTGCGTGGCGATCGTGGTGAGCCTGCTCCTGACCCCGAGGTGGGGGCCGAGGTCGGTGGTGGTGCTGGCCGGGCTGCTCGCCACCGCCGGGCTCGCCCTGGTCGCCGCGGCCCCGTCGGCCGCGGTGCTGGCCGTCGGGGTCCTCGTCGCCGCATCCAGCTCCGGCATCGCCTCCCCACCGCTGGCCGCCGCGGTCGGCGCCTGGGTGGCCGCACCTGCCCGCGATCGCGCCCAGACGGTGGTCAACGGTGGTACCGGCCTCGGCGTGCTCATCTCCGGGCCCGCAGCCCTGGTCGCGCTGGACCAGTGGAGGTGGGCCTGGGCGGGCTTCGCCGTCGTCGCCGCGATCGTCACCTGCTGGGTCGGTGTCGTGGTGCCGAGGGGACCGAAGCACCCACGACGAGAGGAGGCCGGCCCGTCGCTCACGCGGTGGCCACCGCCCCGAGGAACGGGGGGGCTGCTCACGGCCTCGTTCCTGATGGGCGTGGGCAGCATGGCGGTGTGGAGCTTCGGGCAGGACCTGATCACCACCGAGGGTGGGGCCAGCACGCTCGGTTCGGCGCTGACCTGGACGGTCCTGGGCGGCGCCGGGATCCTCGGTGCGCTCGGGGGTGACCTGGTCCGCCGGCTGGGCCTGCGCGCGTCGTGGGTCGTGCTGATGCTCGCCATGGGCGCCGCGACGACCCTGTTCGGGCTCGCCCTGGTCGCCGCGGCCCCGTCGGCCGCGGTGCTGGCCGTCGGGGTCCT
>JBDTDI010000004.1:0-3718 GCA_039923155.1 Mycobacteriaceae bacterium | reverse complement strand
CGGTGGCTACGGGCCGCCGGGACGGCCCTACGGGCAGGCACCCGGTGGTGTGAACCAACCCCAGTTGGGCACGAACCCCTTCGGTGGGGCCGCGGCACCGCCGAAGAGCCGCGTCCCGCTGATCCTGGCGATCGTGGCCGGGGTCGTCGTGCTGGCCATCATCATCGGGCTGGTCATCGGCCTCGCCACCCGCAAGACGGTCTTCGACCAGAGCGCTCTGCAGAACGGTGTGCAGGGCGTGCTGACCAAGAACTACGGGCTGCAGGCGACCGCCGTGACCTGCCCGGCCGGGGAGGAGGTGAGCAAGGGGGCCACCTTCACCTGCGAGGCCACCGTCAACGGTGAGCTGAAGCCGGTGAAGATCACCGTCACCGACGACGGGGGCACCTACCAGGTCGCACGACCCTGAACCGGGCGCCCCAGGCGCGGCTTGGTTGGATGGACGGCGATGACCACGTCACCGCAGAGTCCGCGTCCGCCCGCCCCCACCGTTTCGGTGCTCCCCCCCGAGCGCCATCGTGATGCCGCGGAGGTGTTCGGCGGTGCCTACCTCGTGGGCCCGGTCACCGATCGCACCTGGTCACGATCAGTGGCCACCTACAAGGGCAGCACGGTGCACGGTGTGGTCGAGGACGACGGGAGCATCGGCGCCGTCGCCCGCGCCTTCGACGCCGAGCTGGTCGTGCCCGGAGCCCGGGTGCGGGCGGCGGCGGTGAGCAGCGTGGGCGTCCGGGCCGACCGGCGCCGCCGCGGGTACCTGCGTGCCCTCATGCACACCCAGCTGAGCCACCTTCGCGACGACGGGATGGTGGCCGTCACCCTGCGGGCCACCGAGGCCGGCATCTACGGCCGTTTCGGCTACGGCGCGGCCACCAGCTACGCCACGCTCACCGTGGACCGGGCTCGGGCGGCATTCCGGGTCGGCGCACCCGGCGGACGCACCCTGCGGATGATGGCCCCGACTGCCGCCCTGCAGCTCCTCCCCCAGGCGCACGAGCGGATCCTCGGCACCCGCCCCGGCGCCATCGCGCGGCCGCTGTGGTGGTGGACGAACCAGGTGTCCAGGATGCTCGACAAGGACGAGCCGCTCTGGGTGCTGTGCACCGAGAACGCCGACGGCCAGGTGGACGGGTGGGTGGTCTACACCGCCAAGCACTCCGACGGCGCCGACGGTCAGCACTGCACCCAGGTACAGGTCGTCGACCTGGTCGGGGTCGATGCGGACACCGAGCTGGCGCTGTGGCGTGCGGTGCTCGCCGTGGACCTCGCCCAGACCGTCCGCGCCGAGGGTCGGCCCCTGGACGAGGTGCTGCCGCTGTCCCTGGTCGACGCTCGGGCGGCGCGGCTGTCGGCGGTGGAGGACGAGACGTGGTTGCGTCTGCTCGACGTCCCGGCGGCGCTGGCGGCACGCAGCTACGGCGCGGGTGACCCCGTCGTCGTCGCCGTCACCGACACCCTGTTCCCGGAGAACAGCGGACGCTACCGACTGGGTGCGGGGGTGGTGGAGCGGACCGAGGAGGCCGAGGACGTCGTGCTCGACGTTGCCGAGCTGGCGTGCGTGTACCTCGGCGCGACCTCGTTCGCCGACCTCGCCGCCGCTGGGCGCCTCACCGGCTCGGCCGAGGCCCTGGTCCGGGCCGATGTGCTGTTCGCCACCCCGCGCGCGCCCTGGTCGGGCACCTACTTCTGAGGCCGGTCGCTGATCGACTCCACCAGCCGCTGCACCGAGCTCTCGGCCCCCCACCGCCGGGCCAGGTCCAGCAACGCCTCCGGGTCGGCGGGGGTGTCGGGGAGGGTGTCAGGTCCCGACAGCGTGACGTCGGCGTCGGTGACCACCCGCACCACCGGTTCGGCGGCGCGCAGGTAGTCCGCCGCGGCGCTCAGCTTGGTCCGCGGGCCCGACGACAGGCCGGAGGCCGGGTCCTCGACGGCCGCGATCAACGCGGCCAGCGAACCGTGCTCCAGGATGAGCCGCGACGCCGTCTTCTCACCGATCCCGGCCACCCCCGGCAAGCCGTCCGAGGGGTCTCCGCGCAGCAGCGCCAGCTCCGCGTACGCGGCCCCGGCCCGCCCGGCAGGGACCCCGTAGCGCTCGGCGACCTCCGCGGGACCAAACATCTCCGCCTTGGCCAGGCCCCGGCCGACGTAGAGCACCCGGACCGGCACGGGGGTGTCGGTGGCCAGCTGCAGCAGGTCGCGGTCACCGCTGACGACGACGACGGGGTCGGTCCGCTCGCGGGCGGCGAGGGTGCCGAGCACGTCGTCGGCCTCCATGTCCGGCGCGCCGGCCGTCGCGATGCCGGTGGCCGCGAGGATGGCCAGGATCACCGGCACCTGGTGGGCGAGCTCGTCGGGGGCGTCCTCGGTGTTCGTGGTGGACTCGGTGCCGGCCACGGCGCGGTGCGCCTTGTACGAGGGGATCAGCTCCACCCGCCAGCGCGGGCGCCAGTCGAGGTCGAGGCACACCACGAGCCTGCTGGGGTGCTCCCGGCGCACCAGGCTGGCGATCATGTCGGTGAACCCGCGGACCGCGTTGACCTGGCGGCCGTCCGGGGACACGAGCGACGACGGGAGCCCGTGGAAGGCGCGGAACCACAGGCTCGCCCCGTCCACGAGCAGCAGGCTCACTTGGGGTCCCCGGCGGCCGAGAAGAAGGCCGCCGAACCGAGCAGGCGGTCGACGCTCAGCTCGATCACCACCCGGCGCGGGTTGACCCGCGGCTCGCGGTAGCGCAGGGCGTAGCGGGCCACGGCGTCCGCCACCCGGTCCGGGTCGTCACTGACCTGCGGCACGCCCTCCAGGCTCAACCACCGCCCGCCGTCGAGCTGGCACAGCACGGCCCGTCCACCGCGGGCGGCGTTGTGCGCCTTCTGGCTGGGCCCGCTGGTGATCACCCGCGCCAGACCACGTTCGGCGTCCCAGGTGAAACCGACCGGAACCACGTGGGGGAGGTCACCGGTGCGCAAGGTGGTGAGGCTCGCGAGGTGGCGGACGGTGAGGAACTCGAGCCCCTCAGCGTTGAGGTCGGCGGGGGAGTGGGACATGGACGCATTGTGCCGTGGGTCCGGCGCTCACCCGGCGAAGCGGACCATCGCGTCGGCCAGGATGGCCCGCTTCTCCGGGTGGCCCTTGTGCCCTGCGGCGGCGACCACGTGCAGCTCGGCGTCGGGCCACCGCTGCGCCAGCGCCCACGCGGTCTCCACCGGGCTGGAGAGGTCGGCGAGCCCGTGCACGAGCACCCCGGGAATCCCCGCCAGCTGCCCCGCCTCCCGGATGAGCACCCCCTCCTCGAGCCACGCCACGTGGGCGAAGTAGTGCGCGCAGATGCGCACCATGGCCACCATCGCGTCGGTGGGCTTGCTGCTGTAGAGGTTCGGGATGCCCGTGGTCTCCATCGAGAGCACCGCGTCCTCCCAGCGGCACCAGGCCGTCGCGGCGCGCTCGCGCACGGTGCGGTCGGGGTCGGCGAGCAGCCGGGTGTAGGCCGCCAGCAGGTCCCCGTCCCGCCCGCCCGCGCCCGCGCCCGCGGCGCGGAACGCCTGCCACTGGGCGGGAAAGAAGCGGCCGACCCCGCGGTAGAGCCAGTCCACCTCCCGTCGGCGGGTGGTGAAGATGGCGGACAGCACGATCTCGGTGACCCGGTGGGGGTGGCGCTGGGCGTAGGCCAGCGTCAGCGTGGAGCCCCACGATCCACCGGTGAGCATCCACCGCTCGATCC
>JBDTDI010000003.1:0-2699 GCA_039923155.1 Mycobacteriaceae bacterium | reverse complement strand
CCACGCCAAGGATGACTACGACCTGTCCACCGGTAACGACGCCGACGCCGACCGGCACGGCATCGTCACCCCCGACGCAGGCCTGATGAACCCCAACCACTACCTGGCCGTGGCGATCGGGCACCTGTTCGCTCGGCGCAGCTGGTCTGCCGAGGTCGCCGTCGGCAAGACCCTGGTGAGCTCGTCGATGATCGACCGGGTGGTCGCCGAGCTCGGCCGGAGGTTGCTGGAGGTGCCTGTCGGCTTCAAGCACTTCGTGCCCGGTCTGGGTGACGGTTCGGTGGGCTTCGGCGGTGAGGAGTCGGCCGGGGCGTCGTTCCTGCGTCACGACGGCACCACCTGGACCACCGACAAGGACGGGTTGGTGCTGGCCCTGCTGGCCGCGGAGATCCTGGCCACCACCGGCAAGAGCCCGTCGCAGCACTACGCCGAGCTGGTGGGCCGTCATGGCGACCCGGCCTACGCCCGCACCGATGCCCCCGCGGACCGGGCGCAGAAGAAGCGCCTGGGCGCGCTCAGCGCGTCCGACGTCACCGCCACCGAGCTGGCGGGGGAGGAGATCACGTCCGTGCTCACCGAGGCGCCGGGCAACGGCGAGGCGATTGGTGGGCTCAAGGTGTGCACCGAGAACGCGTGGTTCGCCGCCCGGCCGTCAGGCACCGAGGACGTGTACAAGATCTACGCGGAGAGCTTCCGCGGCGCGGAGCACCTCGCCCAGGTGCAGGAGCAGGCCCAGCAGCTGGTGGACGGGGTGCTCGGCTCCTGAGCGGCGAGACGGGCCCGCGGTTCAGCCGGTCGGGGACACCCCGATAGCCATGCCCACCAGGTAGGTGGCCCCCGCGGCGATGACGCCGAACAGCAGCTGGCGCAGCGCCCCCTCCCACCAGGGCCGGGCCGTGAACCGGGCGGCGAGGGCGCCGGCGCCGAGCAGCCCGAGCCCACCCACGACGAGACCGACCAGCAGCGAGGTGAAGCCCAGCAGGTAGGGCAGCAGCGGGATGACCGCGCCCAGGGCGAACATCACGAACGACGAGCCGGCCGCGACCCACGGGGAGGGCTGCTCGTTGGGGTCGACGCCCAGCTCCTGGGCGATGTGCAGGGCCACCGCGCGTTCCGGGTCGCGGTGCACCTCGGCCGCTGCAGTGGTGGCGGTCTCCTCCGTCATACCCATCCCGGTGAACATCTCCACCAGCTCGGCCTGCTCGCCGGCCGCGTTCTCGGCCAGCTCCCGACGCTCCTTGACCACCTCGGCGGCGACCTGGTCGTTCTGGGTGCCCACCGAGGCGTACTCGCCCAGAGCCATCGAGAACGCGCCCGCGACGAGGCCGGCCACCCCGGTGAGCACGATGGTGCGGGGCGGGGCCCCGGCGGCGCCGATCCCGGCAACCAGCGAGATGTTGGTCACCAGGCCGTCCATCGCCCCGAACACCGCAGCGCGCAGCCACCCCCCGGCGACGTCGGCGTGGGTGTGGCCCACCTCCTCGGCGCCGGACATGGGGGGTGCGGATCCGACGTCAGTCACAACGACGAGGGTACCGCCCAGTTCGTTCCACTGTGGACGAAGGTGAGCCTGGCCTTGGCCTCTTGCCCGGCCGTGACGGCTCCCCTGGACCACAATCTCGAGGGATGAGCCCTGCTGACCCCGGCCCGACGTCCGACCCGGCACCGCTGTGGTTGTTCGGCGACCAGCTGGGCCCACACTTCCGCACCGAGCACGCCCACCGGCAGGTGCTGCTCGTCGAGTCCGCCGCCGCGCTGGGACGCCGGCGTGTCCACCGTCAGAAGCTGCACCTGGTGCTCTCGGGGATGCGGCACCTGGCCGACGAGCTGGGGGAGCGGGCCATCCACCTGCGCACCAGCACCTACCGCCAGGCCCTCGAGCAGCTGGGTCGACCGGTGGTCGTGCACGAACCCACCTCACGGGCGGCGGAGGCCTTCGTGTACCGCCTCGCCGAGCAGGGCCTGGTCGAGCAGGTGCTGCCCAGCCCCGCGTTCGCGCTCGGCCGGGACGAGTTCGCTCAGTGGGCGCAGGGCCGCGACAGCTTCCGGATGGAGACCTTCTACCGGGCCCAGCGCCAGCGCTTCGAGGTGCTGATGGAGCCGGGCGAGCCTGCTGCACCCGTGGGGGGCACCTGGAACCTCGACGAGGCCAACCGGGAGCAGCCACCCAAGGGGCGCACCACGCTGGGGGTGGCGGCGCCGTGGTGGCCCAGCGAGGACCCGATCGACGACGAGGTTCGCTCCGACCTGGACGCGATGGCGGCGGCCGGGCAGGTCACCACCGTGGGCACCGACGGCCCGCGGTTGTTCCCCGTCACCCGCGACGAGGCCCAGAAAGCGCTGACGCACTTCGTGTCCGAACGACTGCCCAGCTTCGGCCCCTACGAGGACGCCGTCATGGCGGCGGACTGGCCCATGGCCCACTCGCTGCTCTCCGTACCGATGAACCTGGGGCTGCTGCACCCGCTGGAGGTGGTGCGAGACGCGGAGGCCGCGCACACGGCCGGGGCGGCACCGCTGGCCAGCGTCGAGGGGTTCGTGCGGCAGGTGCTGGGGTGGCGGGAGTACGTCTGGCACCTGTACTGGCACCTGGGCGAGGACTACCTCGACCGCAACGCCCTCGCCGCTCGCACGCCCCTGCCCGACTGGCTGACCGAGCTCGACGGCGACGCGGTCACCGCGGCGTGCCTGTCCGATGC
>JBDTDI010000002.1:0-3017 GCA_039923155.1 Mycobacteriaceae bacterium | reverse complement strand
ATCTGCGGGTCGAGGTAGAGGTCCCAGCCAGCCAGGCCCACCGCGGCGAGTGCCCAGCGAAGTCCGCGCCGCCGAGGCGCCACCCGGCCGGCGGCGCACCAGGCCGGGTAGGCGCCGGCGGTCCAGGCGACGCCGATCAGCAGCGGTACCCCGGCGACGGCGGGACCGAGCCGGCCTGCGGCGTAGTCGTAGTGACCGAACGGCAACCCGCTGACCGTGCCCAGCAGCTCGACCGCGAAGCCGCCGACTGCGGTCACCACCACCAGCCACAGCGCCCAGACCCAGCCGCGGGTGGCGGTCGCGTGCAGCACGCCGGCACCAGCACCCAACAGGACCACGGTGACGGTCACGACGTCTCGGGTGGTGCCGCCCACCAGGGGGTAGCAGATCTGGGCCAGCACCCAGAGGGCGCCAATCCCCCAGGCGATGAGCACCGGTCGGGATGGCCGAGCTGCCGCGCTCACCGGGTCCCGTCCCGTCGCAGCGCCCGACGCAGCCGACCCCGCCGCGCGTCGGCCAGCATCAGCGCGGCGCTGGACCGCCCGCTGGCTCCGTTGACGCCGCCACCGGGGTGGGTCGAGGCCCCGGTGAGGTAGAGCCCGTCCGCGCCGGGGACCCGGTAACCGGCCAGGGCGGGGACCGGGCGGAACATCATCTGGGACTCGAGCGACATCTCGACGTGCATGACGTTGCCACCGCGCAGCCCCAGCTCCCGCTCGAGGTCGGCCGGGGTCTGCACCAGGCGGTGCAGGACGGTGTCGGTGAACCCGGGCGCCGCCAGCTCCAGCTGGGCGACGATGCGGTCGCCCTCCGCCTCGCCGAGGTCCGCCCAGGAGCGGCCACCGCTCAGCGTGAACGGGTGCCACTGGGCCCAGAGGCTCAGCTGTTGCTCTCCCGCGGGAACCGAGCCGGGGTCCAGCGCGCTGAGGCTCATGGCCAGCACCGCGGGAACGGGCGGCAGCTCACCGGCCAGGGCCGCCCCGTGCGCGGAGTGCAGCTGTCGACGGTCGTGCACCAGCAGCTGGAGGGCGTTCTCGACCCGGGCGCTGTCGGGGGCGCTCGGGTAGTGCGGCAGGCCGGAGGTCGCCAGACGCACGACCATCCCGATGCCCGGTCCCACCCGAACCTGTCGACGCCAGCGGCTGAGCTCCCCCTGGTCATGACCACCCGCGGCCAGCAGGTCCAGGGTTTCCAGGACGTGGCACCCGGCGATCACGGTGCGGGCCCGCAGCCGGGCGCCGCCCGTGGTGTGCACGGTCCAGGTGTCGTCCTCGCGGCGGAGCGCGCTGACCCCGTCCCCGAGGAGAACCTCACCCCCGTCGCTGCGCAGCCGGTGGGCCAGCGCCGCCGTCAGCGCCCCGCTGCCGCCGATGGCCCGGCCCGGAGGTGTGGTGTGCATGGCCGCAGCGAAACCGACCATCGGCGCCGTCGCGGCGGCGGACATCGGCGGTCCCGACTGGGCGCCGAACCAGGCCAGGGCGGCCCGCAGCCGCTCGGTGTCGAAGGTGTCGTCGAGCAGGGCGTCGCCGGAGGTGAGGAACTCGCGAGCCAGCGCGGCCGGCGCACCGCGCGTGTCCATGCCCCAGAAGGAACGGAGCAGGTGGCGCGGCGTGGGCGGCGCGCCGAAGCTGCGCAGCACCCGGGCGCTGCGTTCACCCCACGTGCGCGCGAAGGCGGCGTAGGCATCGGCGTCCCGAGCCCCGCAGGCGGCCTCGATCGACGCGCACGTGGCGTCGAGGTCGGTGTGGAAGACGATGCCGGGCTCGGACGAGCCCGGGGGAGCGGGGGCGAAGCCCCACGGGTCGCAGTCGGCGTAGCGCAGTCCGTGCTCGGCCAGCGCCAGCTCCTCCACGACCCCGGTCCGTCGGATCATGAGGTGCGCGGAGGAACCTCGGTCCACCCGGTGCCCCGGGAAGCGCTCCACGGTGGACACGGCGCCGCCCAGGATGGTGTCCCGCTCGCAGACGGTGACGCCCCACCCTTCGCGCGCGAGGTAACAAGCGGCAACCAGCGCGTTGTGCCCGGAGCCGACCACCACCACGTCCTGGGTCACGTTCGGGGTCACCGCCTCGACGCTAGCGGCGCGGAGCGGTTCCGGCTCGTCAGACGGACAGGGGCAGGGGGCGGGCCAGGACGGCGAAGGGTCGGGTGTCCCCGGTGAACAGGAAGTCCCGGAGGACATCGGTGAATCCGACCCTGCGGTAGAGCCGCCACGCGCGGTTGTCGGCGTCGGGGGCCTCCGGCGTGGACAGCAGCACCCTGGGCTCCCGGCGCCCGGCCAGCAGGGCGGTGAGCAGCCGCTGGCCCAGGCGTTGGCCCTGCAGGTCCGGGTGCACGTGCAGCTCGGTCAGCTCGAACGCGCCCTCCAGGAGCGTGTCCACCTGTGCCTCCGTGTGACCGAGCCGGACCAGGCCGGTGCGCACCTCCTCGGACCACCACTGACCCCGGCTGGTGCGGTACCCGTAGGCGATGCCGACGATGCTGGGCTCGGGGTCGTCGGGGCGGGGCGGGTGGGCGAGGGCAGCAACGGCCTGCCAGCCCGGGCGCAAGGCGTGCTCGGCCCACAGCGGCGCCCGGTGGGCAGCGGTGTTCTCCGGGTAGCCCATTGCGCGGACGTACACCGCGAGCGCGGCCCCCATCTGCTCGCGCAGGTCCTGCGCGGAGAGATCAACCAGCACCGGGCTCACCAGTCCATCTCACCACCCCCGGAGCTGGGGTTGACCAACGACCACGATCCGGCGCATGATCGAACGTATGTTCGACACACTGGCAAGTCGGGATCGGAGACACCCGTCCACCCAGCTGCTGAACCAGGCGGCGGCGGGGGTGCGTGCTGCGCAGCGGGAGAACCTGGCTACCCGCCGGCTCGCGGCGGCGCACCTGGCGGCGCTGCGTGGGGCCACAGCCGTGCTGGCCGCGCGAGCGCGGCCGAGCCGACCCGACCGAGGTCCCACCGACGCGTGGCTGCTCGTGGCGACCGTGGCACCGGAGCTGGCCGAATGGGCGCGGTTCTTCGC
>JBDTDI010000001.1:0-4911 GCA_039923155.1 Mycobacteriaceae bacterium | reverse complement strand
GGCCCCTGGCGGGGGACTCGCCCGCCTGCCACCGTGCAGGGGTGCGCACCCTGCTCGACCTCGTCCTGCCCCAGGAGTGCGGCGGGTGCGGCGCGCCGGGGCACTCGTGGTGCCCGGCCTGCGCCGCCGTGCTGGCCGCTGCGGAGCCGATGGCCCTGACCCCCCGGGTGGCTGGGGTGCCCACGGCCTGGGCCTGTGGACCCTACGGCGGGCCGTGGCGGGGCGGGGTGATCGCGCTCAAGGAACGGGGGCGTCGTGACCTGCTCGGCCCGCTGGGAGCGGCGTTGGCGGGCGCGGTGGAGCACCTGCGGGAGTGGGGCGAGCTCGACCCCGCCGAGCTGGCGCCGCTGGTGCTGGCGGTCGCGCCGAGCCGGGCCAGGGCCGCACGTGCACGCGGTGGCGACCCGGTCGCCGCGCTGGCCCGGGAGGCCGCCGGGCGGCTCACGCACGGGGGCTGGACCGTGGCGGTGTCGGAGGTGCTGCGGACGTCCTGGCGGGCGCGCGACTCGGTGGGCCTGAGCGCGTCACAGCGCACCGAGAACCTTGCTGGGCGGGTCCGGGTGCGCTCGAGACCGACCGTTTCGGCGGGCGCCACCGTGCTCCTGCTCGACGACGTGCTGACCACCGGGGCGACGGCCGCGGCTGCGACCGCAGCCCTGGCGGGGTGCGGTGTGCGGGTGCACGCCGTCCTCGTCCTGGCAACGGTGGGGTGAGGACGCTAGGTTCGAGGTAGATGGCCGTCAACAGGGAGCGCCAGGGAGGAGGTCTCGTCCACCCCCGCCGCGCGCAAGCCCGGCGCAACAGCTGAACCCTGGCCGGCGTACCCACTCGTCGGCCCGTAGGTGGAGGTAACGCGTGAGCACCAGCACCGTCAGAACCCCGAGTTCGACCGCCCCGAGCACAGCCACCCCCAGCGTCGACAGTGCTGAGCAGGGTTCGCCGGACCCCGCGCAGACCGACAGCGCCTCCGGGGCCGCGCAGACCGACACCACGGCAGCCGACACCCCGCAGGCCGACACGGAGTTCGTGCGCGGCGCGGAGCCGGAACGGGAACCGGTCGACCTGCGGGTCACCGGGCGCAACGTGGAGGTGCCCGAGCACTTCCGTGCCAAGGTCGCCGAGAAGCTGGAGCGGATGGAGCGCTACGACCCCAGCCTGCACCGGTTCTCCGTGGAGCTGACCCACGAGCGCAACCGCAGGCAGTCGAAGAGCTGCCAACGGGTGGAGATCACCGGGCTGGGCAAGGGGCCGGTGGTGCGGGCGGAGGCGTGCGCGGAGAGCTTCTACGGGGCGCTGGAAGGCGCGGTGACCAAGCTCGAGGCGAGGCTTCGGCGGGCCAGCGACCAGCGCAAGGTGCACCACGGACGGCACACGCCGGTGTCGGTGGCCGAGGCCAGCGCGGCCTGGACCCCCCAGCTGGAGCCGACCGCCGACGAGCACGAACCCGAGCCTGAGGACGGTCCCGGTCGTGTGGTGCGGGTCAAGGAGCACCCCGCCACGCCCATGTCGGTGGACGAGGCGCTGTACGAGATGGAGCTGGTGGGCCACGACTTCTTCCTGTTCCACGACCTGGAGAGCGACCGACCGAGCGTGGTGTACCGCCGCCACGCGTTCGACTACGGGGTCATCCGCCTGGCCTGAGCACCGCGGCACCCACCTAGACTGGGGTCCGGTCCCGCCCACAGCACGTCGTGGAGGGGGACCGGACCCTGTCGTCGACGAGTGAGGGACCCCTGAGAAGTGCTGTCGTTCTCGAAGCTGCTGCGTTCCGGTGAGGGCCGTGCGGTCAAGCGCCTGCGGGCCATCGCTGACCACGTCGACACCCTGGCCGAGGAGGTTGCTGCGCTCACCGACCCCGAGCTGCAGGCCAAGACCGAGGAGTTCCGGACCCGTCACGCCGACGGCGAGGACCTCGACGCCCTGCTGCCCGAGGCGTTCGCCGTCGCCCGCGAGGCCGCGTTCCGGGTGCTGGGCCAGAAGCCCTACCCGGTGCAGGTGATGGGGGCGGCAGCGCTGCACCTGGGCAACATCGCCGAGATGAGGACCGGTGAGGGCAAGACGCTGACCTCGGTGCTGGCCGCGTACCTGAACGCGCTCGGCGGAGCGGGCGTGCACGTGGTCACCACCAACGACTACCTGGCCAAGCGTGACTCCGAGTGGATGGGTCGGGTGCACCGCTTCCTCGGTCTGGAGGTGGGCGCCATCCTCAGCGGGATGACCCCGGACGAGCGGCGGGTGGCCTACGCCGCCGACATCACCTACGGCACCAACAACGAGTTTGGCTTCGACTACCTGCGGGACAACATGGCCACCTCGCTGGCCGAGCTGGTGCAGCGGGGACACACCTACGCGATCGTGGACGAGGTTGACTCCATCCTGATCGACGAGGCGCGCACCCCGCTGATCATCTCCGGCCCGGCCGACGCCTCCTCCAAGTGGTACGGCGAGTTCGCCCGTCTCGCGCCCATGCTCAAGCGCGACACCCACTACGAGGTGGACGAGAAGAAGCGGACCATCGGCGTGCACGAGCTCGGCGTGGAGCTGGTGGAGGACCAGCTGGGGATCGACAACCTCTACTCCGCCGCCAACTCCCCGCTGGTGAGCTACCTGAACAACTCGATCAAGGCCAAGGAGCTGTACGCCCGCGACAAGGACTACATCGTCCGCGACGGCGAGGTGAGCATCGTCGACGAGTTCACCGGCCGCGTGCTGACCGGACGGCGCTACAACGAGGGCATGCACCAGGCCATCGAGGCCAAGGAGCAGGTGGAGATCAAGGCCGAGAACCAGACGCTGGCCACGATCACGCTGCAGAACTACTTCCGGCTCTACGAGAAGCTGTCCGGGATGACTGGCACCGCCCAGACCGAGGCCGCGGAGCTGCACCAGATCTACGCCCTGGGCGTGCTCACCATCCCCACCAACCGCGAGATGGTGCGGGTCGACGCCGGTGACCTGATCTACAAGACCGAGCAGGCCAAGTTCACCGCCGTCGTGCAGGACGTGGTGGAGCGGCACGAGGCCGGTCAGCCCGTGCTCATCGGCACCACCAGCGTCGAGCGCTCGGAGTACCTGAGCAAGCAGCTGGTGGCCCAGGGGGTGCCGCACAGCGTGCTCAACGCCAAGTTCCACGAGAAGGAGGCGACGATCGTCGCCCAGGCCGGGCGCACCGGGGCGGTCACGGTGGCCACGAACATGGCGGGACGCGGCACCGACGTGGTCCTGGGTGGCAACCCCGACATCCTCGCTGACCTGCAGCTGCGTGAGCGTGGCCTGGACCCGATCAGCACCCCGGAGGAGTACGAGCGGGAGTGGGACATCGTGCTGGCCGCGGTGAAGGAGGAGGCTGCCGCCGAGGCCGAGAAGGTGCGTGACGCGGGCGGGCTCTACGTGCTGGGGACCGAGCGTCACGACTCCCGCCGCATCGACAACCAGCTGCGCGGACGCTCCGGGCGCCAGGGCGACCCTGGTGAGTCCCGCTTCTACCTGTCGCTGGGCGACGAGCTGATGCAGCGGTTCAACGGGCCGATGATCGAGTCCATCATGACCCGGCTGAACCTCCCCGAGGACGTGCCCATCGAGGCCAAGATGGTCTCCAAGGCGATCCTGAGCGCGCAGACCCAGGTCGAGCAGCAGAACTTCGAGATCCGCAAGAACGTCCTCAAGTACGACGAGGTGATGAACCAGCAACGCACGATCGTCTACGACGAGCGGCGCCGGGTGCTCGCCGGCGAGGACGTCGAGGGCCAGGTCCAGCTGATGGTCACCGATGTCGTCACCGCCTACGTCAACGGTGCCACCACCGCGGGCTACGCCGAGGACTGGGACCTGGAGGCGCTGTGGACCGCGCTGCGGACCTTGTACCCGGTGAGCCTGCGCTGGCAGGACCTGGTGGGTGAGACCGAGGTCGGTGAGCAGGGCGACCTGACCCACGACGAGCTGCTCGAGGCGGTGCTCGCGGACGTGCGGTCGGCTTACACCGCGCGGGAGACCGAGATCGACGGCATCGGGGGTGAGGGCGCCATGCGTGACCTCGAGCGCCGGGTGCTGCTCAGCGTGCTGGACCGCAAGTGGCGCGAGCACCTCTACGAGATGGACTACCTGAAGGAAGGCATCGGCCTGCGCGCCATGGCGCAGCGCGACCCGCTGGTGGAGTACCAGCGTGAGGGCTTCGACATGTTCCGCGGCATGCTCGACGGGCTGAAGGAGGAGTCGGCCGCGTTCCTGTTCAACGTGAGCGTCGAGGCCGCTCCCGCCCCCGCAGACCAGTCGGTAACGGCCGCGACGCCGGCCCAGCTGGCGGCGGCGGAACGCCAGCGGGCCGCGGCGGCGAACGCCGCGTTGGCCTCGTCGGCCTCGCCGGAGTCGGCGCTGACCTACTCCGGTCCCGACGAGGACGGCGACGCGGAGCTCACCCACGACGACGCACCCGACGGTGCGGACGAGACCCGACGTGACCGACGGGCGGCGGAGCGCAGCCAGGTCAAGCAGACACAGGGCAAGCGCGGAAAGTCCGGCCGCAAGAAGTAGGACCTGTGCGCCGCTCACCCCAGCCGCAGGATGGTGCAGATCCAGCCGGCGGGGCCCCGTTCCAGCCGGGCGACCACAGCGTGGTCGCGCGGGCCACGGCTGACCCGGCCGAACGCCTCGACCACGTCGTCGGTGACGGCCTGGGTGTGAACGGGGTGCAGGTGCCCGGGCAGGGGTCTGGACCGCACACACTCCCGGGCCCTGGCGACCACCCTGTCCAGTGCGGCCGGGCTCAGCAGGGGGCGCAGCAGCGTGGGACTTCGACGTCCGGCCTCGACCTCGAGCGCCAGCTGCAGCACCCGGGTGGCGCCGACCCGGGCGGCGGGTTCCACCACCGGAGCGGGCGGGATGGTGGGCAGGGGGACGGGCGGGATGGTGGGC